>DAORGN010000274.1:0-5353 GCA_035340095.1 Pseudomonadota bacterium | reverse complement strand
ATACACCGCTTCATCCCACGGGACAATCGCCACCACATGCGGCAGGTCTTGGGCCGCAGCGACGACGTTGGCCAGTTCTTTTTCATCGCCGACGAGCACCACCTTGGCTTCACTGTGGGCGAGCAGGTAGCGGATTTGTTCGACGGTCTGCTGCTGATAAATCCCGAAACTGACCAGGCCGAGCAGCTGCGCCGCAAAATCAAACAGGGTCCAGCGAAGCTGCGTCGGTCCGAGGATTGCGATGCGATCCCCTCGGGTGAGCGACAGCTTTCGTAGTCCCGCTGCGTAGCGACAGGCGCGGGCATAGGCCTGGGCCCAGGTGGTCGGACGCCAGCGCTCATCGCGGCGCTCGAAAAAGGCTTCACGGCTTGGCGTAAGCTCGGCGCGACGGCGCAGCATGTCCCCGAGCGTCCGCGAGGCTTTGGACAGGTTTTCAGCAGGCGTGTGTGGCGCAGAGATCGAGAGCATCGGACAGACTCCCACGCTGGGCCTGGCAAAAGGCCGCAAGCAGCGCGCCGATGTTACGCAAAGCCGGCAGCGGTTGGGATGCTAATTGCGCAACGTCTGGCCAAAGAAGTCGGCGACGTGCTGGACGTATCCGGTGGGGTCGGCATCGAAGCCGGCAGCGTGACGAGCACCGGGCTGAATCCACAGCGCCGATCCGGGCAGCTTCGCCTGCATGTCCTGCGAATCGGACGGCGGAATCAGGGTGTCGTTTGCGGCATGAATGAACAGGACCTGCGATTTGATGTCGGCAACGCGGTCAATCGGACGCACCGACAGCACATCGTGGCCAAGCCAAAGCTGTCCCGCGACCTGCGCGGACGGCAAGATCAGCGACGGAAGGTGGGTGCGCCGATACCACTCGCGACGCATGATGCGGCCAAAATCGGCATAGCCACAGTCGGCAATCACCGCCTTGACCGCTGGTTCTTGCGCCGCCGCGAGCAGCACCGACGCCGCGCCCATCGACACGCCGTGCAGACCGATGTGTTTTTGGTCAAAGCCCTGTTTTTGCAAATAGTCGAAACCGCCCAGGACATCGCGGCTTTCATTGATTCCGAAGCTGAACCGCCCCGGCGACGACTGACCGTGACCGCGCAAGTCCATCGCTAGCACGGTAAAGCCCTGTCGATAAAGTGCCGACATAAACTCGTCGTTGCGACGATTCTGTTCGTGGGTGCGGCTGCCGTCTTTGCCGTGGACCAGCACAAGTGCGGCGTTGTGGCTTGCGTGGGGCAAGTACCAGGCCGCAAGCTCTGCGTCGCCACCGCGGGAGGCAAAGCGCACGTCTTGATAGGCGATGCCGTGTGTGCCGGGATTTTTGCTCGCGTCGAGATGGCGCTTGGGTTTGCTGAGCACGGCGACGACGGCAAAACCGAGAAAAAGATAGACAGCAGCGGCGACAAACACGATGCGAAAGAGCCAGCGGACGGACGACTTCATCGGCAAACTCCGGTCGTGGGCGGACAAATGTCCGAGCTTTACTCTATCGCGGATCGCGACGAATCAGCGTGTCGGCCCGTTTGGCTGGGCGTTCAGCCGATCAATCGACTGCAAGAGCTGCACAAGTCCCGGCGATGGCCAGCGCAGCTCGTAGTACTGCAAAAGCTCGCGCGCTTCGTCGCGCTGTCCGGCCAGAAGCGCCCGCACCGCGCGGTCCATCACCTGCTGCTGCAGCGGCAAAATTTCGAGCCGTTCACGGCGCTGGGCTTCGCGCCGCTGTTTGACAAGCTGAAGTCCTCCCATCGCAATCAAAAGGCCCAGAAGGCCACCCAGCGTGCCCACCACAAACGGATAGAGCAGGCGCTGGCGAGGACCAGCTGGCGGCCCGTGGCTCGCCTGCGGACCCGGCAACTGGCGCATTTCGGTCACGGCCCCTGCCGGCAGCGCATGCTCAATGGGTGGGCGGTGCACGGGCAGCAGCGTCTGGGTCGCTTGGTGGCCGATCCCTGGCACCCGCGTCGCTTCTTCCCACGAATCGTTTGGCCGCGGGGGTGATACAGACCCAGCAGGCGGTGCCTGTGGCGCAGGGGGAGTCGTCGGTCGGGCGTCCGGCGCCGACAAGGCGGACGGGCCATCTTGCGGCTCGGGCGACGCGAGCAAAAGACCGAACGCGCTGGCCGCATGCTCAGCTTCGTAGAGCGTGGGCTCTTCGTGCAGCTCGCGACGCGATGGGTCGGCTTTGACGTCTCCCTGACGATGCATGAAAACGCGACTTTAGCGCAGCGCCGAGCGCGTGCTTGCACAAAAACGTGCCCGAAAGCCACCGCGACGCCCACATCGGGCCCCTATCGGCTAGCGACGCGAAAACTTGGCTCTTTAAGTGAATCTAAAAGCCATGATAGCCTAACCCTTGGTGTCAAAGCGTCCGCCGCTCCTCGGCTACAACCACAATGTTCGTCACGCTGGACGGCTGTTTCACGTCCAGACAGAGGACTCGGGTCCGGCGCGTCCGGTCCTGACCACCCACCTCTTTATCGAGGGGACCATCCTTTCGTCGCAGCGAACTCCCTACTCGATTGACGAGCCGGAAACTGTGACGCAGAAGCGGATGCAAGATCAGCACAAGGGGATGCTCAAGCGTCTGCGCGACGGACTGTTTGACAACCTGCCTGAAGTGCAGCGCTTCCCAGCGACAAAGGCCGATGGGCATGGCGCTGCTCCGACGGAAAAAGCGGCAGCGGGCGACACCCAAAAGATCGGCGCGCCGAAGTCGACGCCCGACGCTGCCGGGGCAAAAGCCGAAGCATCGTCACCGATCATCTCTCCGGTTCCGCCGCCCCCGAGCGCACCGAACGTCAGTACATCGACGCTGGCTGAGCGACTCAAGAAGCTCAATGCCGCGGCGGCTCCGGCTGCCGAAAGCAAAGTCATCATTGCGCCCGATGCCGCTGCCGACGATGCGGTGGTCGAAATTGAAGCGGCTGCCGATGACGATGAACCCGCGCTGACGTTCGAGGCCGAAGCCGACGACATGATGAGCGACACCACGCCGCTGCCCAAAGCACGGCCTCTGGCATCGCTCGATCAGGAAGATCAGACCGCGCAGTTTGGTGCGAGCCAAATGCCGACGGCGCAGATCCCTCCGTCGCGGGCTCCTGCACCGTCTGTGCTTACGTCGATTCCGCCGGTCCAGCGATCGATTCCGAGCTACACGATTCCGCCGGAGCTTTTCAAGCCGCGACCGACGGCGGAAGGGGTCACGCTGCGTCGTTCGCCGCCGGTTCCGATCCATCGCGCTGCCGCCGATC
Organism: Pseudomonadota bacterium; assembly: GCA_035340095.1. Lineage (GTDB taxonomy): Bacteria > Myxococcota_A > Polyangia > Palsa-1104 > JAEUJZ01 > JAEUKA01. Next base: position 2,099 of record DAORGN010000274.1, on the reverse strand, counting down.
CGATCCGAACCACGATCGTGCGAGCCCGTCCGACTCGTCCGGCGCCGCTGGCTCCGACGCTCAAGCCGGGGCAGGCGATCGTCGACAGTCCGCTCGATGCCGAGCTGCTTGGTTATCTGTCGCGCATCGCCCGCTAGCCTGCCCCGCCCTGTTTATTCCGATTTTCCCGTCGAATATCGCTTCACCAGAGCGCGGGCGCGCTCGGCCACATCGGCGACGCCTTGCGCCGAGATTCCTTGCACAAGCCACAGACCCGAATTCGCCGGGTCCTGAATCAAATACGTTCCGCGCCCGATGGGTTTGGCCGCCGGCTGTTGCGCAAGCGGACGGTCCACAAAAGGACGCAAGCGCGGTTCGGCATGCACATCGGCAACGCTCTTTCCACGGATCAGATCGACGGCACTTACCACGTACAGCGCCGGCAGAAGCGGCGATTGTGGAAGCTGCCCAAGCCGTGCCAGCATCCGCGGTTCCACTTGCGGCAAAAACAACTGGTCTTTCGCAAGGTGACGCAGCGGTTCCCAGTCTGGATCGGCATCATCTGAATAGAACGGAATCCCATCGAGCGACCTTCCGTTGTCGATGCTGAAGACACGAAAGGGGGGGCCTTCCCGAACCAGAAAGTTGTCCGCGTAGTTTGCGTCACCATGCGCGATAAGACTTAAAAACGTCGCAAGGTTCGCCACGCTGGATCGATAGTCCGGTTCCCTTGCAAAGCGCTGCGGATTCCACAGTCCGTCATGAAACTTCGACGGGGTTTGGCCATCATCAATCCATGCCGTCAGCGCGCCGATCACCAAGTGATCGTTCCAGGCTGGAAACGTCGGCGCAAACTCTTCCCCCAAAATCCGTGGCACATCTTTGCAGCTTCGGTCGCACGGAACGTTGCGATGGAACGCCCGCAACACCACGTCCGGAACCAGTTCACGTTGGGAATCACCGTCGGCAAGCCAGCGATCGATGATCTTTGCCGCCACTTCACAGCGCGGCGCATTGTTGCCATCAAAACCTTCCTGCTGTTCCGAACCACCGATTCCCATCGGCTTCCACTTGGCGGAAAATTGTCTGCTGCCGCGCGCCAGCGTCAGCCGATACACCGTGGGATTTATCACCGTGACCGCCAGAAGCGACAGATCGTTGGCCAGCAGATCATCGATTTTTGCGCCGGACTCTGTTTCCAAAGGAGGCCGCTTGGGAAGGGTCTGAACACCATAAAGCGGCTGTCTGATTCGCGACAGATGAAGACCGTGATACGGAAGCGGCTGCGATTCGGAATCCGTCGCAAAGCTGGCCAGCAGATAGACCGGATGTCCACTCAGAATCCGCGCATCGACATCCTGCGGCGAAAGGTTGGGGGAAAAGAAGCGCAGACTCAGCGTCGTCAGATGATATCGACTGCGAAGCTCAGCCGGAGCGATTCCGACATACGGACGCACAAGCGGAGACCGTCTGCTGTACAGATGAAAATAAGAGCTAAGGAGTCGATCGTCGACGAGAAGCAGCGCGTCCGGTTCGATGTTGATGTCGATGAAGCGGGTCAGCTCGCGCAGCGGCAGATCAGAGCTGGCTTCGGCCCCAACAAAGGCAGAAACGGAATCGGCTTGGGAATGGGATTCCTGCTGACTGCGACCAAGCAGGAAGGCAAGACCGGCGATGCCGCACACCGCGAGCGATCGCGCGGGCAGAGAGCCGCTTCCGCACAGACCGATCGTCAGCAACAGCGTCAGCGCAAAGGCCGACGGACCCCATGCTTCCGGATTTGCGGGTTCAAAGAAAAAGAAGTGTGCAAACAGCAGGGCCAACCACAGAAGGAGCCGCATGGTGATCTGCGGAGCCAGCCGATGACTGCGCCAAAACACAAGCAGCAGCAGGAGTGCACAAAGCACCGCTTCCAGGATCGGATGATTCGTTTGATAGGGGCCGCAGAACCAAGCCCGCAGACCGCTTTCGACGTCGAGAAGTCGAAGTGCGACCTGGTCTCGCTGTCGGCCCACAAGATGTACGGGCCCAAGGGCGTGGGCGCGCTGTGGGTGCGCCGCAAGCCCCGCGTGCGCATCGCGCCGCTCATCGACGGCGGCGGTCACGAGCGCGGCATGCGG
>DAORGN010000273.1:0-5378 GCA_035340095.1 Pseudomonadota bacterium | reverse complement strand
AGTCGAGCAGCTTGACCCGTTCCCCACCGGGAACCGCCGGATCACGCACCAGCATAATGTTGTCTGGTTTCAAATCTCGGTGGACGATGTTTTTGGCGTGGGCAGCGGCGAGTGCGTTGGCGACTTGACGCACCACTTGCAGCGCCCCCAGCAGCGGCAGCCGACCACCACTGCGCCGAATCCGCATACCGACCGTCTCGCCATCCAGAAGCTCCATCACGATGTAGGAAGTTCCGTCGGTGAGCCGGCCACAATCGAATATCTGGACGATGCTTGGGTGGCCAATCCGATTTGCGGCTTTGGCTTCATTAAAGAAGCGCGTCACAAAATCGGAATTGCTCATGAATTCGGGTCGTAGCACCTTGATGGCGACGTGGCGCTCGACGGCCTCGTGGAACCCCTCATAGACTGCGCCCATGCCACCTTGGCTGAGCTTGCGAATCAGTCTATAGGGACCTAGCCGAGGCTCGGACATTGCAGAGGACACCTCGGGGAGAGCGTATCACGCCGTGACGCGAATCACAACGCGATAATCTACCGAGGCTGGCTATGCGATCGCGGCAGCAAATCAAAACGCGGCGATCGCGCCGATGGTCGTCAGCTTTGCAGACAGGCTTACCCACGGGGCCCAGCGCGAGTCAGGCACAAAGTATCTGTAGACATCACAGCCGGCGGGAACAAGGATCATCATTCCTATCGCCCACGGCGGAACTTGCAGCGCGCGCGCCATGGAATTTACGTCGCTTTGGGCGGGACCAATCGCAGCAAAGCCGGTAATTGCGTATCCCACCGACAGCACCGCATGAAATCCGAGCATTCCCTTCAGGAACGGATGGTGGTGTTCACGCAGCCTGGGATCGATTCCCAAGATCAGCTCGGAATACAGATCCTGCGCGGCAAAACCCATCGCCGGAATCGCATAACGGAGTCGTGGCGAAAGGTCTGTCACGGTTGGTTGAATCGCAAAAAAAGGAAACGGCCCGAGCGTCACTTTGTGAAACTCTGGTTTGGTTCCTGCCGCCAAATCCAGCAGCAGGTGTCCACCTTCGTGCGCGACAAAACCCGTCGCTGCACCAGCCAAAAGCCACAGCCAATCGGTCACGCGACGAAAGTCTGCCTCTTTGGGTGGGGCAGCCGTGGCACTGCGGAAAAGCAGCAGCAGCGAAAGCAGGAATCCCAAAAAACGGACCACAAGTTTGCGGCTTGTTCGAAGCACGATCTCTGGGCTCGCACAAAAGCACCCTGCGAGTCAACGCTTGTCGTCCACACCGAAACTGTGGCATGAGCGTGCGCATGGCGCAGCAGTTTTCACTTTTTGCGGCCCCCGATCCAGCCTCCCAAAGCGAACCGGAAAAGGCATCTGCCCGACAGAAAAGCAGCCATTCCTTTGATCCAGAGACGCTGCCGATTCCGCCCAAGCTGGGCATTCCCACCCGCAGCTTTGGTACAAGCTCTTGGGTGTATCCGGGCTGGGATGGCGGGGTCTACCGTAGCGTCAAAGCATACGGCGCAAGCAGTCGTTTTTCCGATCTGTGCTTGGCGGAATACGCGCGCAATTCGCTGTTCCGCAGTGCCGGCGCCGACAACATGTACTATGTACGGCCTTCCCAGCGACGAAAACTGCTGCAAAAATACGCCAGTCAGCTTCGTCATTTGCCGGAAAAAGTTGAACTCTGTCCAAAGGTGTTTCACGAACTTTCGGTCAGCCGCTACACCCCGCAGCAGCAAGCGGAGTGGCGTCTTTTAGACGAAATCAATCCGCACTTTCTGGATCCCAGACTGTTTCTGGAAGAAGTGGCGCAGCCGCTCTGCGATGAGCTGGGCGAGCTGCTGGGTCCGCTGATTCTGGAGCTGCAAGAGAACGACATTCACGAAGCCGATTTCTGCCGCTTGCTCGATCACTTTTTACAGCAAGTCCGCAAGCAGTTTTCCGGGCCACTTTCCGTCGAGCTACGCACCGAATCACACTTCACTTCCCGCTATCTGTCTGTCTTGGCGACCCATGGTGTTTCGCATGTCCTAAATTCCTGGACCAAGATGCCATCCATCGGTCAGCAGTTTGCGCTTTTGCAGCAAAGTCAGGCCAAGTGGCCGTTCTATCTTCTGCGGGCTCTGTTGCCGCAGGGAGTCCGTTATGCAGAGGCGTCCAAGTGGGCTCCCTATGATCGACTTCGTGTGCGCGCGGACTCCGTTCGGAAAGACATGTTGCAGGTTTTGCGCAGCCTGAAGGTGGAAGAAAAAGCCTATGTCCTTGTCAACAATCATCTGGAAGGACACGCGCCAACCACCGTCGCAGAAATCCAGCACGAACTGTTTTCAACCGACTCTTTGTGATGTTGGACTGAATCTGATTTAGAAGCGCCGCGGCTGACGTTTTCGCTCGCGCCAAAAAAGCAGAAAGGCCGCCAAAAGCGCGACCCAGCACAGTCCGCCAAGGAGCCACAGACCCGGTGCATAGCCTTGTGGATGTTGCGCGCTCGCCTGCGCTCGTTCGTTACACAGACCCAGCAGCGCCGAAGTGACCCACAGCGCAAGCTGCTGAAGCAACGTCATCAGCGCATACGCGGTTCCCAGTCGGTTTTCCTCGACGAGCATCGCCACCGACGGCCACAGCACCGCAGGAATCAGCGCAAAGGACAGACACAGGAGCAACACCGGAAGCTGCGGCGGAAAAGACGGAATCGCCAGCAAGGGAAAGACCGGCGCCACCAAAAGGAGTCCGCACAAAAGCAGGACTGCGCGCTTGCCCGAGCGATCCACGATCAGTCCGAACAGCGGCGCCAGAAACATTGCCGTCGTCGGTAGGTAGCTCAAAAGCGCCCCCGCATCTTGGCGTGAGAGACGATGTGATTCGATGAAAATCTTGGTCGCAAACGACTGAAACGGAAACAGCGCGCAGTAAAAACCCAGACAAACCAAAGTGAGGTAAACGTAGCTAACATCGAAGCTGCGCAGCTCGCCAAAAGACAGTCGGTCCTGGCGTCCAGACGGAGGCAGTGAGAGCCGCTGCTCGGCCCGCGCTTCGAGCCGGGAATTGAGAACGCCAGCCACCAGGCTGATCAGGCCGATTCCCGCCGCGATGAGCAGCGCTGGCCGCGAGGTCGCCTGTGCATACGCCGAAGGGGCCCACTGCGGTGAACGATTGACAGCGACCGTACCGAGCCGTGCAAACGTCAAGTTGACCCCGAATGCGAAGGCCAAGTCTTTGCTTTTCCAATAGCGGGCAAGGGCCGTGCTCACCGCGACACCAAGTGGTTCACCACCCAAACCCAAGATGAAGCGCGCCAACAGCAGCAGATAGAAGTGCGGTGCGGCAAAGGTCAGAAGTCCGGCCAGCGCCGACAGCGCCCCAAACAGCACGATCGATCGCTTCGTACCAAGCCGATCGATCAGCGAACCTCCGACGAGCAGCGCGAGCGCGCCAGCAATGTTGTACGCGCCAGACAGAAGGCCGTAATCGACTTCGCTTAACCCGTGCTCGCGCATCACAACGTCGGCGACCATCCCGAGCGAATCGAACAGGTAGTAGTTCGCAAACAGCGACACGCTGAGTAGTGCAAGAACGGCCCAGCGATATGTCCACGGAATCGCAGCGGCACTTGGGGGATTTTCGGCAGACGACACGGCCAGGGAAGCTAGCCTAGTTTGGGCCGTGACAAAACGGTGACAGATTTGTGTTCCCGCCGCGACACGCCGAAATGTTCAATAACACGGTGACGACCACTGCCCTATCCGCGACGCTGGAGACATCGACCGAGCTGCATGCACTTTTGCGGAAAATTGATCCGGCGTCGTTCCATGAATCGATCGAAGCCGACGCGCGGGCGCAGCTTCAGCGCATCATCCAGCGGCTGCAATGGCTGCGGGAAGCCTCGCAAGACGACCTGGGCAAACCGGGCCACGATGCCCTGCCGGACAAACTCGGGCAGCTTGTCGAGGCCCTGGAGCGGGCCCAGCGCATCGAAACGGCGACAGCGCGGGCCTATTGGGCGGCCTTCCAGCGCGAAGTACATCCTGCCTATGAATCGCTGGCGGCCTGGCTGCGTACCGCGCACGTTGCGCCGCCGAGCCTGCGCCCGACCAACTATTCTCGCAACCTGTTCCATATCGGATCGGCGCTGACGGCGCTCGTGGTGATTCTGCTCGCTCCGTCGCAGGGCTACCTGATTGCAGCGTCGGCGGCACTCTGTCTAACGGCATGGAGCTTGGAAATCGCGCGCCGCTTCCGGCCCGATCTGAACGATCGCCTGATGGGCTTTTTTGGCAAGGTGGCGCACGTCCACGAGCGCTATCGCGTAAACTCCTCGACGTGGTATGTGACGGCGCTGCTGATCTTGGCGGTGGCGACGCCCAAAGCGGTTGCGGCGCTCGCGGTGGTGGTGCTGGGCATCGGCGATCCGATCGCGGCGCTTGTGGGACGACGGTTTGGCAAAACCCGGCTGCGCGCAGGTCGATCGCTGGAAGGCAGCCTGGGGTTTGTGCTGTCGGCGTCGCTTGGATCGCTCGTGGTGGCGGCGATGATGATGCCGGGAGGAATCGGACGATGGGCACTCATCGCGATGGTGGCAGGCTTTGCGGGGGCGGGGGCGGAAGTGTTTTCTACCAAGCTCGATGACAACTTGACGATTCCGCTCGCTGTGGCCGCCGCCGTGACGGCGCTCATCGCGACCGGGGTTTAGTAACGCTTGGCGGGGGCCGAAAAGCCCAGCGACAGCTCGGCGTTCCAGCGAGTCGGACCGTAGATGCCAACGTCGCCGGCAAGCTGGACGAAAAACCACGGCTTGACGTGAAGTCGCGTGCCGGCCCGGGCCGAAAAGCCAAAGCCGCGCGCTTGGAATTCCGCTTTGGCATCGTTTACCGCGGCGCCGACGTTGGTCCAGTAGGCGTAGCCGATCAGATCGACAAACGGGGCAAACACCCAGATCGGGTATTCACCGCCGATGCCAAAACGCAGCTCGTAAGGGCGCAGCGACTGGATCGCGACGTTGACCGTGCGTCCGTCGAGCGTATACGTTCCCATCGCGTTGCGAGCAGCAAACGTCGAAAACGGGAAGTCGACGCCGATGGTGCCGCGAATGTACGAATAGACGACGCGGAGGTCGTAGCGCAGACCCAGCACCGTCTCGTAATCGAACGGCGCTTTCAGAAACGGCTCGCTGAGGTTTGCAGCCACGCCGTTGGTGTTTTCAAACGACGAGTTGGCATAGGTGCGACCACCAGCCAAAAAGCCCATCGTGAACTGGAAATAGCTGCGAGATATCGTCTCGCGTTCGGGTTTGGGTGGGGGTGGCGGCGGCGGGGGTGGCGGCGGCGGACGATAGCCATAGCCGTCATCGACAGGTGAAAGCGCCGAACTGGCCGGCGGAGACGAGCTCTGA
>DAORGN010000272.1:0-5392 GCA_035340095.1 Pseudomonadota bacterium | reverse complement strand
TCTCTGTGAATGATTCCTTTGATGTGGGCGGCGGCCAGGACGTCGGCGACTTGCAGCGCGATATACGCGACTTCCGACGGGTTCATCGGACCGCCGAGGTGCTCGATGCGATGCCCGAGCGATTCGCCTTTGAGGTATTCCATCACGATGTACGGAATTCCGTCGGGCAGTGAGCCATGATCGGTGATTTGCACCACGTCGGGATGGTCGACGATGTTGCTCGCCCGCGCCTCGTTGGCAAAACGCAGCGCAAACTCTTCGTTGCGGGCCACCTCGGGGTGAAGGACTTTGATTGCAACGTGACGGCCCAGCGTCTGGTGCAGCGCTTCGTACACCGACCCCATCCCGCCCTGCCCCAGCTTGCGAATGATTCGGTAGGGGCCAACTACCGAATTCTCTTCGAGCGTCGCCATGTTTTTCTCTGAAAAGAGTCTCTAAGTGCCAGCGAAAATGCCGTGGCGCTTACTACTCATTTTCCCACCCTCGGGAAAGACGGTCAATGTGCGAATTGTCCGCGTTCCGTCGACTACATGGCGCGGCCCGCCGGGCACAAGCGAGACTACAGCTTATACAGTAGAAGGTACACAAGCACGCCCGTCACCGAGACATACAGCCACACCGGCCAGGCATAGCGGACGATCTTGCGGTGGTCATCGATCCGGCCTTTCCACGCCAACCACACCGCCCGCAGTGCGAGAGGCGGAACCGCTGCCGCCAGCGTCATGTGGGAAAACAGCAGCCCAAAATAGACGATGCGCATCAGACCGTCGCCGCTGTAGCGATGCGCCCCGGTCAGATAAAAACGTGTTAGGTAGCAGGCCAAAAACACCGCCGAAACGACGAGCGCGGCAAACATGCACTTTTTGTGTGCAGCCGGCTTGTGCGCTTTGGCAAAACCATAACCAGCGAGCAGAAAGACCGCGCTTAGGCTGTTCAAACCAGCGTTTACCGCGGCCAGGGTGTCTCCGAAAGTTTGCGGATCGTTTGCGGGCACAGCAGTCCTCCTGCAAGGCCACAATTGGATGGTCGACGGGCATTTGGCCTTGCGGGCGCGCAGTGTGGATCGAAGCGGCGGAGAAAAACAAGTGTCTCCGTCGAAAAATCACGGTGATGGGCCGGTTCAAAACCGCGGCGACAAAACGGCCTAGGTCGGCATCTGACAAAGAAGAACGGCCTAGGCGTTTACCCGCGACCCCCTTCCGAGTATTCTTCGGAACATTCAGACAGAATCGCGGGGGCGTCCCGTGCGAGCAAATTCACGATGAATGCGTCGGATCTCAAGCTGGTTGGACTTCTTGGAGCCAACCTTCGTTACCTCGATGAACAGTATGAACTTTCGCAGACTTCACCGTCGGAAGTGGAGCCCAGCTTTGCGGCACTTCTCGACAGTGGAGATGCGTCGTTTTTCGCTTCTCAAACCGGCGCGACAGCACCGAAGCAGACGAGCGGACATGCGGACACGCTGCCGTACAGGGTCCAGAGCTTGGTTGCTGCGTTCCGTCGCTATGGCCACTTGGCTGCGCAGCTCGATCCGCTGGGCCTTATCACCCCGGTGGGCAATCCCGAGCTAGACCCCAGCGCGCATGGTCTTGGCCCCGACGATCTACAGCGTCCGGTGCACGGTCTCACGCTCGCCGGAATCCCCGACGGATCGACGGTATCGGCAATTGTCGATCACCTAAAAACCGTCTACAGCAGCAGCATCGGCGCTGAGGTCATGCACATCGACGATCCGCGACGGCGACAGTTCGTCCTGGATCGACTCGAAGGCCAGACCAACCGTTTTTCACACAGCCGCGACGAACAGATTCACATCCTGCGTCGACTGGCCGATGCCGAAATTCTAGAGCAGTTTCTGCACACCAAGTACGTCGGGGCCAAGCGCTTTTCTCTCGAAGGTGGGCAGACGCTGATTCCGCTGCTCGACTACTTGTTCCAGCTGGCCGGCGAGCGCGGGCTTTCGCAAGCCGTCATCGGCATGGCGCACCGAGGACGACTAAACGTTCTTGTGAACTTGCTGGGCAAGCAGCCACGGCTCTTGTTCGCCGAGTTCGAGGACATTCAGGCCGAAACAGTGATGGGTTCCGGCGACGTCAAGTACCACATGGGGTACTCGACGGAGTTTGTGACGCGCAGCGGGCAGAACATTCACTTGTCGCTGGCGTTTAACCCAAGCCACCTGGAAGCAGTCAATCCCGTCGTCGTCGGTCGCGTCCGCGCCAAGCAGCAGCGGCTACACGACAGCGAACGAAGCAAAGTCTTGGGCGTGCTGGTCCACGGCGACGCGGCGTTCGCGGGTCAAGGACTGGTCACGGAAACGCTCAGTCTGTCGGGTCTGCCGGCGTATCAGACGGGTGGCACGTTCCACGTCATCGTAAACAACCAGATCGGCTTTACCACCGATCCTAGCGACTCGCGTTCGACCCGCTACTGCACCGACGTCGCGAAGCTGTTGCAAGCGCCGATTCTGCACGTCAACGGACACGATCCCGAAGCGGTCATCCACGCCGTCGAGATCCTGCTCGACTATCAGCGGCAGTTTGGCTGCGATGTCGTGCTCGACATGGTTTGTTACCGTCGCTACGGTCACAACGAATCCGACGAACCCGGCTTTACCCAGCCACTTATGTACCAGCGCATCGATCAGCTGTCGTCGGTGCGATCGCTTTATGCGCAGTCGCTGGCCAAGCGCGGCGTGCTGCCACAAAGCGAAGCCGATGCGATGGTGCAGCGCAAGCAGGCCGAGCTGGAGCTGGAACTCGTCGCGGCCAAGTCGGCGTCCGAACGTCCGGTGGTCAATGCTGGCGACGGGGTGTGGCGTGGCTATCGCGGGGGTCCTGACGCCAGCGTGCCCGATGCCGATACCAGCGTATCGCAGGCCGATTTGGCCGATCTGGCGCAGCGTCTGTCGACGGTCCCCGCTGGCTTTTCGGCCCACCCGAAAATCGAACGGCTGCTTCAGCTTCGCGCCGCCATGGGCCGCGGCGAGCAAGGGCTCGACTGGGGCATGGCCGAGCTGCTCGCGTTTGGCAGCCTGCTGCGCGAGGGCACACTGGTTCGCCTCACCGGGCAAGATTCCCGTCGCGGCACGTTCAGCCAACGCCATGCGGTGCTGACGAGCTACAAAACGGGCGAAAAGTTTACGCCGCTGTGCCATCTGAGCAGCAAGCTCGGTCCCGTCGGAGAATTTCAGGTCCACGATAGCTTGCTGTCGGAAGCGGCGGTGCTCGGTTTTGAATATGGCTTCAGCCTCGATTATCCTGACGCGCTGGTGCTGTGGGAAGCACAGTTTGGCGATTTTGTCAATGGCGCGCAGGTGATTCTCGATCAGTTCATCAGCTCGGCGGAAGACAAGTGGCGACGGCTGTCGGGCCTGACGATGCTTCTGCCGCACGGGTACGAAGGCCAGGGGCCCGAACACTCGAGCGCCCGCTTTGAGCGCTTTTTGCAGCTCTGCGCTGAGGACAACTGGCAAGTCACCTATCCGACGACACCCGCGCAGTATTTCCATCTGCTGCGGCGGCAGGTCAAGCGTCCATGGCGCAAGCCGCTGGTCGTGATGTCGCCCAAGAGCCTGCTGCGCCATCCGGCAGCGACGTCGCCGATCTCCGAGCTGAGCCAGGGCGGTTTTCAGTGCGTGCTCCAAGACACCAAGGTCAGCGCCGATAAGGTCCAGCGCATCATGCTCTGCACGGGCAAGATTTATTACGATCTGGTCGATGAACGAAAGCGGCGCAGCGACGGGCAAACTGCCATCTGCCGCATCGAGCAGCTCTATCCGTTCCGGGTGCCGGACATCAGCGCGCTGCTGGTGCAGTATCCCTCCGCACGCGAGATGATTTGGGTGCAAGAAGAGCCGGCCAACATGGGTGCGCAGTCGTTTGTTGCGCCACGGCTCTTGGCGCTTCTGCCGGCGAACGTGCAGCTCCGGTTTGCCAGTCGCGTCGAGAGCGCCAGCCCGGCCACGGGTTCGTACAAAGCCCATGTGCTCGAGCACAAAAAGCTGATGGATGAGGCCTTTGCCACCCCGTAATGTGACGACGAAGCGGTCGTGCCGATAGAGGAAGAAACGACATGTCGATTGAACTCATCATCCCGCCCCTCGGAGAATCGATCTCGGAAGCGGTGGTTGCCAAGTGGCTAAAGCCCGTCGGTGCGCTGGTCAAAGTCGATGATCCGCTCGCCGAGCTAGAAACCGACAAAGTGACGGTGACGCTGCCGGCCCCAAGTGCGGGTGTTCTCGTCGAACAGCTCGTACCAGTCGGCACATCGGTACGGGTGGGATCGTCGATTGGACGGATTGATCCGACTGCGCAGCCGAGCCAGGTTCAGCCAAGCACCACCGAGCCAGCAAAAAAACCGACCCCTGTTGAGCCAGCCAAAGCAGCGGTCCCGTCCCCTGCCCCGGCTCCGGTCGCTGCGCCTTTGCCAGCCGCTGCGCCTGCCCCCAGTCCGCCCGCACGTCCACAGCTGACGCCAAATACCCGCAAGCTGCTGCGCGAGCAAGGCGTTGACCCCAGCACCGCCGCTGCCAGCGTTCAGGTCGCCCCACCGCGCGCCAAAGCGGCCCCGGCCCCCGCTGTTCCTTCGTCGGCGGGCCCAGAAGAAGTTGTGACGCTGTCTTCTCTGCGCAAGCGGATTGCCGAACGGCTCGTCGAAGCCCAGCACACCGCCGCCATTTTGACGACCTTTAACGAGGTCGACATGAGCTACATCATGGCGCTGCGGAGCAAGTTCCAAGACGAGTTTGTCAAAAAGCACGGCATCAAGCTCGGTCTGATGTCGTTCTTCGTCAAAGCCTGCGTCGAAGCGCTGCGCGAATTCCCAGGTCTGAACGCCGAAATGCGCGGCGACGCGATTGCATACAAGAAGTTCTATGACTTTGGCATCGCCGTCGGCAGTGGCAAAGGACTCGTGGTGCCGGTGCTGCGTGGCGTCGACAAGCTCGGCCTCGCAGACATCGAAAAAGGCATCGCCGAGCTGGCGCAAAAAGCGAAAGAAAACAAGCTCCAGCTCTCTGATCTCGCGGGGGGAACGTTCAGCATCTCGAACGGTGGTGTCTACGGATCGATGATGAGCACGCCGCTGCTCAACATGCCGCAGACCGGAATTCTCGGGATGCACAACATCATCCGCCGCCCGATTGCCGTCGGCGACAACATCGAAATCCGTCCGATGATGTACGTCGCGCTGTCTTACGATCACCGCGTCGTCGATGGTCGAGAAGCCGTTTCGTTCCTGGTCCGGGTCAAAGAACGCCTGGAATCGCCGGAAAAGTTCCTGCTCGGCATCTAGCGCCCCGCCTCGCCCCCCGCAATTCCCTCTCCAGCCTCGCAACAGTCACCGTTCACATAACGGACGCTGGGCCACTTTTTGGTTTGGCGACGATGCA
>DAORGN010000271.1:0-5455 GCA_035340095.1 Pseudomonadota bacterium | reverse complement strand
GAGAGTTTGGCGTGTCTTTGGTCGGCGGCTGCTGCGGCACCACGCCCGCGCACATTGCCGCGGTGGCAAAGCGCGTGCGCAGCGAGCCCGTGAAGTCGTTTTACGGCAGGCCGCGTCCGGAACCGAAAGTCGGAGGCCAAGCGTCGTCGCTGTATGTCCCGGTTCCGCTGATTCAGGAACCCGCGCCGCTCATCGTGGGCGAACGCAGCAACGCAAACGGCAGCAAGAAATTCCGCGAGCTGCTCCTGCGCGAAGACTTCGAAGGGCTCGTCGAAGTGGGGCGCGAACAAGTGGCGGAAGGCGCGCACCTGATTGATGTCTGCACCGCGTATGTCGGGCGCGATGAAGTGCGGGATATGCGCGAAGTGCTCCGTCGCTACGCCACCCAAATTACCCAGCCTTTGGTGATCGATACAACGCAGCTTGATGTACTGGAAGCGGCGCTGCAAATGCTCGGTGGTCGCGCGGTCATAAACTCCGTGAACCTCGAGGACGGCGAAGAAAAAGCCAACCAAGTCTGCGCGCTGGCACGAAAGTATGGTGCCGCGCTGGTTGCGCTGACGATTGATGAAGACGGAATGGCCAAGACCGCAGAGCGCAAGCTGGCGGTTGCCAGTCGTTTGTATGACTTGGCGGTCAACCGACATGGCTTGCCAGCGACGGCGCTTCTGTTCGATCCGCTGACGTTTACGATCGCTTCGGGGGATGAAGACAGCCGCAACGCCGCGCTGGAAACGCTGTCCGGTGTTCGCGCCATCAAGGAAAACCTACCGGGCGCGCTGACGCTGCTCGGGGTGTCGAACGTGAGCTTTGGACTGAAACCGTATGCGCGGCAGGTCTTAAACTCCGTCTTCCTTTCGGAAGCGATCCTGAACGGACTCGACGCGGCGATTGTCAGTCCGGCCAAGATAGTGCCGCTGGCCAAGCTCAAGCCCGCCGACGTCGAGCTGGCGCGCGATCTGATCTATGACAGGCGTTCACCGGGATACGATCCGCTGTTCAAGTTTGTCGAACGATTCGGCGGTGAAAGTGCAGACACCTCGGCGCAGAAGGGGGAAAACGGCACGCTGGAAGAGCGACTGTCGCGGCGCATCATTGATGGCAAAAAAGTCGGCATCGACAAGCTGCTGGAAGAAGCGCTAAACGCCGGACACAAGCCGCTTGGGATCATCAATGACATCCTCCTTTCGGGGATGAAAACCGTCGGTGAGCTGTTCGCTTCGGGACAAATGCAGCTTCCGTTTGTTCTGCAATCCGCCGAAACGATGAAAGCGGCGGTCGCGTACCTGGAACCGTTTATGGACAAGTCGAGCGGTTCGGAAAAGGGCGTGATGGTGCTCGGCACGGTGAAGGGAGACGTCCACGACATCGGCAAAAACCTCGTCGACATCATCCTGTCGAACAACGGCTATCGGGTGATAAACCTGGGAATCAAGCAGCCTGTCGATGCCATTTTGGAAGCGGCAGAGCAGAACAAAGCCGATGCGATCGGAATGTCTGGACTGCTCGTCAAATCGACGGTGGTGATGAAGGAAAACCTGGAACTGATGGCGAGCCGTGGCTGGTCGATTCCCGTGCTCTGTGGCGGGGCTGCGCTCAACCGCGCTTATGTCGAAGGACCGCTGTCGTCTTCCTATCGCACCGGCGAAGTCTATTACGGCGTCGATGCTTTCACGGGTCTGCGGCTGATGGATGAGCTGTGCGGACACGTCAAACCCGAAGACCGCACGCTGACCGGACCGGGACGCAAAAGGCTCGCCGGGCAGCGCATTTCCAGTGAGCTTCACAAAGCCGAACAGAGAGCCGAAGCCTGGGAAGCCGCGATGGCATATGCATCGTCGGACGTTCAGTCGCTTGCGCAGCTTCCTCTTCCGCCGTTTTGGGGTGCCAAGATTCTGGAAGGCAGCGCAATCAACCTGCGCGATGTATTCGGTTACATCAATCGCTTGGTGCTGTTCCGCGGTCAGTGGCAGTACCGTCGCGGGCGTCGGTCCGAGGATGAATACCGTCACTTTGTCAGCGAAACGGTCGAGCCGAAGTTTTACAGGTGGTGCGAGCGAGCGATTGAACGGCGCTACCTAAAACCGCGGCTTATCTACGGCTACTTCCCGTGCTATTCCGACGAAAACAGCTTGGTTGTGCTGCATCCTCCGGGGACTCCCAATGCGCTACAGGAAGCCGAGCGATTCACATTCCCACGTCAGCCGCAGGGCAAGCGTCTGTGCATTTCCGACTTCTATCGCAGCAAAGCGCGCGCGCAGAAGGACGGCTTTGACGTGCTGCCGATTTCGCTGGTGACGATGGGGGATACGCCGTCCCAAGTGGAAGCAGACATGTTCGCCAAGCACCGTTACGACGACTATCTGCACTTCCATGGTCTGGCGGTGGAAGCGACCGAAGCGCTGGCTGAGTGGCTCCACAAGCGGATTCGGCACGAACTAGGAATTGCCGCTGCGGATGCGCCGCTCGTCGATCAGCTCTTCCAGCAAGGCTATCAAGGGAGCCGCTATTCCTTTGGCTATCCGGCTTGTCCGCGGCTCGAAGATCATCAGCAGCTTTTCCGTTTGCTTGGGGCGGAACGAATCGGCGTCACGCTGTCTGAAGAGTTCCAGATTGTCCCCGAGCAGTCGACCGCCGCGATCATCAGCCACCACCCCGACGCGCGCTACTTCAGCATCACCGGTGGCTGAGCCTGCGCTGCGGAGTCTGGACCGTGCTTCCCCGCTCTGTGTCACCAGCGGGGACTAATCGTCGCTGCGCAGAAACTGCACCGCTTCTTCTTCGTTCAAAAAGCCGCGAATGTCTCTACGTCCATCTTCCCGGCCATAGCGCTGCACCTGGAGCAGGCCGGCACGGGACGTGAGCAGCGTTGCGACGCGCACAAACTGTTTCAGAAACTGGCCCCGGTAGCGTTTCTGCATCTCCTCAAACGGTGGATCATTGCGGGCCGGTGCTGCGCGCATGTCGACCAGCAGCCGTGGCGACTTGGTCGCGGCGTGCGGCGCCGACAGCACCGTCAAGAGCGCATCGTAGCTTGCCTGCGCTGCCTCGATGCTGGGATAGGGAGCAGTCGTCCGCGCAAACCGGAAGACCCCTTCGCTTGGTGAGTAGCTCACTATCGCAAACTCATCTACATACAGCTTGACGTGATCAGTCGCCATGCCGCCCCATCATACGCCAAGCGTTACGGCGCTGGGCACTTGGCCTGTTTTCGCTTTCGGAATCGCGGGTTACAGGCAGCGGGAAGCGAATTCACGCAGCAAATTGAGCGTGACTTTTCGGCGATACAGCGCTGTCGAACGCACATCATCAATCGGCGTGATCTCATACGCCAGCGTCGCTTCGGCACGACGGATGAGCGCTTCTGTCAGTGGTCCTTGGGTTAGCACCGACTCGGTCTTCGGACAGCGCAGAGGAATCGGCGCCACACTCCCAAGACCGATGCGAAGCTGGGAAATGCGGTCGCCTTGTACGCACGCAAACCCCGCCAGACAGATTTTCGATATCGCCTGCGCGGCGCGTGTTCCGACTTTGCGATAGTAATGAACCCGTCGCCCCTGTTCGTCGCTGCTGGGCCGCTTAAGCCGCACCTTGGTGATAAGCTCACCGGGCGCAAGGTCCATCTGCTTGTAGCCGCGGTGAAAGTCCGAATAGGGAACCTGGCGCACGCCGCGCACAGACTGGATCTCTAGTTCGGCATCATAGACGAGCAGCGACGGGGGCGTATCGGCAGCCGGTGAAGCATTGGCGATGTTGCCACCGATGGTGCCGCGGTTTTGAATCGCAATCGCACCCGTCTCGCGTGCCGATTGCTGAAGCAGCGGAAACTCCGTGGCCAACAGCGCGTGCTTGCGGATTTCGCTGTACGTGGTCAGCGCGCCGATTTCGATCTGGGCTTCATCGACGCGGATGCCACGCAGCTCGGCAATCGACCAGATATCGACATAACGCCCAGGCCGAAGCTGTCCGGCCCCAAGCTGCACCATCACATCGGTGCCCCCTGCAAGTGGTCGCCACGGCCCGCGCTGGGGATCACTCGGCTCGCCAAGCAGCGCCAGTGCTTCGGACAGCGTCGACGCTGGCTGCGCAACAAAATCCGACAGGTTGTGGCTCATGGCTGCTCCTCTGCCTGCTGGGTCGCTGCCAGCACCGATTCGAAAATCTTGGTGTAACCGGTGCAGCGGCACAGATTGCCGGCCAGCCCTTCGCGGATCTGGGCCACCGTCGGCTGCGGATGTTCTTTGAGCAGTGCCTTGGCCGCCAAGATCATTCCGGGCGTGCAAATGCCGCACTGCGCTCCGCCATGCTGGACAAACGCCTGCTGCACCCGGTCGATCAGCTCCGCCGACGGCGCTACGCCTTCAATCGTCTGCACGTCGCGCCCCGCCGCTTGCATCGCCGGCACCAGGCAACTGTTGACAAGCTGGCCGTCGACAAACACGCTGCACGCGCCGCACTCGCCTTCGCCGCAGCCTTCTTTGGTCCCCGGCAGTTGAAAATCCCTGCGCAGCACATCGAGCAGCCGCGCAAGCGGGTGAACGTCGCAGGTTCTCTCGACGCCGTTGACAGTCATGGTCAGCTTCATCGCGCAGTCTCCACCGCTTGCATCAGGTCTTCTGGGGTCATCGGCACCGCGGCCACAGCCGTCGCGGTCGCGTGCTGCACCGCCGAAATCACTGCCGGGGCTGATCCATCGAGCGGGAGCTCGCCGATGCCCTTGGCGCCTTTGGGCCCGTTGGGCGTCGCGGTGCCCATTTTGGTCGCCCGATCGTCAAACTCGACGAAGATATCCGGCACATCGAGAGAAGTTGGCATGATGTAGTTGGTCATTTGGGCGTTTTGCATCCGGCCCGCCTGCCACACCACTTTTTCGTACAGCGCAAAACCCACGCCTTGCGCGACGCCGCCTTCAATCTGCCCCGCCGCCAGCACAGGATTGATGATTTTGCCGGCGTCCTGCACCGCCCAAAAACGGTCAACCCGCGTCTCATACGTGGTCAAATCGACCGTCACTTCCGCGACATAGACCGCCCACGCATACGTCGCATAGGCATCGCCGCGGTACTTTTTGTCGTCCCACTCAATGCCCGCCGGCTGCTGATACTGACTTTCGACGCGCAGCACGCCACCAAGCTGATGGAAAATCCCGCATGCAGACACAAACTCTGCCGCGGTGTACGACTCGCCGACAAGTCCCGCTTCCTGCAACTTCTGTCGCAGTGCCAGGCAGGCGCTGTGGACCAGCTTGCCCACCACCATCACGGTCCGTGACGCCACCGTCGGGCCGCTGTCCGGTACTTCCGCGGTATCGGGGCGCACCACCTCGATAAGCTCGCTCGGAATCCCCAGCGCATCTTGGGCAATTTGGGTAAAAACAGTGTCTTTGCCCTGGCCAATTTCCGTCGACGATGCACGGATGCGGACCAGTCCTTGCGGCGTGGCATCGACGGCCACT
>DAORGN010000270.1:0-5472 GCA_035340095.1 Pseudomonadota bacterium | reverse complement strand
CGAGTGCCTGCACGATATCTGTCATGGGTATGGGCCTTTTGCGTAGGTATCTTTTGGGACCGCCCGATTCTACCTCTTGCCAAGTCAAAAGCACAAGCGAGTTGGACGTCTGTAGCCACAGGGAACCAATCAGGAATTTGCCCTAGGGATAAATTTTCCCCATTCGATTTTTGGCAAATGCGCAGATGTACGCATGGAAAGCGCTGGGCTCTTTGCTTCGCAAATTGGTACGACCAATCTAGCCGGAGCCGGCGCGCAGAAATAAGTAGGCACCGTTTCCGTAAGGCTGATCGCGGGCCAAAAAGCAGAGATGAGCGCGTCTGGGCGGCTGCCTAATTTTTAGGCAGGCACAGCAAACTCCTTGTAAACCAAGGACTTTGCGGACACGCCCACACAGTTATTCACAGGTTTTCCCAGATCCGCTGTGGAAGCCTGTGGGCTGGCTGGCGCAGGACGGGTCCAGCATCGCAGGGTCTCCGTGCAGGTACGGATCACCGTGTCTTGCACGTCCAAGCTGCGCAGTTGTGTAGATAAGAACTTCACTTCTACACAAATCACACAGTTCGAAAGTGTCTGGCCTATCAGTCAAGCGCTGAACGGATCGGTGTGGATGTTTGTCTTACGTAGATATGACGAAACGGGTGGTAGGCATATATGGGAATGGAACCGATATGCTATGCGATATAGCGCGTCGTTCCACCGAGAGCAAACCACGGACGGAAGCTCGCCACCGGCGTGAGCGGAACCAGCCGCTCGGCGGGATCTTGGTTAAAAAAGTCGGCCAAAAGCTTGTACAGCGCCGGGTGGTGCAGCCGCAGTCGCTGCGCGTCCTGAAAGAAGCTCTCGACGGAAACTGCGAACAGCTCGGCTTCGTTTTTCAGCCCGTAGGGATTTAGCACCGAATCACCCATCATCAGACGGTCACGCTCGACGGCAAGCTGATCGTGCCACTGGGCCTGCACGCTCGGCGGCAACAGCACCGGAACGCCCGTCGAGCGTCCCTGCTGGCCAAGAAAATCGAGCACATGTGCAAACTCATGCAGCCCAACGTGCGACTGGGCAAGCGGCGGTTGCAACCACTGAGACGACGAAGGCCAGCTGTGCCGACGCGGAAAGCTGCGCTCGATGGCATCAATCGCAAACAGGATCGGGCCCTGTGCGTGGACCATGCCGATGGTGTGCGCGCCACCTTCCATCGAATAGGTCTCCTCGGCAAAGGACGACGGATAGACGACGATGTCGCGCTCCGTCGGCAGCCGCCAGTCGGGCCGGCCCAGAAGCAGGATCGCCGCGCTCGCCGCAATCAGCACCCGATGTTCGTCGGTCAGCTGCACCTGCGACTCCGCCTCGCCTTCCAGCCCACCGAGAGAATAGATGCGCTGCTCGGCCAAAAACACCGCGACTTCCCCCTCGAAGCGCCGCTTTTCTTCGTCGGTCAGCTGCAGGTAAAGCGGCACGCGCTCGGACAGTGTCTTTTGCCACGGCTCGGGAAACGGCTGCGCAAGCACGGCGGCCCGACGACGTTCCCGTCGCGCAAAAATCACATAGTAGAGCACGCCAAATGCAAGCCCGAGCGGCGCGGCCCACACAGGCAAAGCCGGAACGGCTGCCAGCGCGACGACCCCAGCCAGACCGACCAGGCTCGCCAGGATGCGGTAGTCTCGCAGCGCGGTATGTTCATCGGAACCCGACGACACCCGCTGCGACAAGGCCGAAAACAGGGTTCCTTGGCGGCGCCCGAAGACCTCCCCAGCGATCTCCGGCTTTCGCGAACTCGACATAGTGCAAATCTAAGCGCCCACCGGCCTTCCGCAACGGCAGCTTTGCACTTCTTTGCAATCGTCGATTTTCGCTCGCCCCAGCCGGGCTAGTGTCCGCTGCGCTGGTACTTGTTCACCGCGGCCTGGTGTTCTTCCAGCGTCACGGAAAACTGGTGCGTCCCGTCGTTGCGCGAAACAAAATACAGATAGGGCGTCGTGTCTGGTGCCAGCACCGCCGCCAGCGCCGCGCGACCCGGATTGCAGATCGGTGCCGGCGGCAGCCCCTCGTGGGTATAGGTGTTGTATGGGTTGTCGGGGTCTTGCAGGTGAATGCGACGGATGCGGCCCTGGAACTGCTGGCACGCTTCGCTTTTTTCCGTCGGAACCGTACAGCCATAGATGATCGTCGGATCGGTCTCGAGCCGATGCGGCTTGAACGTCGGCAGGCGCAGTCGGTTTAGAAACACGCCGGCAATCCGAGGCCGCTCCTCGGGACGCGCGGTTTCTTTTTCGACCAGGCTCGCCATGATCATGATTTCGCGATCGCCAAACTTGTACTGCCTATTGAGGATGCGCAGCCCCTCGAAATACTGCGATTTGAGCTCACCGAGCACTTTCTGCGATCGCTTGACCAGCGCCGGCAGCACTTTGGTACACGGCACCCCCGGCGGAAAACGATAGGTATCCGGATACAGATAGCCTTCGAGAGAGCCGCCGCCGATCCCCAGCGACAGCGCATAGCTTGGATCGCGCATCAGTCGCTCCGCCTCGGCAGCTTTGCAGATTCCCGCTTCTTCGAGGAGATGGGCCACCTCCAGCATGTGCTTGCCCTCGGGAATCGTCACCGGCACATCCGGTTCGCGCGCCCCCGACAGCAGCGTATCGAGGATCTGCCGCGGCGACATCCGCGCCGACAGAAAATAGGCCCCGGCTCGAATCTTCGACGCGACACCGCGTTCGCTGGCGTAAAAACGGAACCACTCGGGGTGCACGATCAGGTCTTTGTCGGCGAGCAGTCGCGAGATTTCCGACAGGCTCATGCCTTTGACAATCACGATTCGCGCGTCCGCGGGCCCCGACGCCGGACCGGGCCGATCGGGATAACGGAACGCCTGCCAGACGAAGTGCCCAGCCACACCGACAGCTGCCCCGACGGTTAAGAAGACCACCAGCGCCGCCAGACGCTGTCGCATTGCCAGCGAAACCCGCATCACCAAGACTCCTCTTGGCTCTGCTTTGGACGATGGCTGTCGAGCCAAGCCTGCAAGATCACCGCTGCCGCCAAACGATCCACCACTTCCTTGCGTCGCGCTCTCGACAGATCGGCGGCCAGCAGGATGTCCTCTGCCTCGACTGTAGAAAAGCTCTCATCTTGATATTCGATCTGCAAACCCGCCGCTGAAAGGGCGTCGCCCAGCACCCGAACCCGCTTGGCGCGATGACCTTCGTTTCCCTCGCAGTCATACGGAAGTCCGACGACGACTTGGGTCACTTGATGCTGCTTGCACAGCAAAAGCAAGGTCTCGACGTCTTTTTTCGTGCCCTGCCGCGACAACGTTTTTTGGGGGTGCGCACAGAGAAGCAGCTCGTCGCTGAGCGCGACTCCTATCGTCTTACTCCCCACGTCCAGCCCGAGTATCCGCACCGAGCGACCATGACCAGGCTTTTTCGGCACGTCAAGTTTCCGCTGCCGCCCGACAAGCGAAGGCAGTACAAGTGCCGCATGTCACAAAACGCAACCGCGCTGCCTGTCGAACCGGGCGCCCGCGATCTGTATGTCGATGCCGAGCTTTATGACCACGAATACCGCCGACGAAAAGCGGATGTCGCATGGTATCGCCAGCTCGCCAAAGACGTCGCCGCGGTCCAAACCAAAAAGCGTCCGATCCTCGAGCTGGGATCGGGAACGGGACGACTGCTTGTGCCGCTGGCCCGCGATGGACATCAGGTGATTGGCGTCGATCGCTCGCCGCAGATGGTTTTGCGCTGCCAGCAGCGGCTGTCCCGCCAGAGCCAGCGCGTCGCGCAAAATGTGCAGCTTATCGAGGCGGACTTTCGCGCCCTACCGCTCGACTGTTCGCCAAGTGAGCGCTTTCGACTCATCGTCTGTCCCTTTAATGGACTGCTTCATCTGTATGAGAGGCAGGACCTCGAGCGGTTTTTGGCAGAAGTGCGACGGCTGCTGCACCCCGACGGACTGTTCGCGTTTGACGCCGCAAACCCCGATCCGCAGTGGCTGGCCCGCGATCCCAACCGTCGCTGGTCGAGGACGCGCTTCCGTCACCCGCGCACCGGCGAGCCGCTCGTCTATAGCACCAACCACGACTACGACCCGGCGAGCCAGGTGATGACGATGCGGCTCTTCTATGAACCCGATGCAAAGGCGAACTGGCCCACGCCAAGCCCACCGCGCACCGTGATTTTGACCCAACGGATGTACTTCCCAGCCGAGCTAGCCGCCCTTTTGCACTACAACGGCTTTTCTTTGTGGTATCGCGCCGGGGGGTTCGACGGACAGCCACTTAGCCCCGTCAGCGCAGAACAGGTGATCTGCGCTCGCGTGCGCTGAAGAAAACCCCGTCTGAATGGCCGAAAATCGCCCAATTTGGCGATTCAGACGAGAAAACGGCTATCTCCGACGATAATTGGCACTTTCCCGAAGAGGATCAAGCACCTGCAAAAAAGCGCCCGACGAAAAAAAGTGAACCTTTCCGCACAAAACGAATTGACAGCCTCGTCGAGCCTCAAATAGTGTCAATTCAAACCAACCCCTCTGAGAGATGGAGGAAAGTAATGGCCGAGAAAGTTGCGAAGCTGAACATCAAGCGTGAGAACGGTTATCTGTACTTCCTGCGGGGCACCGAAGTGTGGAAGACCCCGATGAAGCGGGCTGGCCAGGCCTCGCCGGCTGGCAAGGCTGAGAAGGTTGCCAACGGCAGCTTCAACCGTGAGGAAGGCTACCTGTACTTCCTCGATTCGCACGGCGACGTTTCGCGCGCCAAGCGTGCGGTCGGCGGTCAGAAGCGCAAGAAGACCAAGGCCGACAAGAAGCCGGCCACCAAGAAGGCCCCGGCCAAGAAGGCTGCTCCGGCTGCCAAGAAGGCTGCTCCGGCTGCCAAGAAGCCGGCGCCCGCCGCCAAGAAGCCGGCACCCGCCGCCAAGAAGCCGGCGCCCGCCGCCAAGAAGCCGGCGCCCAAGAAGAAGTAACTCGTCGAAAATAAGTAGTACCTAAAGGGTCGGCTGCCATGCGCAGTCGGCCCTTTTGTTTTTTCGGGGTTACAGTCGCGTCTGTTTTTGCCCAGGTAGCAGGCGGGGCGTTAGACCGAAGGTTTGGGCATTACTTTGCCGGTTGGAGCCGACGAGAGGTTGCGTACCGGCGCAGCGTCGGGCTTTGAGGCCGACAGTTTGGCGCTCTTGGGCAGCGGCTCACCGACGAAACCGGGATCGCCCTCGTAGGCAGCGTCGCCAATGACGAGCGAGTTTAAGAACACCTCGCCGCCGAGCTGGGCAATCTGGTTGCGGGTCTTGACCCGACCGCGCAGATTCAGTGAATCGCCACCGTCAGAAACCGCCTTCTCGATGTAAAACGCCTCGGTGAGACGAAACATCCGACCCATTTCGGGCAGCGTCATCTGGTTGCCCTCGATGTGGACCCGGCCTTCTTCAGTCCACTGCTGCACACGCTTCTGAGAAACAAAGATCCGAGGCACGT
>DAORGN010000269.1:0-5481 GCA_035340095.1 Pseudomonadota bacterium | reverse complement strand
GCGACGCCACGACGCGCGGCAAGCAGCCCACGGGAACCCCCAAGAGCGCGCACAGGCTGTCGTCCCAGCGGTTTGATTCAATGTTGAAGAGCAGCGTCCGCGATGCATTCGAGGGGTCCGTCACCCACGCCTCGCCGCCGGACAAGCGGTGGACAAGGAAGCTGTCGATGGTGCCAAACCGGGCATCGCCCGAAGAAGCCCGAACCAAAAGCCCCGGCACTTGCGAAAGCAGCCACTCGATCTTGGTCCCCGAAAAGTAGGGGTCGAGCACAAGGCCGGTCTTTTTTTGCACTTCGGCCAGGTGGCCCGCCTTGCGCAGCTCGGCGCAGCGGGCGGCGGTGCGGCGGTCCTGCCAGACAATCGCGTTGTGCAGCGGTTTTCCATCGCGCGAAAGGCAGACGGTGGTTTCGCGCTGGTTGGTGATGCCGATGGCCGCAATCTCGCGTGGGTCGATGTGGGCCGACGAAAGCGCCTGACCAAGTGCCGTCAAGACCGACTGCCAAATCGTCTCTGGATCATGTTCGACCCAGCCGGGCTGCGGGTAGATCTGCGCGAACTCGGCGTAGCCGCGGCTGACGACAACCAGCGTCTCGCTAAGCAAGAGCACGGTCGAGCCGGTGGTCCCTTGATCGATGGCAACGACGTAGCGCGACATGGGCGAAGTTCCTTTCGGTGTGGTCTTGGTTATTTCTGGCGCAACAGCAGCGACTCGCCGAGCAGGATCAGCAGAAGCATCCACCCCATGGCATGCCACAGCTCGACCCGCCGCTTGGGATTTTTTCCGCCAGGGCTTGTGTCCGATGTAATCAGCGGTCTTTGCAGCGCAGCCAGGCGCGAGGCCGGCGCAAGCTGAAGGTCGGATTCAGCCGCATCGACGTTGACGACAAAGTGTTCGGTGGGCCGCGGCCTGAGGATGCCGGTGTCCCCGGCGGTGGCGACGCGGTAAAAGCCGGGTTCGCGGGTTTCGGCAAACTGCAGAAGCTTGCGGCCCGACAGTCTTTCGTGCAGCCGGGTCTTGCCCGATGGCAGTGTCACTTCAACGCGCGAGTCACCAGGCTGAAGCCGCACGTCGCGGGTCTGGCCAATCAGCGTCTCGGTTTCGGCTTTCTGAAGCGGCGCCCGTGACAGATGGCGAACCATCTGCTGCAGCAGGGGCAAAAAGGCCGGCTGAATCGCCAGATCATTCCAGTCCCTATCGAGCGTCGAGGTAAACAGCATGACGCGGCCCGACCCGATGCTGCGCTCGACCAAGGCCGGCGCGCCGCTCTCGAACGACAAAAGCACCGTGGTCTGGCCCTGGCTGCGCGGGGTCGGCAAAAGCAAAAGGTAGCGGGCAAACGACGCCGACAGCAGCGACTCACTCGAACGCCCGGACAGAAACGGCTGTAGCAGCGGGTGCCGACGGTCGAGCTGGCCGATGTGCTCGCCTGGACCCTGCGTCGATGACTCGACTTCCCCGCTGCCACTTGCTGGCAGAGCCCCCGCCGTCTTGACCACCGCAAGCGGCTGCGGCAAAAGCTCGGCGAGCACCCGGTTGTAGGCGTCGACTTCCACATTGTCGCCAAGCCCAATCAGAAGTCCGCCGCCGCGCTGCACATAGTCCAAAAGTCCGCGCTCGATGCCACGCCGCGACAGCTCTTGCGCCTTGGCGTTGAGCAGCACCACCGCATCAAAGTCAGCAAGCGTCCCCAGTCCTTCGTCGATGGTGCGGGTGGTAAGCTGAAGCGGCGAGTCATCCCGTTCGCCGGGGCGCAGCGCCGTTTCGACATAGTAGGCTTCGTCATCGCGGCGGAGGTTGCGCGGGTCGCCGTCCAGGATCAGCACCCGCAGCACCGCCTGCACATCGACGCGCAGGTGGCGTTCGTTGTCAGCTTCCAAGGCGTCGGGGGCAATGCGCACCGCCAGGTGGTGCAGGCCGCCGCTCTGCGTGGTCTGACTTTCCGGCGGCGACTGGGCCGATCGGGTCTCTTTTTCGGGCGGCAGGATGTGGATGAAGCGCTTGACCGCCTGACCGCGTGGCGACAGGTCGACAAGCCCCTTGGCCACGGCTTGCCCATCGACGAGCAGCGTGACCTGAAGTTCTTTGACGGGCTCGGCGCCAAAGTTGCTAAGTTCCGCCATCACCCGAATGGCGCGCGGTCCCATGCTGGCGGCAGGCTCGGCGCGCAGGTCGGTCACGGCACAGTTGGGAAGCGGCTGGCCATCGCGAACATCGACGAGCGACACCTCGGTTTCTGCCGGCGCATGCAGCGAGGCGTCGAGCGCGTGCGCCGAGCTGTCGCTTATCACGTAAATGCGCCGCAGCGTGCCGCGCTGGGTCGACAGAATCTGCGTCGCTCGCTTAAACGCGCTTTGCAGATCGGTGGGCCGATAGGTGGGCCTTAGCGCCGAAATCGCCGAATAAAGCCGCGTCCGGTCCGATGTCAGCTCGCCGACTGGCGCATCGCCGCCACGCGAACCCAAGATAAGCGCCGCTTCCGCCCCTTGCGGCAGCGCATCGACGATTCGGGTGGCCAGCTTGCGTCCGCGCTCCAGCAGCATCGCCGATCCGAGCTTTTGGTCCGGTCCCGGCTTGTACGTCATCGACAAGCTGTCGTCGAAGATCAGCACCGCGCGCTGGGTCTGGCTGACTTGCACCGGCAGATCCGAATCGGTTTCGGCAAACGGCCTGGCGAGCAAAAACGGGATCGCGACAAGCAGCAGCACGCGCAAAAGCAGAAGCAGCACATGCCGCAGCCGGGTGCGCTGGGCGACCCGACGGCTCGACGCCCGCAAAAGCAGCAGCGTCGGCAGCTTGCGCACCTGGGCCCGCCGCCGTCCGTGCAGGTGAATCAGGATGGGCAAGATGCCCAAAAACAGAAAGGCCGCGTAAATCGGCGACAGAAGATGCACGGCTTACCTCCGCACCTTCTGGCGCAGCGGGCCGCGCAGCATGTCGAGCAGCACACTTTCTGGCGAACGCGATGTCGGCACCAGCGTGTAGTCGACGTCACCTTCCCGCAGACCCATCCGCATGTCATTGAGAAACTGCTGAAGCTCGTCGAGATAGGCTTTGCGCACGTCGCCCGGATCGACAAAAAGCCGCTCTTGCGAAGGCAGCCCCGGCTCGACTTCTTCAAACCACGTCAGGTTCGACCACGGCAGCTCCAGTTCGTCGGCATCGAGCGTTTGCAGGACAATGACATCGTGTTTTTGGGCGCGCAGACTGCACAGCTTGGCGCGCAAAAGCACCGACTGTTTGCGCAGGTATTCGGCGTATTCATCGACATCATCGAGCGGCGGCGCCGGCAACAGATCCGACAGCACCACGATGATCGACCGGCGACGCACGGTTTCCGATAGCAGCAGCAGCGCGTCCGAAAGCTCGGTGCGACCCTGCGCCGGCGTGTCTTCCAGTGCGCGGCACAAGTCCCCCAGGTGCGCCGCCCCACCGCGCGGCGGGATGTACAGCGGCCCCTCGTCCTTGGCGATGAGCAGCCCGGCGGGATCGTGCTGACGCAAAAGCAGATACGACAGCGCCGCCGCGAGCAGCTTGGCAAAGTCGAGCTTGGTCAGCTGATCTTGCCGTCCGTAGCCCATCGATCCGGACGCATCGACGACGACATAGGCGCGGACTTCGGCTTCTTCCTCGAAGCGCTTGACGTAGTATTTGTCCATCCGTCCGACGGCACGCCAGTCGATGTGGCGCAGCTCGTCGCCGGGGGCATACTCTTTGTGCTCGGCAAACTCGACGGACGAGCCGTGGTGCGCCGCCCGATGCAGACCCTGCAAAGCGCCGTCCGCAACCACCCGTGCCCGCAAAAGCAGGCTCTGAAGGCGTAGCAGAGACGGAAGATCGAGCAGCCGCGAGTTCATGGACGAAACGGACTAGGGCCTGATGGCTTCGAGGAGCTTGTCGATGATGACCTGCGGCCCGATGCCTTCGGCCTCTGCGTGGAAGTTTACGATCAGGCGATGCTGAAGCACCGGACGGGCCAGCGCTCGCACGTCGTCGATCGACGCGGCGGGACGGCCTTCCAGAATCGCTTTGGCTTTGGCGCCCAGGATCAAAAACTGCGATGCACGCGGCCCGGCACCATAGGCCAAATACTCGCTGACCAAAGACAGCGCTTCGGCTTCTTTGGGTCCGCCGGCCAGACGGATGCTGCCGCTTGTGCGATTGGCGCGGGCACCGGGGACGCGCTGGGGCCGGGTGGCATGACAGAGAGAGACGGCGTAACGCACCACATGGTCGGCGGCGGGAACGCGCAGCGTCAGGTCTTGAAGCTGCATGATCCGCTCGGGCGACAGGATTTTTTGGATCACCGGCTTGTCCGCTGACGTGCCGCGCTTGACGATCTGGACTTCTTCTTCCAGCGTCGGATAGCCGACATCGACTTGCAGCATGAAGCGGTCGAGCTGCGCTTCGGGAAGTGGATACGTGCCTTCCTGTTCGATCGGATTTTGCGTCGCAAACACCAAAAATGGCGGGGTCAGCTCGTGGGTCTGACCACCCGCGGTGACACGACCTTCCTGCATCGACTGGAGCAGCGCGGCCTGGGTCTTGGGCGGCGTGCGGTTGATTTCGTCGGCGAGGACGATGTTTGCGAAAATCGGACCGCGGATAAAACGGAAGACGCGCTTGCCGGTGGTCTGGTCTTCTTCGAGGATGTCGCTGCCGGTGATGTCCGACGGCATCAGGTCCGGCGTAAACTGGATGCGCGAAAAGCGCAGCGACAGGACTTCGGACAGCGTCGAAATAAGCAGCGTCTTGGCCAGTCCCGGCACACCGACAAACAGACAGTGGCCACGGGCAAACAGCGCGACGAGGAGCTGGTCGATGACGTGGCGCTGACCGATGATGCGCTTTTCGATCTCGCGCAGGATCGCTTGCCGGGCGTCTTTGATTTCGGCCACCGCAGACAGCGTTTCGTCGACAGAAGGAGGAGCCGTCGGGGCCGCGCTTCCACCCACGCCATCGGCATCCGCAGGCACATCTGATTGAGCAGTCACAGGCGCATTGTGACACAGTTTGGCCGCCCGGCTCACGCCCGATCGGGTATATCGATCGAGCGGTGACACGTTCTCCGGATTCCCTATGGCAGCGCGCAGTGCGCTTCGCGAAGTCGATCTTGACTGGCGGGGCGGCATCGCTTGCGGACTTTGCGACGCTGACCGCGCTGGTCGAGCTGTTCCGGCTGACCCCAACCCAAGCGAACATTCCGTCGCTTTTGGTCGGTGCGACGATTCAGTTTGTCGGCAACCGCCACCTGGTGTTTTCGGCGGGACACCTGGCGATGGGGCCGCAGCTTTTTGGCTTTGTACTCGTCGAGATGGGGACGTTTCTGCTCAACGCCGGCAGCTTTTACGTCGTGGTGCGGCTTTCGCCGATTCCCTATCCGATCGTGCGGCTCGTCTGTTCGTTCCTGGTGTTTTCGCTGTTTAGCTATCCGCTGTGGAAACGGGTGTTTGCCGACAAGCAGAACGGGACAAAAAAAGACG
>DAORGN010000268.1:0-5495 GCA_035340095.1 Pseudomonadota bacterium | reverse complement strand
AAGTCTGCGGCGTCAAATCCACCGGCACCGGGATCATGACGGTGCCCGTTCCCCCGGCGACATTAGACGCCGTCGTGACCTGCTTACGCGCCGAGTCAGCCAGCCACCACTGGCTCTTGAGCAGACCGCACTCATCGCCTTGCAGGCTGACGGAAACCGTCACCCGATCTCCCTGCTTCGCCAGTTTGCTGCTCGCTGAAATCGTCTGAAGCGTCACCGCGCCACTTGCCACCGCGGTGCCGTACTCGCTGTAGTAGTTGGCGACGCTGGTTCCGGCGACGCTTGTGGTGCGCCCGTCGGAATAATCAATCTTGAAGCTGGCTGATCCGGGCAGTCGGTTGGCGACGGCAACCAGCTCTTGTTTGGCGTTCACCAGCACCACGCGCTCGACGGTGTACTGGCCGCGCTCGTCGCACTTGCCCATCTGCTTGGTGCCGCCGTACTCACCGCCGATGCCTTCGAGCGGCACCGTCACAAACGCGCCACTGGGCGTCTTCAGCTCGACGTAAAGCGACCGCCCGATGGGCCGGTCCGTGCTTCCCATCGTCACCGGATCGCTCAGCTTGCGACACGACGTGGGATCGCCGGCGCCACCTTTGCTACAAGCCGGCAGCACAAAAGGAAGCAGGGTCACACAGAGCGTCCACCCTTGGCAGACGGAGCGACGGAAACGAACGGGCAGCATGTTTTGCCTTTGGGGAAGGGTGAAAGCGCGACGACTACTGCACTTGATAGACGTATTCGAACTTCATCGGACTGCCACGGAACTTCGGGAACACCGCGCTTTTCAGCTGCGAGCGCAGGCACACCGCGATGTCCGCTTTGTCAAATGGCGACGGCAGCTGCACTTGCGTCAGCTTGCCTTCCGGACCGATGACCAGGCTGACTTTGGCGGTGCCCGACGGCTCGCCGAACTCGACGTAGCATTCGTGCACGCGGGCCTGAATCGGGGCCAGCACCCGGTCAATTTCTCGCGGGGAAAGCTGTTCGGGCAGCGCCAGGATTTCTTGCTGTTTTTTGATCTCGGCCTGCGACATGTCGTCGGCAGCGTTGCGCGGACAGCTCCTGTCCGGCGTGACCTTGACCGCAGTGGCCGCTTTCGGCGACGCCGCCGCAACTTGTCCGGTGCAGCGGTCATAGACGCGATGCCCCAGCGACGCCACGAGCACGCCCTTGGCCGGCGGCGGAATCGGCGCTGCCGGTTTTCCCACCGCCGCTTGTGCAAGCTCTTGCGGATACGGCGTCGCAAAGCGGAACACATGCTGCACTTTCAGACGCGGCACCACTTTTTCAACGAAACGATCGGCGCGGGTGCGGTCTTCGATCGCAATTTCGTGGTTCGCCAGCGGTTCGACGACTGCACGTCCATCCTGCACCCGCTGCGGCGGCTTGGTCGTCAGATAGCGCGGCTCGCCAGCAACGGTGATTGGGTTTTTGCAGACCAGACAGCCGGAAATCTCCATGTCGACCTGCTTGGCGGCAGCGTCATACGGCGAAGTATCCGGCGGCATGTCGGCTTCAGCGACGAAGGTATGGCTGCTCAAATAGTCCAAAAGGAACGTCTTGGACACTTCGCACTGCCGTTTGTAGAGCGGATCGGGATCATCGCAGCGCGCATACAGCGGCTCGATGAGCGTCGCAAAGTCTTTGACCGGCACCGCGTCTTTTAGCAAATCCTCGAAGCTGCGGCTCGTCTCGGGCGTCTGCGAAAACGCATCCGGCAGCGCTGCGGCTTCGGGTTTGCTTGGGCCTTTGGCCACAGCCGCGGTCTTGCTGGCCGCTTTGTCGGCTTTGGCGGGCCTATCGGCTTTCGCAAAGGCCGGCGCGGGCAAAAGCATCACCGCCGAGAGTGCCAAAGTCAGAGGCGAAAAACGCCGCGTCACACAACGCTCGAACACGGTTCGCAAGGCTTTCATTTTTGCCTGCATAACACGATTTCCGGGGTCGTGTAAGCGGCTTTGCTACATCAAGACCAGCGACGAACGGACAAACCGCGCGGCGCGTCAGGTGCGCACCTGCCCCGTTCCTTTGACCACGAACTTGGTGGCGCACAGCTCACGCAGACCCATTGGGCCAAAGGCGTGCAGTTTGGTCGTCGAGATGCCGACTTCTGCGCCCAGTCCCAGCTCGCCGCCGTCGTTGAACCGCGTCGATACATTCCAGCCGACAAAGCTCGCGCAGACCTCGCGGACGAAGCGCTGCGCATGTTCTTCGTTCTGCGTGCAGATCACTTCGGTGTGCAGCGATCCATAGCGCGCAATGTGGGAAATCGCCGCATCGAGCGACGGCACAATCCGCACCGCCAGCGTCAGGTCCAAAAATTCGTGGCCAAAGTCGCTCGGCTGCGCCGCTTGGACCCGCAGACCTTTCGGCAGGGGCGACGGCAAAAGCGCCAGCGCGTCTGGTTCAAGCCGCAGCTCGACGCCCGCCGGGGCCAAACGCTCGCACAGCCGCAGAAGAAGCGGCGCCGCCACCCGCTCGTGGATCAAAAGACACTCCAGCGCATTGCACACACCCGGTCGCGAGCACTTGCCGTTATAGACAAGCTCCGTCGCCATCGTCAGGTCCGCCGACTCATCGACGAACAGGTGACAGATCCCCTGATAGTGCTGGACCACCGGAATCCGGGCATGTTCGACGACAAAGCGAATCAGCGCTTCGCCACCGCGCGGAATGCACAGGTCGATAAGCCCGCTCTGCGAAAGCAGCGCCAGCAGAAGCCCGCGGTCGGGATTGTCGACAAACTGACAGGCTTCGGCAGGCAGACCTTGTGACGAGAGCGCTTCCCGGACCAGCGCGGCCAGCGCCCGATTCGACGACAGCGCTTCTTTGCCACCGCGCAGAATCACCGCATTGCCACTTTTTAGAGCCAGCGCCGCTGCATCGACGGTCACGTTCGGTCGCGCTTCGTAAATCAGCAGCAGCACCCCGAGCGGTATCCGTACTTTTTCGACCACAAAACCCTTCGGGCGCGACCACGACTCGACGACTTCCCCGACGGGATCGGGCAGCGCCGCAATTTCGTCCACCGCTTTGGCCAGTGCGTGCAGTCGCCCTTCGTCGAGCCGCAGCCGATCGAGCAGTGCCGCCGAAAGCCCAGCCTTGTGTCCCGCCTCGATGTCCTGCGCATTGGCTTGCAAAACCACCTGCATCCGCGACGGATCGGTCAAAAGCGCCGCCAGCTTGCTGAGCGCCGCATTTTTCTTTTCCGAAGACACACTGCGCAGAGGCTCCGACCCGCGCTGCGCCAAAAGCGCCAGTCCCCGCGCTACGTCGAGCTGATCACCTGCCACATCCACCGTCTGGCTCACGCGCTCTCTCCTTTGCTCTTTTTGCTTGGGCGCTTGCGCAAAGTCTCCAGCAGAACCAGATCGTCGCGATGGACGGCCTCGTCGGCCAGCTTGTAGCCGAGCTTTTCGACAATGTCCGCCGTCTTCAGCCCACAGATCCGTCGCAGCTCATCCGATCCGTAGCTGGAAAAACCGCGCGCCACGGCCACTGCATCCGTCGACAAAATCTCGACCGGTTCGCCGGCTTCAAATGTCCCGCGCACTTCGGTGATGCCGCTTGGTAGAAGGCTCTTGCCGCGCTCACACAGCGCCCGGTCGGCCCCGTCGTCGATGACCAGTTGGCCCGTCGGGCGCAGATCGCGCAAAAGCCAGCGCTTGCGGCTCCCCGTCTCGGGTTGTGGCGGCGCATGCACAAACGTTCCCAGCGGTTCCCCGGCGAGCGCTGCATCCAGCACCCCGACTTGTTTTCCCGGTGCAATCAGCGTCGGCACACCAGATTCCCCAGCCCGGCTCGCCGCCCGCAGCTTCGTCGCCATCCCGCCCGTTCCAACGCCCGACGTACTGTCCCCCGCCAGCCCCAGCGTCGCCGGATCGATGCCGAACACCTCGGGAATCCGCGTCGCTTTGGGATCTTTGCGCGGGTCCGCCGTATAAAGTCCGTCGATGTCCGTCAGGATGATGAGCAGCTCCGCCTCGACGAGATCGACCGCCATGCCGGCCAGCGTGTCGTTGTCGCCGAACTTCAGTTCTTCGACGCTGACCGTGTCGTTTTCGTTGATGATGGGCAGCGCTCGGTGTTCGATAAGCTGCGCAATCGCCCGTCGCGCATTCAGATAACGGGTCCGCGATTGGATGTCGGCGTGCGTCAGCAGCACCTGCGCCACCGTCACGCCTTTGGGCCCGAGCACATCGTCATAAAGCCGCATCAGTCGTGACTGCCCGACTGCCGCCGCCGCCTGCTTGCCGCGAATGTCTTTGGGTCGCGCCAAAAGCCCGAGCCGTTCGACGCCAAGCGCCACCGCCCCCGACGACACCACCACCACTTCGCGGGTCTGGGCGGCCCGGTGCAGCTCGTCACACAGGCTCTCGAAGCGCGCCCGATCGAACTTGCCGCCGCTCTGCGTCAGCACCCCGGTGCCAATTTTGACGACGATACGCCGAGCCGATCGAAGCTGATCTTTGCGGCTTTTGCCCGCCGCGCTGTCTTTCTTTTTCGCTGTCTTCATGGCTGAAAAGCGCCGGACCCAAACGCCGCCCGCATGGCGTGCCGAATCGCGGCCCCGCCATCTTGGCGAATTGGCGCGCCGTGTGCCACCCCCCACGGCCAGCCAGCCGCTCTTTGTTCCGCTGCGCCGGGTGGGCAGGCCGGCTTCTTTCCCGTTGACGGCTACGCGCTGACCGTCACGCTGACGACATCGCTTGGGTGGCCAACTTCCTGGTCGTGAAACACGCCGATCGCGCGGTATTCGCGAACCTCCGGCGACGCCGGAACCGGGCGAGTGTCGTCATAAGGAGGCCTGGTGTCGGTGCCCAGCAGCGTCCACGGCTCGCCAGGCTTTCGGCTGTACACGTTGATTCCGTCGAGCGCGCCGCGCGTCCAGTGAATCCGCACTTTGCCACCGTGGACCTGGGCCCGCAGCGCCGGTTTGATGTCGTCCAAATTCCGACTTTCGGTCCGCGACGGCACCGCCATCAGCGTCTTGCCGATTTCGTCGCTGTACCCAGTCGATGTCTTCATCCGGTCGATGATTCGCTGGATTTCGGCGAGCGCCTGGGTGCGAAGTTCCGCCGTTTTGGCGACCGCGGCCTGCCACTCAGCGTACTTTTGCTCGTCCACCTGAATCGACGCCGCCAGCGACTTGGACTGGTCGAGCGCGTCTTTGATTTCGGCAGGCGCAAGCCCGAGCGCTTTGGCCTGCAAAGGCAGTGCACTTTGAAAGTTCTGGAGCCACACAACAAGCCCCGAGTCACTGCGCGGAAAATAACTGGCTGCCATCTCTCACATCCTCCAAAAACGGACCGTCAGATGTCTGCAAAGTGCCACACCATGCGACACCGCAAACTTTGAGAGGTTGCCTCACACCTAGCCGCGCTGCCACCCCGGATGTCGTTTTTTTGAAAAAAAATGATCTGCCGACGCCCGCGCGACACATGCGCACCCGCCGTCACGCCATGCGCACCCCTCGTCACGCCATGCGCACCCGC
>DAORGN010000267.1:0-5531 GCA_035340095.1 Pseudomonadota bacterium | reverse complement strand
AAGAACTAGAAACCCTAAACACCCAAGCCCACGCCCTAGAACAAACCATCGCCGCCAATGTAGCAGCGATCTTGGAGGCGTGAGGATATGAGAACATGGCGCCACTGTAAATTAGGCAATTTGCTTGAAATCAAACATGGGTTCGCATTTCTTGGTGCGCACTTCGCTGATCATGGAACACATATCCTTCTTACGCCAGGCAACTTCTTAGATGAAGGGGGATTTAAGCATAAGGGTGACAAAGAAAAGTGGTATCAAGGCCCAATACCGCCCGAGTATATTCTAAATAAAGGCGACTTGATTGTTGCAATGACGGAGCAAGCCGAAGGATTACTTGGAAGTTGCGCAATAATCCCAACCACCGGTCTTTATCTTCACAATCAACGACTTGGGCTTGTCAAGATACACAGCCTCGAACAGACCGATCGGAAGTTTATTTATTATCTATTCAATTCAAAATCCATCCGGCAGCAAATACGCGCATCAGCTAGCGGTGCCAAGATTCGTCATACCGCACCTACCCGGATTGCCGAAGTCAATGTTTATATCCCGCCACTCCCAATCCAAAAGCGGATTGCCGGGATTTTGTCGGCTTATGATGAATTGATTGAAAACAGCCAGCGGCGGATCAAGATTTTGGAATCGATGGCGCGTGGACTCTATCGCGAGTGGTTCGTTCACTTCCGCTTCCCCGGCCACGAAAACCACCCCAAAGTCCCCTCCCCCCTCGGCGACATCCCGAAGGGGTGGGAAGTGAAGCGATTGTCCGATGTTGCCGATGTGAATCGATTGCAAATCAATGCACGTTCGGCACCAGGAAGGCTTCACTATGTTGATATCTCGTCTGTCAGTCCTGGCCAGATTGACACGATTACGACTTATTTGTTCCACGAGGCACCAGGTCGCGCCCGCCGCGTAGTTCAGCATGGCGACGTGATCTGGTCATGTGTTCGTCCCAATCGACGCTCACACGCATTGGTGATACATCCTGATACTAATACAATTGCATCAACTGGGTTTTCCGTCCTTACCGCGAAACTAATTCCATATACATTTCTCTACTTTTCTGTAACCACGGATGATTTCGTCAATTATCTCACGAACAATGCCACAGGTGCTGCATATCCAGCCGTGACTGCGACTACCTTCGAAAAAGCGAAATTGACAGTTCCTCCCTCATCTCTGCTGGACCAGTTTGGTCAATTTACCATCCCAATGTCGGAAAAAATCCATGCATTACAGCGCCAAATTCAGAATCTAAGGCGGACGCGGGATTTGCTTTTGCCTCGGCTGCTTTCGGGGCAGATTGATCTGAAGGTGGATTGAGCGATGCTGGATCTGGTGCCGCTTCCTACGGATTATGCGGATTGGCTGTTTGCGCTCAAAGTGCGCATCCACACCGCGCAGCAGCGCGCATCGCTATCCGTCAATCGAGAGCTGATCCGTTTATACTGGCACATCGGACGCGACATCCTGCTGCGGCAGGATCGCGAAGGCTGGGGGGCCAAAGTCATCGACCGGCTGGCGCACGACCTGCGCAGTGCGTTTCCGACGATGAAGGGCTTTTCTCGCGCCAACTTGCTGTACATGCGCGCCTTTGCGGCGGCGTGGCCGGATGAAGAAATCGTCCAACAGGCTGTTGGACAGCTGCCGTGGGGGCACAACTTGGTGCTGCTGGCCAAGCTCAAGTCCGCCGCCGAGCGCCTTGCGTATGCCCAGCGGGCCATCGAGCACGGCTGGTCGCGAAATACGCTGACCCATCACATCGAACGGCGGCTGCTTGCGCGGGAAGGACAGGCGGTCACAAACTTTGCCGCGAGCCTGCCCAGGCCACAGTCGGACTTGGCGACGGAATCGCTGAAAGACCCCTATCTGTTCGACTTCCTGGGAATCGGCGACGAGGCCAGCGAGCGCGCGATCGAAGATGCCATCGTGCAGCACATCACGCGCTTTTTGCTGGAGCTGGGGGCGGGCTTTGCGTTTGTGGGTCGCCAGGTTCACCTCGAAGTCGGGGGCGAGGACTTCTACCTAGACTTGCTGTTTTACCACCTGAAGCTGCGCTGCTTCGTCGTCGTCGAGCTAAAGTCAGGACCGTTTCAGCCCGAGCACGCCGGCAAGCTGAACTTCTATCTGTCGGCGGTCGATGCGCAGCTTCGGGCGGCGCACGACGGCCCAAGCATCGGCCTCTTGCTCTGCAAGAGCCGCAACAAAGTGGTCGCCGAGTACGCACTGCGCGACGTGAGCAAGCCCATCGGTGTGGCAGAATATCAGCTCATCGAAGCGCTGCCGACGGACCTGCAATCCAGCCTGCCCAGCATCGAGGCAATCGAACAAGCGCTGGCCGCGAGCAGCCAGGACAATCCTGCATGAGTGCGCATGCCTATAGCGAAGAGCAGCTTGTGGAAAAACCGGCAGTCGGGCTGTTTGCGGCGCTCGGCTGGCAGACGGTGTCGGCGCAGGATGAAGCGCTGGGGGACGGCGGCACGCTCGGACGGGCGACGCGAGCCGAAGTGGTGATCCAGCCGCGTCTGCGGGCGGCACTACAGAGGCTCAATCCGACGCTGCCACCGCAGGCGATCCGGGCCGCGATCGACGAACTAACCCGCGACCGCTCGTCGATGAGCCTGGAAGCTGCGAACCGCGAAGTCTACCGGCTGCTCAAAGACGGCATCAGCGTATCGGTTCCCGACGCCAAGCACGGAGGACAGACCACCGAGAGGCTGCGCGTCATCGACTGGACACGTCCCGAGCAAAACGACTTCTTGCTCGTCCGTCAGCTCAGCGTCGTCGGCAGCTTATATACCTGTCGGCCTGATCTGGTCGGCTTCGTCAACGGTCTGCCGTGGGTGGTCATCGAGCTGAAAAAGCCCGGCGTGCCCGCCCGACGAGCGTTCGACGACAACCTGACCCACTACAAACAGCAGATTCCGTCCTTGTTTTGGTATAACGCGCTGCTCATCGCGTCGAACGGGACCGACAGCCGGGTCGGGTCGCTGACCGCCGACTGGGACCGCTTTTTCGAGTGGAAGCGCATCGAGCGAGAAGACGAGCCGCGTCGGGTGTCGCTCGAAGTGATGCTGCGCGGCACCTGCGACCGAGGACGGCTGCTCGACCTGGTCGAACACTTCACGCTGTTTTCGGAGCACAAGGCCGGGCTGGTCAAAGTGCTGGGCCAAAATCACCAGTTTTTGGGCGTCAACAATGCGATTGCGTCGATGCTGGCGGCGCGGAAGGCGGGCCACGGGCGCGGCGGTGTGTTTTGGCAGACCCAAGGCAGCGGCAAGAGCTTTTCGATGGTCTTTTTCGCGCAGAAAGTCCTGCGCAAGCTCGTCGGCAACTGGACGTTTGTCATCGTCACCGACCGCGTCGAGCTAGACGACCAGCTCGCCAAGACGTTCAAGAGCTGTGGTGCGGTGTCCGACGCCGAGGGCGACGCCTGCCACGCCAAAAGTGGTGCGCACCTGCGCGAGCTTTTGCGCGGCAACCATCGCTATGTCTTTACGCTGATTCACAAGTTCCAGACCGCCGAAGCGCTGACCGACCGCGCCGATGTGATTGTCCTGACCGACGAGGCGCACCGCAGCCAATACGACACGCTGGCGCTCAACATGCGTGGTGCGATGCCCAAAGCGACGTTTTTGGCGTTTACCGGCACGCCACTGATTGCCAGCGAGGAGCGGACCCGCGAGGTCTTCGGCGACTATGTGTCGATTTATGACTTCCAGCAGTCGGTCGAGGACGGCGCGACGGTGCCGCTCTTTTACGAAAACCGCACGCCCGAGCTAGAGCTGTGCAATCCTGACCTGAGCGACGACATCTATCGGCTGATTGAGGAAGCGGGTCTCGACGAGGCACACGAGGCCAAGCTCGACAAAGTGCTGGGGCAAAAGTATCACCTGCTGACGCGCGACGACCGGCTGGAGACGGTGGCCAAAGACATCGTGCGGCACTTTCTGGGACGGGGCTTTTTGGGCAAAGCGATGGTCGTGTCCATCGACAAAGCGACGGCGCTGAAGATGCACGACAAAGTGAAAAAGCACTGGTCCGTCGAGCGGGCGCGGGTGCAAAAAGAGCTTGCGCGGCAAGACCTGTCGCGAAACGATCGCGCGGCGCTGACGCGACGGCTCGATGTGCTGACATCGACCGACATGGCGGTGATTGTGTCGCCGGGGCAAAACGAGATCGAGCAGATGAAAAAGCTCGGGCTCCAGATCGAACCGCATCGGCGACGGATGAACGAGTCACAACCAGGGCTCGACGAAAAGTTCAAAGACACGCAAGACCCGCTGCGGCTGGTCTTCGTCTGTGCGATGTGGCTGACGGGGTTTGACGCACCAAGCTGTGGGACGGTGTATCTGGACAAGCCGATGCGCAACCACACGCTGATGCAGACGATTGCGCGCGCCAACCGGGTGTTTCCCGGCAAGCACAGCGGTGTGATTGTCGACTATGCGAATGTGTTTGCGTCGCTGGAACAGGCGCTGGCGATTTACGGGGCGGGCAAAGGCGGCGCGCGTCCGGTCAAAGACAAGGCGCAGCTTGTCGCGACGCTGCACGAGGCCATCGCCGATGCCACGTCGTTTTGTGCGGGCCACGGCGTCGATCTAGCGACCCTCGAAGCGCTGCCGCTCGGCGGACTGGAACGACTGACCGGGTTCGAAAACGCCATCGACGCGCTGATTGCTCCCGATGCAGTACGACGAGACTTTTTCGCGCATGAAAAGTGGATCGGCACGCTGTATCGCGCGGTGAAGCCCGACCCGGTGGCCATCGAGTGTGCGCCGCGGGTAGTCGGCATCGCGACACTGGCGGCGGCGATTCGGGCCAAGCAAAACCCCAATCCACCGGACATCTCGACGATCCTTGCGCAGATCAGCGGGATTCTCGACGAGTCGATTGCGGGACTGACGATTCGCGACGACGGACCGAAGCCGATTGACCTGTCGAAGATCAACTTTGCGGCGCTGGCGCAGCGGTTTCAGCAGTCGAAGCACAAGCACACCGACCTCGAAGCGCTGAAGGCGGCAATTGCGGCGAAGCTCGACCGCCTTGTGCGTCTGAATCACACCCGCGCGGACTTTACCGAAAAGTTCGAGTCGCTGATCGCGAGCTACAACGAGGGCAGCCGCAACATCGAGTCGCTGTTCGAGGAGCTTTTGAAGCTGTCGAATCGACTGACCGAGGAAGAAACCCGGCATGTGCGCGAAAACCTGAGCGAAGAAGAGCTGGTGATTTTCGACATCCTGACGCGCCCTGCACCGACGCTGAGCAGCGCAGAGCGGGCCGAGGTGAAAAAGGTGGCCAAAGAGCTGCTCAAGCGACTTCGGCTGCTGCTTGTCCTCAACTGGCGTCAAAAGTCCGCCGCACGCTCGGCGCTGCAAATCGCCATCGAGGACGCGCTCGACGCCGGACTGCCGCCGCCCTACACCAAAGAGCTGTACCAAAAGAAGTGCGCCGCCCTGTTCGAGCACGTCTTCGAGAGCTACCCCGACCGCAACCGCAGCATCTATTCCGACGTGGCGTAAGCGGGC
>DAORGN010000266.1:0-5561 GCA_035340095.1 Pseudomonadota bacterium | reverse complement strand
AGGCGGCCCGACGCGCCATCGAGGATGAAGAGCGGCGCAAGCGCGAAGAGGAAGAAGCAAAGATTCGCGCCGCGGAAGACAAGGCTCGACAAGAGCGCGAGGAGAAAGAGCGACTCGCGCGCGAAGAAAAGTTCCGCATCGACGAAGCAGAGCGCCGCGCCCAGGTCGAAGCCGACGCCCGCATCGAAGAAGCGCGCCGCATCAAGGAAACCCAGGAACGCATCAAAAAGCAGCTTCCCTATAAGCTGCTCGCTGGTGTGGCCGCTGCAATTCTCGTCGTCGCGATGATCGTCATCGGCGTCATCATCAACAAGCGACTCGAAGAAGAGCGCATTCACCAGGCCCAGCTCGCCGAGCAGCGCAAACAAGAACGCGAGCGCGCTGCCGCCGAAGAACGCCGGCTCGAAGAAGAGCAGAAAAAGACCGAGCAGGCGATCAAGAACCTGATGAACAAGCTCGACGCCAGCCAAAAAGAAGTCGAGCGCAAGAAGGCCGAAGAAGAAGCCAAGAAGGCGGCAGCCGCGGCTTCGAAGTCGTCTGGCAGCAAAAAAGGCGGCAAGGGCGACAAGGGCAAGGGCGACGATGGCAAGAAGGGCGGCGGCACGAGCGTCGGTGACATCGACCTGTAGTTACACGGGTCGCAAAATCCCTGCTTGACTGAGTTGCGAAGATAGATACACTCCGACTCACTTTTGCACGGCTTCAGGATTTCTGAAGCCCGCAGGGCGACATAGCCAAGTGGTAAGGCAGAGGTCTGCAAAACCTTTATTCCCCGGTTCGAATCCGGGTGTCGCCTCCAGCCCCTTCTTGTAAGGGGCTTTTTTTTGCGCTGAAACCTCTGCAGTACAGCGCGCCCACGCCAAGCTCGCTTGGCGTTTGGGTTACGGCGTCAGACCGACTTTCTTCATCGCCGCCGGCAGCCGCTGCATCAGGATCGGTCCCATCTTCTGACCGACCTCTCCGGAAAGCTCCGGAATCAGCTTCGCCGCTTTTTTGCCGACGGGCGTCTT
The DNA here is from genome assembly GCA_035340095.1 of Pseudomonadota bacterium. Taxonomy (GTDB): domain Bacteria; phylum Myxococcota_A; class Polyangia; order Palsa-1104; family JAEUJZ01; genus JAEUKA01. Next base: position 4,551 of record DAORGN010000266.1, on the reverse strand, counting down.
GTAAAACGAGATGAGCTGTTTGATCTCCTCGGTCGTAAACTTCGTCGAGTAGACATCCACGGTCCAGTTGGCGAGGTCTTCGTAGGGAAGTGCCTCGACCACCGCTTTGCCCATCTTGCTTTCGGTGTCGGGTGGAACCTTGGCGCCGTTTTGCGCCATCGACGCAAGCATCTGCTTGGTCATCTGCTCAATCATCGCGTTGTAGGTTTCTTTCGGCGTGACAAGCTGCACAAGCTCCATCGTCGCTTTGCGATCCGCATCGGCATACGCCACGCTGGGTTGTGAAACAGAAACAAGCAGCGAAAGACCGCAGAGAAGACCCAAACCAAACGACCGTTTTTGTGTGTTCATCCGCGGCTTATAACACCCGCGGAAGTCGGAAGGGAATCAGGAATCGCAGCAACTACTTGGGAAGGGAACCGACCGGCAGTCCAGAAGGAACCCGCGCCGGCACGTCCGGACGGCGAGACAGATCGGTGAGTCCATCCCGCAGGAACACAAGCAGCTGCTGTTTTTCAAGCGCAGTCAGTTTCAGCGGACCACCACGCAGTCGCGCATCGACATTGTCGACGATATACGGCTGTCCGGCGCCCGCCCCCTGATCATAAAAATCGATCACCTGTTCCAGCGTATCGAAGGCTCCGTTGTGCATGTACGGGGCGGTATGGGCGACGTTGCGTAGCGTCGGCGTTTTGAAAGAATGCCGGTGGCGCGGATCGTGGGTAAATTCCTCGCGGCCCAGGTCTTTGGTCAGCTCGACAATACCCCGCTCGGGAACTCCGGTGATGCGGAATCGCGTCTCTTCAAACTCTGGTCCTTCGACGCCGTTGAACAGCGGAACGTAGTGGCAGAAGCTACAGCGCGCTTTGCCAAAATACAGATCAAAGCCCGCTGCGGCGTCTTTGGAAAGTGCGGACGTGTCGCCTGCAAGATAGCGATCGACGGGCGCACTGTTGGCGGTCACGCTTCGACCAAACACCGCGATGGCCCGCGCAAGGGAAGACTCTGTAAGCTCTCCGTAAGCTGCCGAGAAACGATCGCGATATTCCGCAATCGCAGACACCCGCGAAAGTGCGTTTTGAACTGTGGAACCCATTTCGCGCGGATTTTCGATCGGCTTTAGCGCCTGCTGTTCCATCGTCAGGACGCGACCATCCCAGAACTGCGCAAACTGGTAGCGGGTGTCGTAAATCGACGGCGAAGATCGGGTCAGAAAACCGCCTTTGGGGTCGGCCAGTGCTGGACTGGCTGGGAGTCCGTCACTCATTCCTTTGGTTGGGTGGTGACAGCTTGCGCAGGCAATTTTTCCGTTTTCCGAAAGCACCGGATCGAAAAACAGGAGTCTGCCTAGCTCGACCCGTTCTGGGGTTGTGATGTTGTCGGGCGGATCTGCAAAAACCTGTTCCGGAATCGACACCAGCGACAGACCTTGCACCGGATTCGCGGGGTTTCCACAGCCGAAAAGGAGTCCGCCTGCAAGCGATAGGAATGCGAAAGGAAGGCGCGTTGTGTTCAGCATCAGATTGTCTCCGCACCACTTAGAACTGGTAAGCCACCGCGACGTTTAGCTGGTTTGTGTTGCTCCCGCTCACGTTGGTGTAGCGATGTTGGTAATCAAACTTGAGCGCGACTTCGAGGATCGGACGGAACGTAAGTCCCGCCGTGTAAACGGTGCGATCGTTTCCGGGTTTGCGTGTAAGTCCCAGGCCGGAATCGATGACATCGAACTGGGTATCTGTCCGCTCGTACCGACCAAACGCGATGAGCTGAAACCCGTGATTGTGCGGCATAAGACGCAACAGATCGTAAGCCAGCTCGACGTAACCACCGATGAGCTGACGCGACACCGGACCAGACCCCGGACGCGCAAGTGCAAGCGTCCGATTGAGCCGTTCCACATCGCTTACATAGACATAGGAGAGCTGTCCGCGCAGCGTAAAACCCCAGCGCGAAAGCTTGGTATCGAGCGCCGCCACCGTGACCGCCACATCGCCGAGGTTTGGATCCCCCTGCCCGGCCTTGGCCCAGTATCCCGACAGACCGATGTTGCCACCGAGGAATGGCGCATAATCGACACGCCCGACGACACCCCAGTCACGGGCGCGAATTTCGCTTTCCTGACGACCGCCGCGAATTCCCGCATCGGCAGTGAATCCATCGGCGCGCAGACCTGGCGTCACGTAAAGCTGGTAACGGAATGCACCTGCCGCACCATACAGACCGGCAATCACTTGCTGCCAGGTGCTCGGGACAATCAGCAGGTCGGTATCCGGTCGCTCGGCGCCGTTAAACGTCGACGGCTCGTGATAAATGTTGATGAGCGAAACGGGCATGACTCCCATGCCCACGCGGACGTTGAAGTAGCGCCGGATCATAAAATCCAGCAGCGCTTGCTCGACGCCCACTTCGCCGTTTGATCCGCTTGTGGTCAGCGCGTGCTCGTATTCGACTTCGGAAAAGAAGCGAATGTGGTCGGTGAAGTTGTAACCAAAAAACAGCACGGTGCGGCGCAGATCGATGACGGTTGGTTGGCTGTTTCCTATCGGCGCATTGAGGATCGCTTCGCCATAACCACCGACGGCGGCACCGCGCATTCTTTTGGTCCGGTCATCCAGTGCGACGTCGATTTGCGACTGACGCGGCAGGCTCACTGCACCGTTTTTGCGCGCCGCACTCTTTGGTGCATCACCGAGCACCATCTGCGACTGCATCGGGATGTCTTCGTCTTCGGGGGCAAGCTGTATCGCCGGACCCGTTGGGGCAGCGGGCGCAGCTTGGGCTGCATTTGGCTGCGCACCACCTGGCATCGCGCGCACCGAGCTTTGCAGATCAATCGCCGATGAAGGAGCCGGCGCAGTCGCCGTTGCAGGATCGGGGACATCGGTCGGCGCTGGCGCAGTCTGGGCCAAGCCCGGCGATGAAAAAAGAGAGACGAACAGACCCAAGCAGACCGCACACCGCGCGGCGCTTTGACGAACGGAAAAAGACGAAGAACAAGAACTCACGGCCAACCTCTTTTCGATTAGGTCACGTCAACCACGGCTGCCACGCTCTGCCCGAGCACTGGACCGACGCGAAGAAATGCCTGACCCAGCGCGGCACTGCGACGCAAAAACAGCGATTTGTCTTTGACCTGTTCGGTCATCGTCACGCCCTGCAGCTGCCCAAGCAGTCCGGCGAGCAGCCCATGGATTTCATCGTCGAGCGCGGCGTCGACATCGTGAACCAGCGGCGAAAGCGGCTCGTAGAGCGCGGCGATGCCGTCCAAGTTGGCCTGGGCCGACTGAAGCGACTGGTTTGCAAACGGACTGTCCGAGCCGTCGAGCTTGACGCCCGTCACCACCGACATCCCCGCGAGCGCCCCCAAAAACGATCCGACATCGACCGTCCGCTGCGCATCATCGATTGCAGGAGGCAGCCGCACCGCCGCCGCCGCCAGCGCTTGCGCCGCGTAGCCAAGCGTGAGCGCGTCGGCAGTCGGCTTGGCAAACAGCGGCTGTTCCATCTTGCGCAGCCCAGTCCGCGACAGCGGATTGTCGACCTCACCATCGATGAGCGCGTCCAAGTCCGGCGCCACCAGCTTGAACAACACCGCGCCATGGTCATACCCGAGCCGCGCGCGCACCCAAGCCGTCTGGGCCGTCGCGACATCCTGCGACCCCACAAGCGGAAGCGTCCATTCCAGGTCCAGACAAGCCTTGGCCACCTGATCCGCAGAGCGCGCCGCATAATCACGGATGGTCGTGGCAAGCAGCGTGGCCGCTGCATCGCGCCCCAGGCGGTTGTCGGTTCCGCAGCCCCACAGACCGACACAAAGCACGCAGGAAGAAAGGTAACGAAGAACGTTCATGTATGAAGCACCCTGATGTGAAATTGAAAATCATATCCATAATCAGCAGTCAAGTGTCTTGCGCAGTGTCGACTCCATGCCGCCATCCCGCATCCGTCCGGCCACTTTGACCGTTTCGCGAGATGGAACAGTCCGAGCCCCAGGTCCGATTGACCGAGCCTTGTCGACAGGAGAAAAGCTGCGCCTGGTTTCATCGCCAAGACGGTGCACAAACGAGCGATTCTCGACGTGGTGACGGCCCACATCGCGGCCCAGGATTGGGAAGCACAGTCGCGATAATTGGGTTTCCTAACGGACCGCGTAGTAGACTGGCAAAAGTCTCGATGCACACCCTCTTTCGCTTTGGATCTCTGCGTCGGTCGCGACGCTTTTTGCCGTTTTGCTGTTCGCTGTGGCTCTCTGCGTCTGGCTGTGCCCACAGCGCCAAAACGACGGCCACCGCGACGGTGCCGCCGCAAACAGCAGCCGCACCCGTGCAGATAAAACCACAGCCTCCCGTCGCTGTCATTGGCACGGTCCCGACGAACGAAGAAGAGGCCGAGCGCGTCCGCCAGCAGCTTGACACGTTGTCGGAACAGGACGAAACCCGGCTCGGACGACGCCAAGCGCTGATTGATTACTACTGCGCAGCGACGGAACAAGCGCTCTTGCGAGGGCATGCCGAGGATGGCTTTCAGCTTTTTTCGCGTGCGCTCCAGCTC
>DAORGN010000265.1:0-5563 GCA_035340095.1 Pseudomonadota bacterium | reverse complement strand
GCACCAGGAGCCGGTGGTGGCGGTGGCTTTGGCGGCGGCGGCGGCGCTTGTTTGTCGGGTGGAACCGGCGGATTCGGCGGCGGCGGCGGTGGCGCGTCGGGGGCTGCCCCAGCAGTGGGCGGAACCGGCGGCTACGGCGGCGGATCGGCAGTTCGATCCGCGGGCGCGACGGGCGGCGGCGGCATGGGCGCGGGCGGCGCGGTGTTTGTCCATGGTGGAACGCTCACCATCGTCAATGCCACGCTGACGGCCAATTCCGCGACGGGTGGCGCCGCGGGCAATGCGGTCATGGCCACAAACCGTGGCAATGGCGGCGTCGGTGGCGGCGGCGCGGTCTTTAACCTAAACGGCGTCGTGAAAATCTATAACGCGACGCTTGCAGCGAACACCGTCACAGGGGGGGCTGGCCAAGTCGCCGGGGCGGCAAGCGGGGGAGCAGTCTACAACCTCGCGGTTGGGACGGGGACCAGCGCCACGACCAGCGTGCGCAACAGCATTTTGGCGGGAAGCAAGGGTGGGCCGGACCTTTTTTCCGACGGCATCCTGGGTACGTCGAGCGTCGATGCCCAAGGCAGCAACATCGTCACCAGCAGCGCGACGACGGGAACAGGGACAATTGCGGGCTCGCCGATCAGTGCCGATCCGATGCTGGGGGCGCTGGCAGCCAACATGGGACCGGCTCAGACGATGGCGCTGCCGGCAAACAGTCCCGCAATCGGCGCGGGCGATCCGGCGATTTGCGCGGCGGCTCCGGTTTCAGGCGTCGACGAGCGGGGTCAAGCCCGCACCTGCGCTTGCGACCTGGGGGCATTCGCAGTGCCGGTGCCGCTGCCGTGTCCAATTCCCGATCTTTCGGGTGGCAGCGACGATGGCGGAATCAATGATGCCGGAATCGATGATGATGGCGGTCGTCCGGGCAACGGATACTCGCAGATTACCGGTGGTGGGATTGGCTGCTCCGCGGTTCCCAATCGCCGAGCTGCCGGTGCACTTCCGATCAGTCTTTTGGGCATCGTGGGGCTTGTGCTTCGCGGGCTTGTCCGTCGGCGGGGTCGATAGGAGAACCGAATGCCAAGCATCCGACATACTCGCGATTGCCACAAACCTTGGCGTCTTTTGGGCGTGATGGGTCTGCGGTTTCTGTGCGCACTGGTTCTCGCTTCGGCTGCACTGTCAGCGCTTCCGTCCGCGCGGGCGCAGAGCAGTCCAGCAGCGGGTTTTCAGGTCAATCGCTATGAACCGACGGCTGCCGGAGAGTGGGGTTTTTTGGTCGATCACCCCTACTATTCGTCGACGCGCTATTTTGCGGGCGGTATCACCCTAAACTACGGACACAATCCACTCGTCAGACGGATCTTCAGCGCAGACGGTTCGCTTCTGCAAACCGACGCCATTTTGGCGCATCAGCTGATTGGCCATGTGGATCTTGCCGGTTCCTTTTTGGACCGCGTGACCGTGTCTCTGTCGCTGCCGGTGACGCTGCTCGAACAAGGCCAGTCGCTGCTCGGGGTGACACCGACGTCGCCAGCGGTCGGAGACCCACGCATTGGCGCGATGGTGCGGGTATTTGGTCAGCCCGATGCGAGCCCGATTTCGCTGAGCGTCGGCGGATACCTGTGGGTGCCGCTGCGAAGCTTTGCGTCGAGTGACGTGCTGCCGCCGCAGGCAAGTGATGCGTCGGTGCGCGGCCTGCCCAAGCTGGTGCTCGCGGGTCTGGCTTCGCGCATTCGCTGGTCGGCTTCGCTCGGTTTTCTGATCCGTCCGTCGGCGCAGATCGGCTCGCCCGAGATTCCCGATGGTGCGACGGTGGGGCACGAAGCGCAAATCGGCGCGCTTGTGCAATATGCCGACACCGAGCGGCGCTTTGCCATCGGACCCGAATTTTTGCTAAGCACCAGCCTGAGCCAGAACGCCGACCAGGCCCAGAACTACACCAGCATGGAGCTGCTGCTCGGCGCGCAGTACAACATCGCGCGTGTGATTCAAGTCGGACTGGCGGGAGGCATCGGCATCCTGCGACAACCGGGAACACCCGACGCGCGCGGGCTTTTGCGGATTGCTTATGCCCCGCTGCGCAAGCCGGTGACGGACCGTGATCACGACGGTGTGACCGACGAAAAAGACATCTGTCCCGACGATCACCAAGGCGCCCATCCCGATGAACAGCGACCCGGCTGCCCGGCAATCGATCGCGATGGGGACGGCGTGTTCGATCGAGAAGACATGTGCCCAACTGTATCGGCAGGTGCAAATCCCGACCCGAACCGACGTGGCTGTCCGCTGCCCGACCGCGATGGGGACGGCGTGCTGGACCCCGCCGATCAGTGCCCCGACGTGGCCGCAGGTGCCAAGCCCGATCCGGCGCGAATCGGCTGCCCGCTTGCCGATCGAGATGGCGACGGCGTGCTGGATGCCAGCGATCAGTGCCCCGACGTAGCGCAGGGCGATCATCCTGACCCGAAGAGAAGCGGCTGTCCGGACACCGATACCGACAAAGATGGCGTCTATGACTCGGTGGATCGCTGCAAAGATGTGCCGCAAGGTCCGTCGCCCGATCGACGTCGACCCGGCTGCCCCGCCGGGGACTACGACGGCGATGGGATCCCCGATGACTTCGATGCGTGTCCCGAACGTCCAGGGATTCCGTCGAGCGAGCCAAACAAAAATGGCTGCCCAGGCCTTGTGTCGCTGAGCGGCGGAACCATCAAGCTGTCGCAGCGCGTGTACTTCAAACACAACCGCGACACGATCCAAAAAGTCAGTTATCCGCTGCTGCTCGCCGTCGCGACGCTGATGAAAGCAAAACCGGACATTCGGCGCGTCGAAGTGCAAGGCCACACCGACGATCGCGGCGTGGCGGACTACAACTTGGATCTGTCCGATAGACGAGCCAAGAGCGTGATGCGCTTCCTCGTCGAGCAAGGGGTCGATGGATCGCGGCTTGTGGCGCGTGGATATGGCGATACGCAGCCGGTCGCGAGCAACAAGACCGTCAAGGGCCGCACCAAAAACCGGCGCGTGGTGTTTGTCATCATCGACCCGTCAACGGACGGCGGCACGGCACCTGCGGTGACGGCTCCGCCTGCAGCGGCGACAAAAACTGAACCTGAACCGCTGCCGGCCCAAGCCCCAGCATCAGCGACCCCCGCCGCACCAGCCGACGCTGCGCCCGCCCAAGCGACAGCGCCGACTTCGCCGCCGGTCATTGACCTGACGGCGAAGCTTGCCAAGCCGGAGGACGAAAAGCCGGTGCCCAAAGCCCCCGCTGCAGCAAAAAAGGGCAAACAGAAAAAGGCGGGGGCCGCTCCTGCTGTGCCAAAGCCGGTCATCGGCGAAGGTTCCCCGCCGTAACCGCTCACCGTCGCGCTGATGACCAGCTATTCACCGTCGTAGTAATCGACGCGCGCGCCTTCGCGAAAGAAGCCACCGAACGAGGCATCTAAAACCCGCTGTCCCGGCTGGCGGTTCGCCGCGACGCCAAACTTGCCCGAATCGGGATACTGGAACACGTCCGTCGGTTCCATCGTGCTCACCGCCAGGTAGCGAAGCTCCGCGCTGCCGGTGTTGACAATCTGGTGCGCTACGTCGGTGCCGCCCGGTGGACAACAGATGAAATCGCCAGACTTTATCGGGTGTTCCTGCGTCCCGATTCGCAGCGTGCCTTCCCCTTGCAGGATAAAGAACAGTTCCTCGTTGACGTGGTGGTTGTGCAGAGGGAACGCCCGCTTGCCCGGCGGCACGGCGGTCACGTTGTAGCCTAGTTTTTTGGCACCGATGAGCGGGCTGACTGGCGCGAGCTTGGCGGCAAATTTTTCGCCGTGTGCAATCTCGCGCAGAAACTGAAGTTCCGACAGGTTGACGATGGGACGCTGCATGGGGCTCCTTTTGGCGGCGCTGCCGCGTTCGGGCTTCATACCATTGAAAAAGTGTTCCCGATCGGGACGATTTGCGTGTTCCCAATCGGGACACTTCAATATCCGTATCTGCAATGCATAATAAATCTCACATTACGTCAATCACTCCATTTGAACGTTTCTCGTCTATGGGCAAGTTATTTTCAAACCGAATTGACAAACCAGATCGGCTGCCGCAGATTCATCGGCGTAAGGATTTGGTGCTCTCGCGCTCCGCTGCTTGGGAAGTTGGCCCGCAGCGGAATGGTCGTCGGATGCGAGAGGCTGCTCGATGGCAGCCCCGCTCGGCCCCGGTCAGAGCCCGAATTCCGCGCCACTGACTTTGCCAGTGGCTTCACACCACACGAAGGGAGCTTCCCATGGCGTTGATTACTTGGACCGCTGAGCAGTTTGGTACTGGCGTGAAGAAGCATGACGACGAGCACAAAGTCCTGTTTGGCATGCTGAACACGCTTCACGATGCGGCGGCGGCAAATGATCGGGCTGCAGTCGGAAAAGCACTCGACACGCTGATTGGGTTTGTCGTCGAGCACTTTGCTTCCGAAGAAAAGAACATGATTGCGGCAAAGTACGCGGCGTATGACGCTCACAAGGCCGCGCACGAAAAGCTCGTCGGAATCTGCGCCGATTTGCAGAAAAAGTTCCACGCCGGTCAGACGGACATCACGACGGAAACGACCCAGTTTGTGAAGGAATGGCTAAACACCCACATTCCGAACGTCGACCGTCACTATGCTGCATCCATCAATGCGGCGGGCCTTGGCCAATAACTGTGTAGAAGTCCCATCCATATGTGCAGACCAAGATTATGTCGATATATGACCTTGGGTAAGGTCTGCACCAGCCAGCCGGTCGCTTCTGCGCAACAACACAGCGTCAACCCGTTCAGATAAGCGGAAATACAGCCGCGCTGTCCGCGTCACTTTTGGTTGCGTAGGGTGACGGCGCGCTGTTCAAGCTGGGTCGCACGGCGCTGGAGCTGTTCGACCAGGCTGCGCAGCTCTCCCTCCGCGCGCTGAAGCGCTGCTGCCTGCGCACCGGCATCACCACTGCCATCACTGCGCAAAAGTGCATCCAGCGTTGCCGGATCAAGCGCGGTCCGCAGCGACGCCGTCGGTCCAGAAGCCGTCCCTGGGTCTGTCGTCGTCGGCGGGGTTGGCGTACCACCAACGGTCGGCGCTGCAGCGGCATCGGCGGCTTTCGTTTCGCGCCCACTGAACCCACCACCACCACGCCGTGCCGTCGCTTGTTCGGCAAACAGGTCTTCGTCCACCGTTGCGGCACGCTGACGGACCCGCTGCCGGGCGAGCAGTGCTTGCCGTCGCTCTTTTAGCTTGGCCATCTCGCGCAGCAGTTTGTCGGCAGAATCACGCAACAGGTCGGCCCGATCGCGAAGCCCTTGCGGATCGTCCGACGGCGTTTCTTTTTCAAGCGCTGCACTCGACTGCGTAAGCGCCCGCAGCCGCTCTGGTTCGTCGCCGTACAGCCTTTCGGTAAGCTGCGCGCGCAGTCGCAGAAGCTGGACCCGCCGTCCCGAATCGACCGCGCCATCGTCGCCCGCCAACACCCGCTCGCACAGCGACAACAGCCGTTTTTGCAGCGTTGCCACGTTGGCATGCAGGGTCTTGCGTGCGGCTGCCCGCTGCGAC
>DAORGN010000264.1:0-5564 GCA_035340095.1 Pseudomonadota bacterium | reverse complement strand
AGACCTTTTCGTCGCGCAATCCGTACTGTCCGCGCCGCGATCCGGCGATCGATCAGCGAATTGACTACACCATGGTCGGTCAGGCCGGCGCGCTCGACAGGCTTCAGCTTGTTTCTTCGCGACTGTGTTTTGCCGAAGGGGAAGCCGGCGTGTTTCCGTCCGATCATTTCGGGGTGCTCACCGAGCTGCGTATCGCCACATCGGCTGTGACCGCAAGTCCGACCGAGGTTTCCTGATGCGCGCCGCCGCACTTTTGCTGCCCGTCGCGCTCACGTTTGGCTGCGCCCATATGGCCGCGACCCCACAGTCTGACGACGCCGCGCGGGAGCGTGCGACCCGCCAAATCATCGTGCAGTGGAATCGCCAGACGCCCGATCCCGCCAGCGTGCTGCGGCAAAAAGCGCTGCCAGTCCAGCCGGGCGACGACCTGACCGGCCTGCTTGCCAAGCTGCGGCAGGCGCTTTCTGCAACGGGTGGTGTTGGAATTGCAGCCCCCCAGATCGGCGTGTCTCGGCGCGTTTTTTTGATCAAGCACGGCACCCGACCCACCGGCCAAAAAGTGGTGGTGCGCGCCTACATCGACCCGGAAGTGATCGCTCGGTCCGAAGCCACCCAAGACGACTACGAGGCCTGCTTGTCCGTCGCGGACGTTGGCGGCAAGCTCCCGCGGTTCCAGTCGCTGCACCTAAGCTATACCCCCGAAGACGGCGGGGCCCGGCAGCACATCGAGCTGTTCGATTGGGATGCGCGCATTGCCCAGCATGAGCTCGATCACCTGGATGGCACCTTGTACATCGACCGCGTGACCGATCCGCTGCTGCCGATTTCCGAGATGCGCCGCCTTCGGGACGAAGGCCACCGCGCCCGCGGCCTGATCAAGTAATCAATCCCCGATAAAAAGCTGGGTCACGTAAAGCTGAAGCCCCCCGTGCAGCGCGGTTTGCGTTGCCACGCCAATGCCCACCCGTGTGAGCTGGCGATCGAGGATGTTGCGGCGGTGCCCTGGACTGTCCATAAGGCTCCGCTCGGCTTCTTCTTCCGTCGGGGCCTGCGCGAGATTTTCCGCCAGGATGGCGTTTTTGATTTTTGCCCGACGCACCCTGTCTTCCGGCGTTCCGGTGGTTGGCGAGTGATGAAAGACGGCGTGCCGCTTGGCCATTTCATCGCTGTGCATCCGTGCGATGTGCGAAAGCCGTTCATCGGGCACAAGCGCCGGAAGTCCGGCTTCTGTCCGATCGCGGTTGAGCAGCTTCAGAAGCACAGACTCCCGGTCGGCGATGGTTTGTGGCGCAGTCTGTGCCTGCACTTGTGGAGTCGCTCTTGTTTCGCCGGTCACTTGGGGGATGGATTCCAATGGGCGAGCACAGGGCCAGATGAAGTTGGCCAGGACGTGCGGACCTGGCTTGCTTTCACCGATGACCTCGACTTTGTAGTGACCTGGCATCGCACAGCGCAGCTGCCCTGAAAACTTGCGGCCTTGAATCGTCACGGGAAGCGGCGTCACCTGGCCCATTGGATCGGTCAGCAGCACCTGCGGTTTGTCGTAGGGCGGCAAAACGGCCCCCGAAAGCGGAACCGGCGTATCGGACACCTGGAGAGCGGGCGGCGGTGGCACAAGATCAATGGCCGATTCGACCAAGATGATCAGCAGGCGGCTGCGTTCCGCATCGACCGGCGCAACCGCGATCCCAAACCACCGCCACTTGTGATCGGCGAGCGCGCTGACGAGCACGGGCTCCACCGAATCCAGCATCGTGCCCGGATCGGCGGTCGCGAAGCTGCCGAGAACCTGCCGATGCACAGGCTCGATGACCTGCTTGCGCAAAAGTTCCCGCTGAATCACCGCAAACGACGGCTGAACCCCATCGGGAACTTGGGCGAGCACTGCAGCGGCGGCTTCGGATACCTCGCGGCGCTCTGATAGCGTCGTCTGCCCACGCCGCAGGCTGACTTTATAAATCCGGGCCGCAATGTCTGTGGTCGACCCGGCTGCATTTGCTGGCGCAGCCGCGGCAGAAGAAGCCCAGGCCAAACCCAAACCCCAAAAGACAAAAGCCCCAAGGACCGATGCCCCCACATCTTGGCGCAGTCGCGGTTTCGGCATTGCTTCCGATTGTTACGTCGCTCGGCCTGCGCTGCAACGCCGGCCCAAGACGAAAAAACATTTCCGGAAGTGCTGGTTCCTAGAAACCACAACCGCAAGGCGCGTTTTTGTGACGTGGCCGCTCGGTGGCCCGCTTGCGAAACCGTTTCGATGGGTTGTTCCCGAAACGATCCATGGACGAAAATCGCCGATCCTGGCTGTTCGCCGTGCTGCCCATCGCTTCGTGTTGGCAAGTACGCTTGGTCCCGCTGCGGAGCTGGACGCATGGGCCGTTCGTTTGTGTGGGCCACTTTGGCGGTCCCGCTGGATCTTGCTGCGGAAGGGCGTGTTCCTTTGTCCCGCGCAGGTTGGCGTTTGTGGCGTGGGACGGGTTCCGCCGGGCCGGATTGGGCCAACGATTGCTGCTCTGGTTTCCCCCAAACAGGCGAATCGGCTGCGATCCCGCGTGCTAGAGTGCCGCCCTTCAAACGGAGGCACACCAGATGAAGCTGCTCGATACCGTCCTTTTGTTTTCGCTCCCGGCTTCGGGAAAGTCGGAAGTTCGGACCTACATGGCGAGCCTGACCGAAGAGCAGTGCCGTCGCGACTTCGGAATGGGGCCGACGCTGCAACTGGATGACTATCCATACGTCCATCTGATGCACTGCATTGATGACGAGCTGCGGGCGCACGGCTGGCGCGATGTCTACTACCACGGCGCCAACCGGCCCTTCCGCGACAACTGGACGTGGGCGGTTCTGATCGAGCTGCTCAACGAAGACTACGCGCACCTGATTGCACGGAAGCCGTATGAAGCGTCGAGCGCCGCCGAGCTTTTGTTTGACCGGCTCGACGCCGCACACAAGAAGTTCGGGCTTCCCGAAGTGATGGGCGATGTGCCGCACCGCATTCGCAAAAAAGTCGCCGCCTGCGTAGAGTCCGAAGCCCGCCGGGAGCTGGATCTGCTCAATCGCACCGTCAGCCAGGACCGCACCGGCAAGACGATTGTGATCGAAGCCGCGCGTGGGGGACCAAATGGTGCCGCTTTCCCGCTGACTCCGCCGCACGGTTACGGCACGGCATTTGATGTGCTTTCACCAACGATCTTGGAGCGCGCCAGCATCCTTTACATCTGGGTCGATCCGGCAGAGAGCCGTCGCAAAAACATCGCGCGCGGCAAGCCCAATGCCCAGGGATCGATTCTGCACCACTGTGTCCCGATGGAAGTCATGCTGGGCCAGTACGGCTGCGACGACATGGCGTACCTCATCGAGCAGAGCGACAAGCCCGGCACCGTTCGCGTCGACCGGATCATCGAGCACGATGGTCGATACGAGTCGCGTTCGTACCATTTGCCGGTGGCGCGCTTCGACAACCGAGTCGACAAGACGACGTTCGTGCGCGTACCGCGGTCCGAGTGGCGCGAAAGCGACATCAAAGCGCTGCACGACGGCCTAAGCCAAGCCTTTGCGGGCATGGCCGTAAAGTAGCAGGCCGTTTTTAGGTCGCGCAGTTAGCGGACCTGGAAGATGTAGTTGCCCAGGTTGGTGCGACCGAACAGATCCATCGACACCCGCTGCGCCGACACGGCGGCGCCGGTCGGATTTAGCGCAATCACATCCACCGAATAGGTGCCCGACGAAAAGCTGGTGGATTCGCCGCTGTACGAATTGCAGGGGAAGTCGAAGCTGGGGCCGCCGGCAAGCTGGACGCGCACCCACTGGACGTTCTTGCTGTTGCAATCGAGCGCCGGCGCGGTCAGCGGGTTGGGCTGGCTGGCATCGACGATCTTCCAGGTCAGATACACCGTCGACGAGACGCGGGGCGGGGTGCAGCTCGTCTGGGCGCAAAGGCCCAGAACGGGCAGCACGCCGTATAGCAGCTTCGCAAAGAGGTTTCTTCGCATGGGGTTCTCCTAATGTGTTGTTGGGGGTTTCCTGCCGGGACTTTTGGGACAAACGTCCTAGCTTCCCTGGGGCAGGGGGGCCGTACCGGGGTGAAGTCCAACGGTGCGGAGTAGCACTTCGAGTCGTTTCTCGAAGGTGTGGTCGCGGTGGGCGCGGCGGGCGGCGGCGGCGGCAATCTGTTGTCGCTCGACGGGCCGCGCAAGGTAGTACTCGACTTTTTCGCGCAGGTCGGCTCGTCCGTCGAACGTCACCACTTCTTTGCCGATCTCGAAGTACTCACCGAGCGCGGGGCGGTTGTCGGTAAGCTGAAAAGCGCCCATGCCGCCCAGTTCGAATGTTCGCTTGTTGACGTCGCCGATGCCGGCGTAGTGGTTGGTGTTCAGGGCAATCTTGGCAGCGAGCATCGCCTTGCACTTTTCGTCGCCTTGCACGACCTTGCCGGCCCAGAATTTGTGCACTTTGTGGTGCAGCCAGCTTGGCGGCTTGGCACCCCACAGCTTGACGTCGATGCCACCGTCTAGCAGCGGCTCGATGAGCTTGGCGCGATACGGGTAGTAGTTGCCAAACGTCGCCACGTCGGCCCCATAGACGCGACGATCTTCTTCGGTCAGGTCAATTGGGCGGTGGAACACGCGATCCATGCACTCGGGCAGGTGATGGATGTAGTCGGCGGACAGGCTCTGCCGCAGGCGCTTTACCATGAAGCGGTCTTGGAAAAAGAGCCCATTCCAAGGCGCAAGCAGGAACGTGCCGCGGCCAAAGCTGGTAAACGCATCGGGAAACCAGCCGGCACAGACAATGCCCTGTGAACGCAGCTCGGCAATCGTTTCGGGCAGCACCCACAGAAGCTGGACCACCAGCACCATGTCGACGCGCAGCCGGCGGGCGGTTTCCAGCAGTGGCTTTTGCGCGAAAAAAAACGGCTCGCGGACGGTGCCACGCAGGACAAACTCTGCCGCGGCATAGGCAAGCGGATAGCGCTGAAGCGGACGCGGGACGCCGATGTACTTGCGCGGATCAAAGAGCGTGGCCTCATGACCCATGGCGCGCAGGCCATTTTGGCAGCCAACCTCGGAACCGTCTTCCCAGTCGGGACCAACCACCAGCACCCGCATCACGATCTCCTGCGTTTGCGAAACGTTTCGCAAGCGAGGTTTTCCCCGAAGCTGGCCGGACGATCAATTTTTGTACTACGAGGTTTCGCCGTTTCCGTCGCGCTCGTCGTCGCGGAAGTCGTTTTTCGATAGGCCGTGCAGTTCCAGCAGCCGATAGATTTGCTGGCGCGACTTGCCAAGCTGTCGCGCTGCGTGGGCAATCCGTCCGCCATGCGCTTTGAGTACGGCCAGCAGCTCGTCGCGGCGGGTCACCACGGGCTCTGCCGGTTTGGCTTGTGGCGTGGCCGGGCGGGCGGCCTGTGTGACAGGTTCCGCGGCGGCGCCCTGCTTTGGCTCTGCGGCATCGGTGGTCAGTCGATCGGCAACAAGGTCAAGCTGAAGCTGCGGCAGCTTGGCACCACGTAGCTTCAGCTCGGTCGCGACTTTTGCCAGCTCACGCACATTCCACGGCCAGCGGTA
>DAORGN010000263.1:0-5585 GCA_035340095.1 Pseudomonadota bacterium | reverse complement strand
AAACTACACTGCCGCCACCACTCGGCTAGCTATGAGAATGCGCATGCTCAAACCTCGCCCTTTCCGTCGGGCTGTCTCGTCGCCGCTTTCCTTTCTTTTGGTCTTGGGACTGCTTTTTTCGCTGCTTCGCCCGGCGGGCGCCGTCGGTGAGCTTGGCGGCAGCATCGGCGGCTTTGTCACCATCAAGGGCACCAAAGACGGCCTTGCCAGCGTGCCGATTTCGGCGACGAGCAAGCAGCTTATCGGCGGTGCCCAGCAGGTGGTGACGGGCGACGACGGCAGCTACAGCTTCGTCAACTTGCCGCCCGGTACTTACGAACTGCAAATCGCGATGGAGGGCTTTGCACCGATCAAACAGGTCGGCATTCGCGTCAACGCCGGACAGCGCAGCAGCGTCGACATTGAACTGGAAATCGGCAGTGCGGAATCGACGCAGCAGACGACCAAGATCATCGAAAAAGTAAACCCGATCCTCAACGCCGAAAGCGCCGCTGCCGTCACCCCGGTGAGCAACCAGCAGGTCACGCGCGCACCGACGTTCCGTCAGGAAAAAGCGATTGCGCAGTTTACCGCGGGCGTCACGTCCGGCACCGACAAAGTCGCGGTGCGCGGCGGCCTGGGTCGCTTCAACCGCTACTTCATCGACGGACTTGAGGTCACGGACATCACCCTCGGTGCGTTTGGATCCAGCTCGGCGCTCATCAACTCTGATTCGGTCGAGCAGTTCGTGATTTCCGTCGGTGCGATGGATGCGGAATACAACTCGCTCGGCCTGGTGCAAAACATGGTGACCCGCTCGGGCGGGAACCAGTTTACCGTCGATGCGACAGCGATTTTGCAGCCGCCGTTTATGGCCGCTTTGACGCGCTATCCGACGCGGGCACCGCTGCAAAATACGACGCTGCTTTACGACGACAGGCCGATTCCCGACCGATCCTATTATTCCGGGGCGGTGAACTTCGGCGGACCGATCATCAAGGACCGGCTGTGGTTTTGGACCAGTTTTCAGGCGAGCTTTAACCGCATCACGAACTCGATCGCCGAGCAGCCGTGGCATCAGATTCCGTCGTCGTATGACCGCTATCAGGATCAGATCCTGTACCTGGGGCGGGTCAAGCTGACGTGGCAGGCGACGAAAGCGACGCGCGTAACGCTGTCGTACAGCACCGACTTTAACGACATCCTGAACGCTTCGACATCGTCGGCGCTGCGCGGCATTGATCCGAACACCCTGGCACCCGAAGCCGAGCGGCGGGTCCAGCGCGGTGGACACTGGGTCGGTCTGCTCGTCGATTCGCTCGTCACCGACAAGCTTTTGTTTCAGCTACAGACCGGCGTTTCGTACAAAAACTACTCCGAAGACACGCTGCGCAAAGTCGCTGGGGTGCCGGACCGGCTGACTCCGAGTCACGTTCTTCAGACGGCAGATGCGGCGACCAACAACTTTGTGTACCTAAACGGCAACCGTCCGTGGGACGAGCAGGGCAAGTGGAATGTGCAGTTTGCGCCGACGCTGATGTATACGGCGCGCGGGCTCGGCGGCACCCACAACATCAAAGCCGGCTTCCAGCTTTCGTACATGAAGTACGACCACCGCGTCGGCATTGCCGGTGGGCAGCGCTTCCTCGACAACACGCCGGGGCTGCCGTGCGATCCGCAAGATGTGCGCACGTATGGAAGCTGCAACCAAGTGGAGACGTTCCCCGAGAGCCTGCCTGGCGACGGAAGTGCGGGCGCCGGATACCTGACCAAATCGCAGGCGATAAACGCTGGCGTGTTCATTCAGGACCGCTACACCGTCGGCAAGTGGCTGACGATTGTGCCGGGTCTGCGCATCGACACCGGCTATCTGTTCGACGTCAGTGGCGCGCGGATTCAGACGCTGCTTGGCTTTGGGCCGCGGCTGTCGTTTGTCTATGACCTTTTGCACGATCACACGACGTTGCTGAAGGTTCACTACGGACGGCACAACGACCTGGGCAACGCCGGCATCGCCGACTACACCAATCCGACGCAGACATCGGTCCTGAGCCGCTGGAATCCCACCACGTCAATGTTCGACGAAGTACGGCGTTCGGGCGGGCAGGGCAGCCAGCGTTTTGCGACCGACCTGAACATGACGCCGCCGAGTGTCGACGAAGTGTCCGCGGGTGTGCATCGCCAGGTGCTCGACGAAGCGGTGGTCGGTATCGACTATACGTTCCGTCACTACGGCCACCTGTGGGTAAACCAGGAAGTGAACCTGATTTGGGACCCGGCGGGCACGCGGATCGTCGGCTATGCAAACGGCCAGCGCGAGCGCATTTTCGTTGCGGATACCCCATCCGAAGCCCAGCGCACCTATCACGGCGTCGATCTGTGGGTGCGCGGCAATCCGGGCAACTGGGACATCATGGCGTCGTATACGCTCGCGTTCCTAAACGGCACCGTCAACGATTTCTTCGAGAGCAACGGCTTCGGTTCGAACCCGCGGCTAAATCCGCTGTACGACGGACCGATCGCTGGTGCCTATCGTCATTATTTGAAAGCGCTCGTCGACTACAGCTTCGACTTTGGCCTGACGATTGGCGGACGGCTTCAGTACTATACCGGCCTGCCGCAGTGGAAAGTCTTCCGCAGCCCCGAGGATCAGACGTACACGCTGTATCGTTCGCCGCGCGGTAGCTCGACGGGAACGCGGGTCAACGATCCGACGACGTGGGCTTCGTTCAATCTGCCCGATACGTTCAACCTCGACTTGCAGGTGGCGTATGGGCTCAAGAAGCTGACCGGCGTAAACCTCGACCTGCTCCTGATGATGTTCAATGCGCTGAACCTGTCGCCCGCGCAAGGCATCGAAAATCGCGACGGCGCCACCTTCGGTCAAGTCACACTGCGGCCAGATGTGTTTTTTGCCGAGTTCGTGATCCGCTACCGTTACTAAACTGGTTTCGCGGTTCTACGCGGACCGCGCAAAGCTCAAGCAGAGGATTGACCATGCAGAACATTCGCACCGAGGTTTGTGTCATCGGCTCGGGACCTGGCGGCTACGTCGCGGCCATCCGCGCCGGCCAGCTCGGCAAGAAAGTGGTTTGCGTCGAAAAGGCCGCGCCCGGCGGTGTGTGTTTGAACGTTGGCTGCATCCCGTCGAAAGCGATGATCAGCGCCGCCAAACAGTGGGAAAAGCTGTCGCACTTGTCGACGATGGGCATTTCGGTCAGCGGCCAGTCTTTGGATGCCGGCAAGCTGCAAGATTGGAAGAGCAGCATCGTCGACAAACTGACGTCAGGCGTGCGCCAGCTCATTAAGAGCGCCGGCGGTCAGTTTGTGTCTGGTACGGCGACGCTGCGCGACAAAAACACCATCGAAGTCAGCGGCCCCGACGGAAACGTCACGATCACCGCCGATCACATCATTTTGGCAACCGGCTCGCGACCGATCACGGTTCCGGGCTTTACTGTCGACAATCAGCGCATTCACGACTCGACCGGCGGGCTCAGCTTTCGATCGGTGCCGCGTCGCCTGACGGTGATTGGCGGCGGCTACATCGGTCTTGAGCTTGGCATCATGTGGCGCAAGCTCGGCGCGCAAGTGACCGTCGTCGAGTTTACCGATCAACTGCTGCCCGGAAGCGATCCCGAGCTTGTGGCGGTCGTCGCACGCAAGCTCAAAAAGCTGGGCGTCGAAGTGTATCTTCAGCACAAAGCCCTGCGGTACGAGGAGAGCGACGGAGCGCTGAAGCTGTGGATCGTGCCGCGCAATGCCGACGGACAGAAAGACAAAGAGCTGGCGATTGCGACCGATCACATCCTGGTCACCGTCGGACGCCGCCCGAACAGCGAGAGCCTGGGACTTGAGCAAGTCGGCGTTTCTGTCGATCAGCGCGGCTTCATCGTCGTCGACAAACAGCAGCGCACCAGCGTCCCGAACATCTTTGCAATCGGCGATGTCTGCGGTCAGCCGATGCTCGCCCACAAAGCCAGCCGCGAAGGCGAAGTCGCCGCGGAAGTCATCGCCGGTCACCGGGCCGAGCAAGATGCTGTGGCGATTCCTGCCGTCATTTTCACCGATCCCGAAATTGGCTCGGTTGGACTGAGCGAGCAGCAGGCGATCGAAAAAGGGCACAAGGTGCTCGTCGGCAAGTATTCATTTGCGGCGCTTGGACGGGCGATGGCCGCGCTCGAAACCGATGGCTTTGTCAAAGTCGTCGCGGACGCTGCCACCCAGCAAGTGCTCGGTGTGCACATCGTCGGTCCGGCAGCGACGGATCTGATCAGCGAGGGTGCTTTTGCGCTGGAAATGGGCGCATTTTTGCCCGACCTGGCGCTGACAATTCATCCACACCCGACGCTGGGCGAAGCCATCATGGAAGCGGCGAAAGCGGCGCTGGGCGAATCACCGCACGTCGTTGGTGGTGGCCAGCGCGGCGCAACTCGTCACTAGACGGTTCCAAAAGAAAGGTGGTCCACGATGGTTCTCTCTCGACTGGTACTCGTGCTGATGCTCGGGCTCGGGCTTTCGGCCTGCGGTGACAAGAGCTGCAAAAATGCCTGTGACAAGCTGTCAAGCTGCGGGCTCAAGTCGTCAGGCTTTTCGTGCGACGCGACCTGCGTAAGCCCCGAAGACACCTGCGCCGTTTGCCTAAACGCCACTGCTTGCAGCGATATCGCTTCGGGCAAGTGCGCTGCGGACTGCCCCAAAGCCACCTTCACCAGCAAGTAGCTCGCTCCCTCCGCGGGCCTTGGGCCGCTTACCACCCGGTTGCCGCCCAGACCGGCCAACCGGCCAACCTGTAGACCTTGGCCGCGCAGCCCGGCCCGCTTGCGTCCTATGTCATTTCTGACATACTCGGAACCGGAGACAGCGCCCATGGACAAAGCGAAGCAGAAACGATTAGAGGCAGCGGGATGGAAGGTCGGCACGGTGCAAGACTTCCTCGATCTGTCACCGGAGGAAGCGCTGCTGATCGACATCCGCGCCCGCTTGGCGCTGGCACTGTCCGAGCGTCGCAAGGCGCAGTCCCTCACTCAAGCGGAGCTAGCCCGGCGCATCCGGTCGAGTCAATCGCGAGTCGCCAAGATGGAAGCCGCCGATGGGTCGGTGTCGCTCGATCTGCTGGTGCGCTCACTGCTCGCGCTCGGGACCACACGCAAAGAACTAGCCGCCGCCATCGCAGGCAAGTAAACATCCACCCCGGCCCCCTCGTGGCCTTCCCATCGTGCCGATCGCATCGAGAAACGCACCGACCGACAAACCCCTGGTTTGGCTCCATGGCGAAGTAAAAAAGCCGCCCTGGTCACTGGAAGCCCGCCGCGAGGCTGGGTTCCTGCTACGCCGCTTGCAGCTTGGCGATATGCTGTCGCTTCCTTCGTCGCGGCCCATGCCCTCGATCGGCCCGGCGGTGCATGAGCTACGGATAAAAGATGCAGGCGCAGAGTGGCGGATCATCTATCGGCTCGACTCCGACGCGATCGTGACAGCCGTAGTGTTCCACAAGAAGACCCAAGCCACGCCGCACGCCATCATCGAGACCTGCAAGCGGAGACTCCGCCGCTACGATGAAGCAGCCGAGCAGCCCGGCGAACAGGAAGCGGAGCGGATGAGGT
>DAORGN010000262.1:0-5598 GCA_035340095.1 Pseudomonadota bacterium | reverse complement strand
CGAGCAGCGTCAGCGCCTTGCCTTGCCGCTCCGGCGAGTGCTTTTCGGGAATCCCGACCAGACCGCGGGCCACCCGCGCCTCGACCTCGGCAACAAACCGCATCGCCAGCGCCTTCGACGGCTGATGTGTCGGACGATGCTTGCGCTTGCCGTCGAGGTCCACGTAGCGGCAGTACCACTGCGGGCGGTCTTTGGTGCCTCGATTGTGAACGTCTCCCATGAACACCTCGCCCCCGGACCGCGCCACGTCGCATGGACACAGTCTAACAGAGTGCAGGATAGCAAGATCGCTCGGATTTTAGGAAGCCCGCATCAACGCTTCCGTAGACGACAGTCCATACATCCGGCTGGGCGAGCGATTCCGTTTGGACGGTCAGTAGCCCTGCGCGCGAAAGTCGCGACTTTCAGTCAAGTCGTGTCGTTGCAGAAACACGCCATCTACGACACGCCCCGTATGCCGAAGGCCGGTCGGCATTCCTGCAATGCCGCAGACCAGGCATATGGACCAAATAAGGACCAAACCCTGACCTTCGGCTGACGTTCTCGACGGGAAACCGGTCAGTTTGGCATGCTGGCCAAGGAGGCGGGCTTGGGCGGTTCGGGTTTTGGATTGGGCCTCGCGTTTTTCGGCTTGGGCGCGCAGCTCGCTGCGATGGGCGCGCAGACTGAGCGCGGACAGCGACACGCTGACGAAAATCACCATGGCAGTCAGCAGCCAGCGACGACGACGCGCTGCGCGGAGGCTCGATGAGACGAGATTTTGCGCGTCTTCGCCTAGCTCGTCGGGATATTTGTCGGCGAGCCGCTCGGCGTAACCGAGCTGGGCACCGCGCAAGAGCGTGCCGTAATCACGGTACTGCGTCACCCACTGCGAAAGCTCGGTCAGCTCGACGAGCCGCTGACGGTCTTCCAGCAAAAACCCGCGCAAAAGCGACCAGCGACGGATCAGCGACTCGTGCGCAAACTCGATGACCGCGGCCCCGGACTCTTCGTCGCGCACCAAGAGCCGCGCATCGACAAAGCGTGCAATCACGCCGTCGAGCAGACGCTGTGGATCGGACAGGGTGTGGCGCAGATCGGACAGACGGACGCGACGACGGGTTTCGCCGCCGATTTCCGATCCGACGTGGACAAGCCGCACAAGCAGCTGCCGAGCCAGACGCTGCTCGGTGGGATCGAGCGATGCATACAGCAGATCGGCGCTTTGTCCGAGCGCCCCCGCAACGCCCCCGAGATCGGCATAGACCGTTTCCGATAGTCGTCGCCCGTCGCGGCGCAGCCAAAGCAGATCGAGCACATAGGACACGAGCGGCAGCGCCCCCGGTTCACCGACGACGTCACTTAGCATGCGCTGCACAAGAGCCGGCGCAATGGAAAGACCCAGCAGCTGGGCCGGTCCGCGGATCGCCTGCATCAACTGCTCGGCGGTGGGCTTGGCGACGAACACACGATGCTCGTCGGCATAGGCAATTCGATCAAGCGCAAGTCCGCTGTCGCTTAAGAACAGCTCGCCGCAGCGCCCCAAAAAATCGACCCGCAGCGTCACCACCACGGAAATGTCGTCGGCGCACTGGGCCAGATCCCACAGCTTGCGGACAAACGCAGACCGCTGTGGCTCGTCGGTACACTGGGTGAACAGCTCCTCGAACTGATCGACGACCAGCAGAAATGGTTTCGTCGTTTCCTGACGACACGCCAGCGCATCGTCGAGACTGCGCAGCGGACAAACACCGGGACGCAGCACCGCCCACTGCCAGCCGCCCGTCGACGGATGGATAGGGAGTCTGTCAAGCTCCTGCGCGACCTGGGCCAGCGCATCCCGCAGCGCTTGGGTCTGCGTTTTCTGCGGCAGCGACGAAAGCAGACGCTGAAGTTCAGCGGCAGTTTTTTGCAGCGCGCTTTGCTGTGGCTGGTTCGTCGACGGCTGCACCAGGTCGGGCAAAAGTCCGCCGAGCACGACGGACGACTTGCCGGTTCCCGACGCGCCGGTGACGACCAAAAAACGAGGCTGACCCCGCGACGAAAGGCTGGCCAACTTCTGCCGTGCCGCCCAGCGCTCTTCGTCGCGCCCGAACAGAAAGCGGCTCTGCCCCATGCGAAAGGCCGCAAGTCCCAGATAAGGCCGAAACAGAATCGGTCGGTTGTCGTCACCGTCTTCGGGCCGCGCGTACAGCTGAAGCGCCGCCCAGTCGAGCCGCGACGAAGCCTGCACAAGCTGCTTTCGCACTTCGACAAACGCCTGCTCGACGGAACACAGGTCATACAAAAGCGAATCGTAAAGCTGCTGCGTCAGCCGCAGCGACGACGCCACACTGAGCGGATAACGCGATGCCAAAACCGTCGCAATTCCCATCCGGTGCAGGGCCTGCGCGACGCTGCCCAGATGACTGCCCAGCGTACCGCTGTTGCCGCTGTCACACGACGACAGCACGACCAGCCGCAGCGTGCTGGCATACGGCGCCAGGAGCAGACGAAGCTGGGCCGCATCGACGAAGATTTCGTCGCCCTCTTCATCGTTCCAGACAAGACCAAACGAACCGGACTGCTCGGCACCGTGACACAGGATGTGAAGCACCGCGACCGGCGGCTGCCCGACTTCCCCACTGAGCGCACGAACCAGACGCTGCGGCGACAGATGCGAGATGACATCGCGCTGGGAATCGAACGGAATCTGGCCGCGCTTTGCAGCCTGGGCGACGGCAACAACCTGATCCGCCGCCGGCACCGCTCCACCTGCCGCTGACCACGCAAACAGAATCCGTCCGCTCTCGCTTGCAGGGGTCGGGCTTGTCGGCTGCGCAGTCTGGGTCTGTGGCCACGCATAGCGAAGGAGCAAAGACGGAAGCGCGCCGAGCTGGACTCCGCTCGCCCCGATCGTCAGCAATTCCCATGGCAGCGCAAACAGCTCCGACGCCGCAAAACGCAGTGTCACTTGCACCGCTTCGCCCCGCCCGACCGCATCCAAGATCGCCGCTTCGCTTTGGCCAAAGCTCGTCGTCATCAGAAACTGCCGCAGCCGAGCTCCCATGCGCTGAATCCGCTCCGCTGACGGATTCGGACTGCGCAGCGCGATCAGATCATCAAGCAGCTCCGCATCCCAGTCGAGCCGCGCCGTCTCTGCACCGCCCAGCGCAGTCCGTAGCACGTACTGCTGCGGTCCAAGCTGAAACGCAAACGGAGAATCGGCCTGACGGCTCCGGACCATTTCGAGCAGAAGCTGCATCGCCTTGTCGACGATAACAGCGACCCCGAGCGGGGTGCGTGTGGCTTGGCTGCACGCCTGTTGTTGAAAAAAACGACAACCGGCGTGGGAAAGGCTGGATCGCGCAAGCTGCGCAGGAACCCGCTTTGTGCGGGCTTAGAAAAAACGCCAGATCGAATCAACGGCGGTCTTCGACTTGAAGCGGCGGTACAAAAGACACGACACGTACAAAGGAATCAGTCCCAAAAGCCACACCACATAGGTCATGGCCAGACTCCCACCGCGACGGAACCACAGCGCACCCACGAAGCAGTACAGAAACAGGTGAAGCAGATAGTAAAACAGCGGCACCTGTCCAAACGTCGCCAGAATGTCGGCCAGCCGTCCGATTTTTCCGCTGACCCGGTGCCAAAAGGACAGCAAAAGCAGATTGATGCCGACAAAGAACAGAAGGAACACCAGCGACGGTGGGTACTTGATCAAGTTGAAGAATTCGATCACCGAACTGTCGCGCGGTAGGCGCAGATTCCCAGGGCCTCCCAAAGCGCGCAGAACAAGCGCCAAGACCACCATCAAAAGACCAATCCAGGGCAGCTTCGCCAGCGTCGCGTCGGATTTCTCATGCAGACTCCGGCCCAGGACCAGACCCCACAGCGCAAGACCGCTCCAGGGAATCAGCGGATACAGAACGAAGGCCACTCCCGTCTGACCAGGCAGAAACAAAAGACGCATCGGCAAGCTGTAATATTGCTGCAAGTGATCGGGGGACGGCGTACAGACCGTCGATGCCAAGACCAAAGCAGTTGCACAGATCGCCAGCCAGCGCGTGCGCAAGCGCAAGAGCAGCGAGGCCAAAACAAGCGCCATTCCCAGACCGCTCAGAACGGAAAACACCAGCAACATCGGACCCGGCGTTCCCGGCCATGGTCCGTCGGGAACCGCAGGGGGCGGCGCTTGGCTTGTCATAAAGCCGATGCTCCAAGCGCGGTTTTCAATCACCTGATTGATGAGCAGAAGCAAAAGTCCGCGCTTTAACAAAAAGCTGCGCGCCTTGTCATCCGTCCAGCCGTCGCGACGCCGCGCTTCCAAAAACAGCGCCACGCCGGCCCCCATCAGCAGAAAAAAACCAGGGGCGCACAGATGGGTGACAAGCCGGGTGACAAAGCGTTCCCACGAGGAATAGCGCGTCCATGCCCCTGCCCAGACTTCCGATGGATGGTAGCGATAGACAAATGCCACCACATGATCGAGCGCCATCAGCATCATGATAAAACCACGCTGGATATCGAGCGCCGCCAGTCGTTTTGACATGCTAGGAATCCCTCCGCCGAGCGATTGGGTTTTCGCGGAATGCGAACAAAGGAACGACATCCAGGATTTGAAACTGACTTCGCATCGCTTCCGCTTTTGGTGCATCCTTTTTACCATGACGATGCCGCGCACACTGCCACTGCCGATGGTGCTTCAGTCCTTTTTGTGGATTCGCTACCCCGTGCAAGTCATGAACTACTGTCGGAAGGAATTCGGTCCGACGTTTATGGTTCGACTGCCACGTTTCCAGATGGTGATGCTGACGGAACCGGACGCGATTCGGACCATGTTTGCATCGAAAGGCGACGACCTGCACGCCGGCAAAGTGAACACGATTTTGCGGGCGATTGTGGGCAGTTCTTCGGTGCTACTTCTCGACGGTGCAGAGCACATGCGTCATCGCAAGTTGCTGCTGCCTTCGTTTCATGGCGAACGGATGCGTTTTTATGGTGAAACGATGGCGGACATTGCGCGCCAGTCGATCGCAACATGGCCCGATCACGATGTGTTTGCACTGCACGAAAAGACGCAGGACATCACGCTCCAGATCATCTTGCGCACGGTGTTTGGCGTCGATGAAGGAACCCAAATGCACAAGCTCGCGGCACAGCTTACGCGGCTTCTGCGCCTAGGAGAAAATCCGCTGTTTTTGCCGGTGATGGTCGCGCTGGCCCAAGATCCCACACTGGAAAAACGCATGCCGTGGAAATGGATTTTGCGCGATCGCGATGAAACCGATGCGCTGCTGTTTAAGCAGATTGCGGCGCGACGGGCCGAACCAGAATCCGAACGCAGCGATGTGCTGGCCATGCTGCTCAAAGCCCGCGATGAAAAGGGACAAGGGCTCAGCGATCAAGAGCTGCGCGATGAACTTATCACGGCGCTTGTGGCTGGACATGAAACCACAGCGACCGGACTTGCGTGGGCGTTTGAACGAATCCTGCTTCATAAGCCGGTCTATGATCGGCTCAAGCAGGAAGTCCGCGACGCTGGCGGGGTCCACGCCACGCCCGAAAAGCTGGCGGCGCTGCCGTATCTGGATGCAACGATCAAAGAAGTCCTGCGCCTGCGTCCGGTGATTCCGT
>DAORGN010000261.1:0-5646 GCA_035340095.1 Pseudomonadota bacterium | reverse complement strand
AGGCGGCTTGGAGCCCAAAAGCCAGACGCGGATCGAACATCGGCTGGCTCACGTTGAGCTCGAAGCCGGCCAGCTGGGCGCGCATTTCGAACCCGGGGACAAAGCGGTACGCAACCGACAGCGCTGGCACCGCGCGCATCGCGTAGACCGTACAGCTTGGCAGATACGACGGGGTTGCACAGGGCCACTTGGTGGAAAACGGCGCTGCAGACGTGTAGGACATCGCCGCAAAGCCGACATCCAAAGACAGCACCAGCTCGAGCGGCAGCCGCGGCACCGGTGAAAGCACCCCGCGCAGGTTCAGAAGCAGACCGGCGTTTTGCCACGACTGAAGAAACTCGAGCGGAACTTTTACGCCCAGGTCAAAAGCGCCATAGCGACCTTCGCGCGCGCGGTATTCAGCCCCGATCATCAGGCTGGCTTGGTGGGGCGGGAAGTTGTTGCCAAAGATGTCGATGGTGCCACCGACACCGAGCACGACCGCGACTTGGCGGGTGCGTGGCTTGGCCCGAATGTCGACCTCTTGGCTCATGCTGGTCAGGCCCGAACCACCGCCGCGGTCTTCTTCGAGAGCGACCTCGAATTCGTATTTTTCGCCGGGAACAAACTGCTGTTCTCGGGCCCAGAAGCGGTTGCCGACGCGGACATCAATGCGGTGGTATCCGCCGTCGATGGGGGCTGGGCCGGCCATCGGAGTCTGATAGTATTCTTTGCCGTCGACGAAGACGTAGGCTTTTTCGCCGGTTGACAGGTGAACCAGGCTCAGCTGTTTGCGCAGATCGGCGATGCGCTTGTTGATCTGTTCCGAGTCGGGCTGGGTGCCGGCTTTCAGGTACGCTTCGTAGGTCTCGATGGCGCGGACGTAGTACTCACCGCGGTCGTAGGCGCGGGCGGCGTTGAACAGCAGGTCGCCTTTGCGCGACAGGTCAAACGCTTCCTCGAACGCTTTGGCGGACTGCCAGTAGCGACCGCTGGCGTACTCTCTTTCTCCGTCGGCGTAGCGCTTGCGGGCTTGGTCCATCGCGTCTTCGGCGCGACTTGGCGATGCGGCCCCGAGCACAAGCAGTGCCACAGCCAGGGCGGGCAGAGTATGGCGGAGTTTCACATCATCAATATACCGCGAAGATTACAAAAAAATAGTCACTGGTTCGACGTGAGCGGTGCCAGGCGATCGTTTTTGGCTCGACCATTTTGCGTCGCGGCACTTTGGCTTTTGGGGTCCGGCCCTGCGTTTGGTTTTTTGTTGACCGATCCATGCGGCGGCGCGTAACGTCTGCGCATAGACTGTACTGGTAGTCTAATTGGTCGTTTTGGCAACCCGCCGCGCGCGGAACGATAGCGATCTCGTCGAAGGAGCAGGACCGCATGTCTGTTTATGTCTCGCCACAGAGCACGCAGCGCAAAGATCCGGTGATGGTCGGAATCGATGTCGGTTCCACCACGGTGAAGGCCGTGGTCGTCGATCCACAAAGCCGGGAGATTCTGTGGAGCGACTACCAGCGCCACCAGACCAAGCAGCCCGAGTTCGTGCTCGACTTTCTGCGCCGCATCCAAGATGCCTTCCCGCTCATCTCACCGAGCGCGATGCGGATCTTCATGACCGGATCGGGCGCGTCGCCGATCGCTCCGCAGATCAGCGCCAAGTTCGTGCAGGAAGTGAACGCGGTGACGCTCGCGGTCGAAACGCTGCATCCCGATGTCGGATCGGTGGTCGAGCTGGGCGGTCAAGACGCCAAGATCATCATCTTTAAGCAGAATGACAAGACGGGGGACAAGCAGGCGTCGACGTCGATGAACGACAAGTGCGCGAGCGGTACGGGCGCCACCATCGACAAGTGCATCCTCAAAGTCGCGCTGCCAAACGAAGAAGTGGTCAAGATTCAGTTTGACGACAGCCGGCTCCACCACGTCGCGGCCAAGTGTGGCGTGTTTGCGGAAACCGACATCGTCAACCTGGTCAAGAGCGGCATTCCGGCGGTCGAGATCATGAACTCGCTCGCCGATGCGATCGTGATGCAGAACCTGTCGGTGCTGACCCGTGGCAACACGCTGCGTCCGAAAGTTCTTCTGCTCGGCGGTCCGAATACTTATCTGCCGTTTTTGCGGGACTGCTGGCGCAAGCGGATTCCTGAAACGTGGAACGACCGCGGCTTTCCGTATCCCAAAGACGTTCCTATCGAGGAACTTATCATCGTTCCGCAGAACGCGCAGTACTACGCGGCGTTTGGTTCGGTGATGTACGGAATGCACGAAGCGGCAGATGTCGGTCGCTTCATCGGCGTCGACAAACTGACCGATTGGATTGCGACCGGACGCAAGTCGCGGCTTGGGGACACGGCGGGGGCTCCGCTTTTGCGTGCGCCGTCCGTCGATGAAAAACACGCCGAACTGGAAGCATTCCGCGAGCAGTATCGGATTCCCAAGTTCCAAAAGAAGCAGCTTGAACCGGGACAGAAAGTCCGCGGCGTGATCGGAATGGACGGTGGATCGACTTCATCGAAGGCGGTCCTTATCGACTACGACACCGCGGAAATTTTGACCAAGGAATATCAGCTCTCGAAGGGAAATCCGATTCAGGACACAAAAGAAATCCTGGCGCGGATACAGAAGTACGTTGCTGATCAAAACGCCGAGCTGGAAGTGATGGGCTTTGGCGCGACCGGATACGCTGCCGATGTACTTCAGGAATCGGTCAAGAGTGACTGCAACATCGTCGAGACTGTCGCTCACATGATGTCTGCGGTGCACTTCTTTGGCGATGTCGATGTCATCTGCGACATCGGCGGCCAAGACATCAAAGTGCTGTTTATGGAAAACGGAGACATCAAAAATTTCCGTCTTTCCAACCAGTGTTCGGCAGGAAACGGAATGCTCCTGCAAGCGATGGCGGATCAGTTCGGCGTGCCGATTACGCAGTATGCCGACGTCGCATTCCAAGCCGATCTGGCACCGAAGTTTAGTTACGGCTGCGCCGTGTTTTTGGATTCCGATCGCGTGAACTTCCAAAAGGAAGGCTACGCCAAAGAAGAGCTGCTTGCGGGTCTTGCGCAGGTGCTTCCCAAGAACGTGTGGCAGTACGTGGTGCAGATTCCGCGCATGGCCAGCCTCGGCAAACGCTTCGTTTTGCAGGGTGGTACGCAGCACAATCTGGCCGCCGTCAAAGCGCAGGTGGATTACATCAAGGATCGCGTTCCGGGGGCCGAAGTATTCGTTCACCCCCACACCGGAGAAGCCGGCGCGATCGGTGCGGCGATGGAAACGCTGCGCGTGGTCAAGCGTCGTGGCAAAAGCTCGTTCATCGGTCTTGATGCGGCGATAAATCTTACGTACACATCGACCACCGACGAGTCGACGCGCTGTCACTTCTGTCCGAACCTGTGTCAGCGCACCTTCATTGACACGGTGACGCCGGACGGCGCGACGAGCCGCTACATCGCCGGCTTTTCTTGTGAAAAGGGAACCGTCGAATCGGAAGAAGCGATGCTTGCGATCACCAAAGAGCGCAAGCGGCTGATGAAGGAATTCCCGAACCTGGTCGACTTCGAAGCAAAGAAGCTGTTTTCGCACTTCTACGATGCGGAGCCGACGCCGACGGCGGATACCATCATCGACGACGTGGAAGTCAAAAAAGGACTGTTTAGCGTCAAGCGCGTTCCGGTGCGGCGTCCGTTCCAAAGAAGCTCCGAAGCCGCGTGGCAAAAGCGTGCTGCGATTCGCATCGGCATTCCGCGCGTGCTCAACATCTGGACCATTGGTCCGTTTATCCGGACGTATCTGGAATCGATCGGAATCCAGCGGCACCATGTCGTCTTTTCCGACGAGACAACGGAAGAGATTTGGCAAGAAGGTGGCAAGTACGGATCGATCGATCCGTGCTATCCGTCCAAGGTCGCGCAGGCGCACATTCACAATCTGCTGTTTCACCACCACAGCGACAAAAAGCGCCTTCACTACATCTTTTTCCCGTGCATCACCCATGTGCCCCCCGGACTGCACAAAGTGATGGACTCGGCGTCGTGTCCGATCGTCGCTGGTGCGCCCGAAGTCATGAAGGCCGCGTTTACCAAAGAAGTCGACTTTTTTGCGACCCGCGGAATCAAGTATCTCGATCCAGCACTGACGTTTACGGAAGCGGCGCTTTTGCGGCGGCAGATGTTCGAGTGCTTTGGCTCGCTGCTTGATGTGACGGAAGACGAGAGCGATTTTGCCGTCGAGCAAGCGCACAAAGCGATGGAAAGATTCGATCAGGAAATCCAAAAGCGCGGTCGCGCGATTCTGGAACAGGTCGAAGAAGACAATCGCGTTGCGGTGCTCTTGATTGGTCGTCCGTATCACAGCGATCCGGGCCTAAACCACAGCGTGCTCGAAGAGTTCCAGGTGCTTGGGTATCCGATTCTGTCGATTCGATCGATTCCCAAAGACCCGCGCTGGCTCCATCGCTTCTTCAAAGAAGACATGGAAAAAGGTCGCATCGATGGCCCGCTGGAAGTGACGGATGTGTGGCCGGAAAACTATTCGGCAAACTCGGTGCAGAAGGTGTGGGCAGCGAAGTTTGCGGCGCGTCATCCGAACGTCGTGGTGCTCGATCTGTCGTCGTTTAAGTGCGGCCACGATGCACCGACTTACGGACTGGTGGATTCGATCATCTCGGCGAGCGCGACCCCATATTCCGCGCTGCACGACATTGATGCGAACAAGCCGGGCGGATCGATCAAGATTCGCGTAAAGACGTATGCCCACAGTCTGAAACTGCATGAGGAGCGGCTCGAGGACGTCGCCAAAAAGAGCGCCGAGCTGCACTTCAAGATCGAAGAAAAGCGGCTCGCGCTTCTGGAACTGAAGCAGCAGCAGCTTGAGGAGCGGAAGCAGCAAGATCCGAGTCTGCAAGCGGAGATTGCCGAGCTGCGCAAGAAAGTCGCGGACTACGCAGCGCGCTTTACGCCGCAAAGTACCGTCGAAAAAGACAAGAGCCTGGTGCGAATTGGGCTCAAGAAAAAAGGTGAAGAGCAGGTCGTCCGCCTGTAACCGCGTTCCTTTTTCACTTACGAGGGAGAAGCAGAGGAAATGGAAACCACCCAGGTGCAAGAAAAGCGTCGCGTTCGGTTGCCTGTCGTCGGAAAGGCGGAAGAATCGGGTGTGGACGTAGATGCCATTTTGCGTGAGTTTGAAGCCGAGCAGCGCGCCAAGCTGGGACTCGACAAACCGCGCGAGCAGTGGAAAGACGAGATTCATCAGCGCTGGACTGCGTCGCAGCGTCCGCACACCACGATGCTCTGTGGTGGTCTGACGATGGCGCAGGACTTCCTGATCTCGGGCGCGCTCGAAGGCATTGGCTATCGCGTGGTGCCGCTGGATGTGCCCGACAACAGCGCGCTTCAGGTTGGCAAAGAGTTTGGCAACCGCGGTCAGTGCAACCCGACGTACTTTACGGTCGGAAACCTGATCAAGCACCTGCTCTATCTGCGCGATGTGAAGCAGATTCCGACCAAGGAAATCATCGAGCGCTACCTGTTTGTCACCGCGGGCGCCTGTGGTCCGTGCCGTTTCGGAACGTATGTGACCGAATACCGCAAGGCGCTGCGCGACGCGGGCTTTGACGGTTTCCGCGTGCTTCTGTTCCAGCAGCAGGGTGGTCTCAAGCAAGCG
>DAORGN010000260.1:0-5648 GCA_035340095.1 Pseudomonadota bacterium | reverse complement strand
GTGCGTGTTACTTGCCGGGGGATTCGTCGGGGTAGCCGCCTGCCAGGTCTTCGAGCGTGAGCCGGCGACTGGCTTCGGGCGACAGCTCGTCTTCTTCATCGGTGAAGCCTTCGAGCGATTCACGGTCATCGAGCACTTTGGCTGCCGCCGGCCCCTGCGCCACCTGAATCTGACCCACCATCGTCGTCGCTTGCTTGCGAAGCTGGCTGTTCATCCACGCGATAAAGCGCACGGGATGGTAGTGCCAGACCACAAAGTCTTTGGGCAGACCGACTTTTTCGGCCAGCTCTGCCGTGTACCACAGCGTCGGTTTGATCTGGTCGCGGTACAGCTTGGCGCGCACCGGCTTTGGCATCGCGCGAAAGTCTTTGCTCAGGTTTAGCTGCTGTTCCCAGTCATTGGCGTCGCCCCACTCGGACTGAAAGCGCACCGCCAGCTTGCGCAGCTCCAGCTTGCCCTGGTCGTTTTGGAAAAAGTCGCGCAGCTCTTTTTCGGTCAGGATGCCGTCGCCTTTGCCTTTGGGTCGGTCGATCGCCGAAACGATGTCGCGCACGTCGCAGAAGTGACCGCTCGACTTGCCATCAATCGACGAAAAATACCCCGCATCGAGCTTCGACCCCAGGTCTTCAGGCGACATCACTTCGACGTGGATTTGGCTTTCGTAGTTGCCGGGCGGACCGGCCTGACCGACGTGGCCTATCATTTCACCGCCGGCCAAGTCGATGTCCGGATAGAACACGCCGCCCGAAGACATCGCCGAAAAGAACGGCTTTTTGTCGGCCTCAAACAGCCACGGCGTGCGTCCGCTTTTTGGTTCCTCGCGCTCGACGTGCATGTAGAGGATGAAAAACAGCGTCTCGACGCCAGCCAGACGGAAATAGTGCCGCATCAGCACAAAGTTGGCAGACCCCGTCGGAACATCATCGCCAAACCGCGCCGCCACAATCCGTCCGGGAAACGGCGTAAACACCGGCGCACCTTGCGGCAAGTTCAGGTGAATGCCGCCGTGCCACAGCCGCGAGCGCCCAAACGGCCCGACGGGAAAGTAGCCCCCCATCGCGTCTTCTTCGTTGTTGCGAAACAGGACTTGGCCCTGCTGCTCGGCTAGCTGCGGATTTTCGGCGATTTCGGGCGGCTTGGGACACTCACTGTTTTTGTCCAAACAGACAAACCACGTCGAGCTAACCCGGATTTTCTGCGCCAGCCACTTGAAGTCAAAGCAGCCCGGATCCCACTTGTTGTTGGTGACGTGGTAGTGGCCGATGTAGCCGGCAAACGCGCGCGGGTCGGCCATCCAGGTGTTGAGGATTTGGCCGTTCCACTCGGGGAACACCTGCGGCAAGTTCGGGAGCAGACGCGCCAGCGCTTTGCCAAGCGCCGCCATCGCCAGGTACTGATCCTGGGTGTATTGCCACATGCGGTAGCGGGTGTTGTGGACCACCACCTCGGTGACATCGCGAGAAATGCCGCGCTTTGAGTAAAACTGCGGGCCGTCCAGCTCGACGGGGCCGCGGTTGCACAGCTCGACGCCGATGGATATCTCGTTTACGCCCGACGCATGAAACGCGCCGTCGGACAGATCCAGCGTCTGATAAATCCAGCCGTTGTTGTCGACCAGAAAGTGGGCCGACAGACCACGCTCGTCATGGAGCACATGGAAACAGTCGGCACTGGTCGCGCAGCCGTCGTGGTGCAGCACAAACTGACGGATGATGTCTTGCAGACGGCGCAGGTCGTTGCGCTGGCCACCCATCAAGCGACGCTCGCGGTAGCGATACGGTGACTTGCCAAGACCCTTGGCGGGACCAAACGGCAAAGCGCCCGGCGGCGAGCCGTCCTTGCCTTTGTAACAGCCGAGCCGGTAGGCGCTGAAGTTGGGGTTGTCGTAGAAATTTACGACCGGCCAGCCAATGTTGTAGGCGCGTCCGCAGACGATGATGTTGCCCGACGGCGCAAAGCGCGCCTGCTGCTTGCCTGACATGGTGTTTTCGTCCCCCCGCTCCCCCAGGGCACCGCCACAGCAGATGCGAAGAGAGAGCAGCTTCCCATAGCTTACCGAAAGTTGCTTGGCAGCGGGAGACGCGCGACACGCAATCGCGCACGAATTTCCGGCGGGATCAGGGCGGGCAAAAACGGCGGGCGAAAACGGCGGGCGACTACTTCAGACCGCAGAGCTGATCGCGAAGCGTCTGTGGCGATGGCTGGGCCTGGCAGACTTGGTTTGGGGCCACGCCCGCGCAGCGACCGCTCTTGCACTGGGTCGAGCTTGCACACGCGGCGCCATCGTTTTGCGGACCGCCACAGACTTGGTTTGGCAGGCAGGACAGCTTGCCGCTCGTGGGATCACACAGCTTCGATGCGCTGCACGGCTGGCCTTCCTTGCCATAGTCGGTGCAGACACGCGGCAGGACACTCGAATCACAGAACGCCGTCGTTTGGCACTGCGAGCTGGCCGTACAGGTCTGGCCCGCCGTAAGCCGCGCCTTGCAGACCGGCATGGCGACCGACGTATCGCAGAACGCCGCCGCCACACAGCTTGAAGTCAGGCACGATTCGCCAACCTTGGCCTTCGCCATGCAGGTTCCGCCCGAGCAGGTGGTGTCCGCCACGCAGTTGCTCGGCGAAAGGCTGCTGTCACACTGCCCGCCGGCCTGGGTGTTGCCGACAATGACAGCGCCACACTGGGCACTGACCACCGGCAGATCGGTGAGCGCGGTATCGCACGACTTGTAAAAGTCGGAATACGACGCAAGACACGCCGAGGCCGCCGCCGGGTCGAACCGGTAAAGCCCAGCCGCTACGTAATCGAGCGTCCGAGAGTAGTTTTTGTAGAAACTGTCATCGCTTGCGTCGCTACAGACCGTGCCGCAGCAGCGCAGACGGGACTCGCACGAAATCTGGTTGTACGTCGCCAGAAACTCGCGTGCTGTCGATGGAGCAGTGCTCGCTGGTGTTGCATCGCACCCGACCGAGAGCGCGAGAAGTCCGACGATGCCAAGAAGTCGCATGGGTTGCCTCCAAAGGAATGAATGTGGACTGACCGAAAGCAGACTTAGAAGACTCCAAGCAAGCCTAGGTTTCCAAACAGGCTCACGCTCGACAAGCTGTCGGTGCGCCGTCCCGATGGATTGTCCTGGGATGCGAAGAAGTGGTCGCCGGCGACGCCGCTCGTAAGCTGCAGGGCAAACTGCGGGATGAAGTAGAAGCGCAGCCCAGGACCAACCTCGTAGTTGAGATGGAAGTTTTTGTTGTCGTAGGTCGCAAGCACGTCGGACGGCAGGGTCGGATCATTGCTGCGGCTGAGGAATGCGCGGCCCAGGCCAAACTGCGCCGAGCCATACAGTTCCAGCCGTCCGGCGGCAGCGCGCAGGATGCCCACCTGAACCGTCGGCGAGATCAAAAACGACGTGGTATCGGTCACGCTGGTCGCCGTTCCCGACGGTGCGACGAGCTTGGTCTTTTGACCGAAGTGATCGATTGAAAAGCCAAGTCCGACGATGATGCGATTGAGCTTGTAACCGGCCATCAGGCTGCCACCGATGCCGTTTGCGGCGGCAGACGTGGTGCCATCGACCTGCACAACCGGCATGCGGCTGGTCAGGCCCAGCGAAACCACCACGCCATTTTCCCGCTGCTTGAGTCGATCCGACGTCGTGTCGCTGGAACCGTCAGAAGCGGACATGGACCGCGCAGACCCCGACGAGCCCAAAGACGAACCGTCCGTCGATGGCGCAGACGATGTGCCTGCTGAATCACTGGGTGAAGGGGAAGCGGGCGCGGTCGCATCAGGCGAAGTCTGTGCAAGCGCAGGCGAAGCCACCGCAAGCGTGTACAAAACGACAGAAGACAAGAAAGTTCGTTTGCGCATGATCACTCCTAAACTGCGCGCAAGATATCAGGCTGCTAGATTTCGGTGTGAAACATAACCATGGGAATTTATTGCGGTTGTTCCGTACCGAATTCCGCAGCCACGCGAGTCCGTGCGTCGACCTGGATGTGACGCTTCCGTGACAGGTGATGACGGGGGCTTCCTCTCGGCGGCGCGGCCCGATACCATGCCGCCAGCATCCGCGGTTTGTGGCAAACCCGTGCTCTGCGGATGCAAAGGACAAAGCGATGACTCGACCAAGCCTTGGCAACCTCCGCGACCTTGAGCTGCGCAAGACGCGGCGACTGACAGCGGGACAGCTTCACCATCAAAAGCCGAGCTTTTCTCCCGACGGGCGGTTTTTGCTGCATGCGCTGGGCAGCGGCAGCGAATCGCACTGGCTTTTGTCCGATCGCAAAGGACGGGTGGCGCGCGTTCTGGCCGGACCCGCGCTCGGACGAGGCGCCATCGCACAAGACGGCAGCATCGCCTATGGCCGGCAAGTCGGCGCCACTTGTGAAATCTGGCTGCTGGCGGCTGGCGACAGCGAACCCAAGCGGCTGCTCGGTGGCGATGGCCGGCTGTATCGCGATCCCACGTTTTCCCCCGACGGGTCGAAGCTGGCCTTTCTCGCCGATGAAGGCAGTCAAGACTCGCAGCTTCGGCTGTGGATTTATGATCTGGCGCAAGGCAGCCGAGAGCTTCTGCTCGGCAGTCTGCCAGGACACAAACTGGCGCAGCTTGCGCATCCTACGTGGGCGCCGCTGGGCGACAGCGTCTTTGTCGAAGCGATCTTGGAAAACGGCCCAACGATTTTTGAACTGGTGATTGGCAGCGGCCAAATCGTCGCCCGCACCGATTCGGGCTATGCGTTCCCTGCCCCGCTTGCGCGCGGCTTGCTGTTGGCGGAACACCGGCCCGATCCGCAGCACAGCGAGCTTGTGCTCATCGCCTATCCGCCGTGTGCCGATAAGCCCAAACAGGTGGTGCTGCTCGATAGCAAAGCCGGCGCGCGGGAACCGGCGGCAGTCTGGGACAAAAAAGGCGAAGTCCACGTCGCGTTCACGATGACAACGACGCAAGACGGGGAACCGCAGCGCAGTGATCTGCATCTGGCGATTTTGTCGAAGCTGCCGCGACGGCTACAAAAGCTTGGCGAAAACGACACCGACGCGGCAAGTGATGAAGCAGACAGCGAAGGCCCAAAGCCCAAATCGGCACGCCAGGCCGACCTGCCACCGCTTTACGACATTTGGCTGGCGATGGAGCGCGGCGCATGAAAATCGCATCCATCGACTGCGGCACCAATTCGTTCCACCTGATGATTGGGCAGATCAGCGCCCAAGGTCAGGTCGAGGTCGTCGATCGCCAAAAGGACATGGTTCGGCTCGGCGATTCCACGTTCCAAAACGGCGTCATTTCCCCCGAGTCGTTTCTGCGCGCCACCGAAGCCCTGCGCACGTTCCGCAAGCTCTGTGACAGCCACCAAGTCGATGCAACCGTCGCTGTGGCCACAAGCGCCACCCGCGAAGCCTTAAACGGCGGTGACTTTGTTCGTGCGGTGCGCGATGAAACCGGCATCGACCTGCAAGTCATCAGCGGCGAAGAAGAGGCGCGGCTGATTTACCTGGGCGCTCGATCGGTGCTACCGCTCGGCAATCGACGCGCGCTTCTGTTCGACATCGGCGGCGGCTCCGTCGAAATCATGGTCTGCGACGCCCGCGAACTGTACTTTCAGCGCAGCCTGAAGCTCGGTGTGCTGCGGCTGCTCCAGATGTTT
>DAORGN010000259.1:0-5715 GCA_035340095.1 Pseudomonadota bacterium | reverse complement strand
GTCGGCAAACAGCGCGTTTCCTGTCACCGTATCGGCTCCCATCGGGGCTTCCACCCCGGCGTTTGCTTTGGGTGAAAAGTGGCCTTTGCCATCGTTTAGAAGAATCTGGTGATTCTGTCCGCCAAGCGGAATGTCGAGCCCGGCGAAAGCATCCTGATCACCGTCGTTGTCGATGTCCCCGAAAGCAAAAAATCCGGCTTGGACTTTGCGCAGTCCGGACTCATCAGAAAAGTCACGGAACGTACCGTCTTGGTTGTTTAGGAAGACCAAGTGCTCAAACGGAACCCCTTTTTGCGGATTGGGAAACAGGCTGTGCATCACGATGTCGTCGAAGCCATCGCCATTCAGATCCGCGAACGCCAGCCGGCTGTGATCATTGATGGGAATCGGCATCGTTGGCGAAGGAACGTAGTTGCCGACCCGGATGCCACTGCGATCCGAAATGTCTTCAAAAAAATTGGTTCCGATATGCGCAGTCTGTCCGCTGCGGCAGCTGGGATCAGGCATCTTCATCGGATCGATGACAGGAGGACTGTCCGGAGGCACCGAATCGGGCCCCGGAACACAGCTGAGCGACGGAATAGAAGCAAGAAAAAGCGAGGCAAGGAGGGTCGGTTTCCGCATCAGCGGACCATATCACAGGCCGCTTTTTTGCAAACGGAAACGCTCGATGGAAGCGAAGCGGGCGTTACGGGCAAGCGAACAGCGTATCGAGAATCGACTGCGCCTGCGTCACGTTCACACCGGCAGCCGTGGTTGCCTGCGTCGATGTCTTGAGCTGATCGGCCTTGGCTGGATCAATCGCACGCGCCGCCCGATCCATCAGTCCACCGATGATGTTCACGAAGTTGAGCGCCGCTTCCTGGGCTTCTCCTGTCAGGGTCGGAATCTTGCCAATTCGATCGCGCAGAATCAGCGCCATTCCGCGCGTCAGCGCTTTGTCTAGCTGCGATGTCGTCCGCTGGTAAAACAGACTGCATGTGCTGGGGAACGCCTTGTCGATGTCGCGCCAGCAGCGTCCA
Organism: Pseudomonadota bacterium; assembly: GCA_035340095.1. GTDB lineage: Bacteria > Myxococcota_A > Polyangia > Palsa-1104 > JAEUJZ01 > JAEUKA01. The sequence continues at coordinate 4,693 of DAORGN010000259.1, read as the reverse complement.
GCCAGCACTCCATCAAACGCCCGATCGTAGGTTTCACCGTCGAGAGATTGGATGTACTGACCGATTCCGATTGGACTCCCACGGTCGGTTCCACCCGTTAGGTAACCCCACGCGGAATCGACATCTTCGATGTCATCAAACGTCGAAGTCCACTCTTCCGAAAGGGGCGACAGATAGAAAAACCACAGCAGCGCAGCTTCGATGCGAGCCGACTGCACAAGCGGCTTGGTTCCTGCGATTCCGGCTGTGAACGCCGCATCAACGATCGGCTTCAGCTTTGCAAGCGAAGCGCAGCGATCCGGGTACATCGTCGCGACCGTTTGATCCGCGCAAGCAAACTTGTTGTCACCCGGAACTTCCGGATAGTGAATGTCCTGACGACGCGCGACTCGCGAACCCAGGCCCTCGGCCACCGAATACTTGTCGCGCGCCACCGTGAAGTCTGTTGCTGTCGGTGTACTTCCCTTTTTCCACAGCATCGTTCCCATGTCCACAAACGCTTGGGCACGCGCAGCGGACGCCGGCAAAGAGGATCCAAGCTGGACATACTTGCTCGGATTTGCGTCAGAAATGCACGCCGGCCAGGTGTCATTTTTGCTGTTATTAAACCGCGGTGCGTACTCATCATTTGAGCACTTGCAGGAAGAGAGAGCGCCCGTGAACGGCTTGCACATCGGTGTCGCCGGAGTGTCCGCGACGCAGAGGTTTGGCATCTGCTGCATCGGTGTCGTCGAATCACACGCAGCACCAAACAAGATTCCCACAAACCCCAAAGCACAAATCATGTTCTTCATCGTCTTCATTGGCATCCTCTCCTTCTCCAGTCTATTAAGCGACTGCTACTCCCGACCATCGGGAAAAGATCAATCAATTCGCAGGGTCATGATGAAACCGCGTCCGCCTCCGTTTACACTTGACCCGTGATAGCGATACGCAGCGTTGCCGATATTTTCAAGCACACCACCAAGGACAATCCGATCATGAATCCGGAAGCTGGTGCGCAGATCGACGACGACAAAACCAGGTGTTCCATACTTGGGAATTCGCGCATCGGCATAGTCCGCAAGCGCCAAGCGATACTGGGGTGCGGCCCAGCGAACGCCTAGCGATGCTTCAAACGAGCTCCGCTGATAGATGGCTTCCGCGGTTCCATTGAGCGGTGGAATCCGCGTCATCGGAACACGTTCACCGACGATGACTCCGTATGCTCCGTACCCGATGTTGCCAACCCGCGGAGTCTCTCCAAACGTGTATGCAAGCGTAGCGCGAACGCCAAAACCAACATCGCTGCGCACACGCACCATCGCTTCCACACCACGCAGCTCTGAATAGGATGGCGCATTCTGAAGCTGCAAGCGCGACCATGATCCCAGACACTGCGGCGTCTCTGGAGGACACTCTGCGAGCGTCTTTGATACCTTGAGTACGGCATCGTTTAGGATGGTTTCAAAGCCCCACAGCTGCGCCGAAACGATGGAGTGTTCGAGCAGCGCGCCCAGCTCGAACGTCGTCGCTCGCTCTGGTCGCAGGTCGGCATTTTCAAACTGAAATCCGGGCCCCGTCTGTTGTCGCGCCGTCAGGTCATTTAGGTTGGGCGCGCGAAAGGAATGGTCGATGTTAAACCGCAGCGCCACAAGTCGTGCGGGCTTCCATTCTGTTCCGACTCTGCCAATCACCGGAAGGTACGTCTGATTGACCGCGCGCGTTCCGGAAGCTGGATCAGAGGGCGCCGTCGCATGAATCCACGACCAGCGCGCCCCTCCAAACACGATGACCTGTTTGGGAAGCGCAAGGGACGCATCGGCATACAGTCCCCCATACAAATAGGAAGACCCCGAAACGTACTGTCCGCGGCTCCTTTGATCGGTCTGCAAGGTATCTGTATACGTGCGAAATGCCGTCGAGGTGAGCCAGTCCGTATACTGATCGAAGCCATAGGAGATCCGCAGCTGCACATCTTTTCGCAGCACAAGCGGACGTGCTTTCGCGTTGGCGACAAAACCCAGCGTCAAGACATCATCAATCCCGGTCCGAACCACCAGCACGGATGGATCGTCATAGCGCTGTTTTTCATGCTGCGCCTGCACAGACACGGTGATTCGCAGCGGCCACAGAAAATCACCAAGTCTGCCTTCGTAGGTCAGATACCCAAGGTGGCGAAACTGCTGCTCGTAGCTCAAGCACGTATCAGGAGGCGCCGTCGGTGGTGGACACTGATCGGTGCGCGGAACATCAAACTGTAGATAGTGATATGTCGCCACCGTCAGACGCTGCGTATGACCCAGCCGCAGCACCAAACGGCCATCTGCGGTCAGTTCCTTAAATCCGGTTCCGCGCTGGGTGATCCCATCTTTTTCATACGCAGGAACCATCGGATAGCGGCCAAGCGGAGTGTCCGGATTGGGATTTTCGACCCGCTCTCCCGTGAGTGCACCGACATTGCGATAACCAACGCCACCGACGAAGCCAAGGTCGCCCCCATGGATCGGTCCAGAGACATGAACCTGCGCGCGACCAGACACTTCATCGTCCGCGGACGTGGTGCGAAAGTGAAGCTGCGGTCGAAACAGAAGTTCCCGATCCAAGACCAGCGGATCAATCGGATAGGCTGCGATCACTCCGCCGAGCGCATCCGATCCATAGCGCGTCGATCCGCCACCGCGCAGCACTTCGATTGTGTCCACCGTGCGCGAATCGATCGTGAAAAAGTACTGATTGGGCCCCTGCCGGTACGTCGAGTTGTTAAGGCGTATCCCGTCGAACATCATCAGCGTCTGCTGCCCGGTCAGACCGCGAATGAACGCCGATCCTTGACCGTGCGCGGACTGCTGGACAAACACGCCGCTCTCATAGCGAAGCGCATCGGGAGCAGACCGCGGCTGCCGTCTTTCGATGTCGCTGCGACTGACCGCGCTGTGGGCGCGCTCGCTCGAAACACCGTCTTCGCGACCGGCACGGACATGCGTCTGGAACGGATCGTCGTCAGCCCACACCTCGCCGCTGGCAAGCAGCAGCCAGCCCAGCACGGAAGCGACGATTTTCCGACGACAACCAAACATGAACCGGCACATTTTTACAGACGTAACAGAAAGCGCCTATCCGGTGATCACCCCAAATGCACAGGGGATTCCCCTAGCGAAAGGCGTTTTGGGGCGCGGAAAGGCGCGTGTCAGCGGAACAGCGCGTGCTACTTGTCGTCTTCAAACGGCGTCTTGGCGTCGAACACGCGGAAGAACTGCGAGGGGCTCATCGATGGATCGGAGAGGTCGGACTGATCAAAGACGGGCGCTTTTTCCGCAGCCGCTTTGGCAGCCGCCGCTTTCGCCGCCGTCACTTTGACCTGAGCAATCGGCTTGGCCGCAGCCTTTGCAGCCGCAGGTGACACAACAGGTGTCACTGGGTCGGCTTTGCTCGCCACGGGCGCGGCTTTGGCTGCCGGTGGTTTGGACTCTGCGGCTTTGGCTTCGACAGGCTTTGAATCGGTGACTTTGACCGCCGCCGGTTTGCTTTCTGCCGGTTTGTTTTCGACGGCTTTGACTTCAGCCGGCTTGGCCGCGATGGGCGCAGGACTCGGCTTGCTTTCCGCCTTGCTCGGCAGCGGTGCTTTGGCTGCCGCGCTCGCGGTTTTGCCAAGCCCCGGAAGCCCCAGCGCCGGCTTGTCCCCGACGGGCTTTTCCGCTGCCACTTTTTCCAGCGCCGGTTTTTCCACCGCCGGTTTTTCAGCCGCCACTTTTTCAGCCGGTTTTTCCACCGCAACCGGAGCCACAACCGCCGCTGGCTTTTCGGCTGCGACGGACTTTACCGCTGCCGCTTTGACCTCTTTTGCCAAGGCTTTGCTTGTCGCTGTTGCTTTGGCCGGAGCCGCACTCTTGTTTTCGACGACTGGCGCAGCGACGGTCGGAGCCGGTTTCGGTGCGTCCGTCGCCACCGGCACATCCCCAACCAGCGTCGGTGCTCCCGCGGATGACGTGACGGCAGCCGGAGCCGGCGCAATCGTCGGAATCGCCGCCGTTTTGCCCGGTTTGGCGATCGGCGGCAGCTTGATCCCGCGCGGGGAATCGGGAACGGGAACCGGCGCTGCAGCGACGACGGGTGCTGGGACGACAGCAGGCGCGGGCGTCGCCACCGCGGCAGGGACGGTCTTGACCGCTTTGGTCGCTGGGGCCGAAGCCCTGACCGCTGCCGTGGGCCTGACCGGTTCTGGCGCTTCGAGTGCCGCGGCAAGCAGCGCCGCCCGCTTGGCGGATTGAGGCGGTTCTTCAGCGACGGCCTGTTTGACCGCAGGTGCCGGCGGAATCGACTTGCGCACTTCACGCGCGACACCCGGAAGATGCGCATCGCCAGCGCGGCGGCTGGGCTGCGGAATCGGCGGCCCCGACGGATCGGCAAGCAAGTCGCGATCAGCAATCAACACATCTGCCAGGCTCAGCTCCCCGGCCACATCCCCATGCGGACGATCGGCATCGATCGGGGGCGGCGCGGGCGAATGCGTCTGAGCCACGGGTGTAAGCCCCCGCGGTGGCGTCTGCGGACGGAGCGGCGTCGCGACAGGTGGCGGCATCGGCGCTGGATCTGGCCGTCGGTGCGTCATTCCCGGCGTCGGCGCGGGTGCACGCGGCACCGGGTCCGAGCTCGCAATCCTCTGAATCATGTGCGCTGGCGACACCCGGTCGAGGATCTGTGTCTCATCGCT
>DAORGN010000258.1:0-5718 GCA_035340095.1 Pseudomonadota bacterium | reverse complement strand
TGTGGAGCTGAGGGGAGTCGAACCCCTGGCCTCTAGAGTGCGATTCTAGCGCTCTACCAACTGAGCTACAGCCCCGAGACGTTTCCGTCCGAAAGGTTCCGAACTTCTACCAAGGAGAGAGCGCCTAACGCAAGAACTTTTTTGATGTTTTGCCGCTCGCGGGCGCCTTGCCGACGCGCGGTGACTCGGTTCGGTCTTTCGCAAGGAAGGGCAGCAGATCCGCGAGACGCCCGCTCTCCGGCATCATGAGACAGCCGGTTGAACGCACGACATCCGATTGTCCACGCAGTCCACTACCACCGACGAGCAGCGGCGATATACCACGCAGCCCCGTCACCGCTTCCGACAGCAACCGGCGCAGCTCGCTCGGGTCGTGACGCATCACAAACGACAGCGCAACCAGCGTCGGACGTACTCTTTGCGCCGAGTGTAACAAGTCGCTGAGCGGCACATTGGGCCCCAAATACACCGGCTCCCAGCCTTGAATGGTCGCCTCCAGCGCAAACAAAAGCAGCCCCATTTCGTGCAAATCGCCCGAGGGACAAGCACAAAGCACCGTGTGAGTCCGATCAGCGCGGCGCAGCCCGTCGAGCAGCGACATCAGCCGATTGCGCACCAGCGTCGTACCAAAATGCTCGGCAGCGACCGTCAGCTCTCCGCGATGCCAGCGCTCCCCCACCTCGACGAGCAGCGGTAGTAGCAGCTCTCGACAGACCTGCTCCGTCGGCATATGGCGAAGAGGAGCCGCCAAAAGCTCATCAGCTGCTGGACGGTCGAAGTTGGCAAAGGCAATCAACAGTTGATCGATTCGTTCGGCGAAGCTCAGCGGTTGTCTAATGTTTGTTTCATCTTTGGTTGCTACTTCATCCGCTGGATCGCGAAGGACAACTGGTTCTGGCGCTGAAACTTCGCCAGGAACCAGCTGCAAACGCTGACCGCTGACAATCTGCTCGCGCGGCAGTTTCGCAATCTGCATCGGCGCCATCCCCTGCTTGACCAGACGCTGTGCCCCTAGCAAAACCGCGACATCTTCGTCGGAATACAGCCTATACCCCGAGTCTGTTCGTTCCGGCACGACGAGCCGATAGCGTGCTTCCCAAGCCCGAATGAGCGCCGATGAAAGGCCGGTCAGTTGGGCGACGGTCTGGATTCGGTACTTGCTCACGCTGATCAGCTTGGTGCAGGCATTGATCGAAGTCAAGGTTTGTTCAATGAATGAATATTTGCGCAAGATATTTTATAAATTTCAGACGAAAAATTAGAGAGATTCTAAAAATAGATTTTTTCTTATTGACACATCCATGCCAGGCTTGTATAAGGTTTGTCTATAAGCCAGCTGTGCATTCCTCAAGACATCGGAGAGTTGCCATGACGACGCAACAGACTCAGTCCAGCAAGACCCTCGCCCAAGCGGTCGCCGCAAGCCGACCGGCTCTCGTTCGCCAGGCCCGACGGATGCTTCGCGATGAAACGACAGCCGAAGACGCAGCCCAAGATGCGCTCGTCGCTGCGCTGTCCCATTTGGACTATTTCCGCGGCGATTCCCAGCTTGGTACCTGGATGTATCGCGTCGGTGCCAATGCCGTGCTGATGACGATGCGGCGCGAGCGACGGGCAAGTGATCGCACAACCCGTGCGATGACGACGCTGCCGAAAGATTCGAGCTGGCTGTATGGTTGTGGTTCGTCGGAACCCGCGCAGTGGAAGCTGGAAGACAGTCAGCAAGCTGACCTTTTGCGCTGGGCCATCTCGCAGCTCCCCGAGCGTTATCGCCTGGTTGTGATGCACTGCGATCTCGACGAAAAACCGGTTCAGGAAGTCGCTGAGTCGCTGGGACTGACGGTCGGTGGCGTTCGCACCCGCCGGCTGCGGGCGCACCGAATGCTGCGTGACACGCTTCGTCACCGCGTCGACGATTTGCTGTAGACATAGCCGCCGCTTGCTTCGTCCAAACTGGCCTCTCCTCGTGATATATTCGAGAGGCTATGCCCAGCAAAAAGCCTGCGCCCTCGGCCACGACCCCCGCAGCCACTCCGAATCGCCCCCAAAAAACGACCAGCCGCAGCAAATCAGCCCGTCCACCAGCTGTTGATCTCCGTGCGGTCTATGGTTTGTTTAAGCTTTCAGAACAAGAACAGCAGATCGTCGAAGCGCTGCTCGCAGAGCCAGGCAGTACAACGGTTGAGCAGCTTGCCTCGGCCCTCAAACTGCCGGTGGCGGGTCTGCTGGATCTGCTCGGGCCGCAGCAGCTGTTGCGCGCCGCCGCACTTGTCGAAGTGCCGACGAGCGCCGAGCTGGGCCATCCACACCCGACGGAACCTTTGTTTTTGGCGCGCGGACTGACCACGTTCGCGCAGCGGCGCGAGAGCATGCCGTCGCAGTTGCCAGGACTGTCGATTCTGCCCACGCCCGAACCGGATGCGAGCTGGGCCGCAGAGTTCGTTTCCGATCGTCCAGCCCAGCAAGTTCTGGAGCTGGTCAAAGAAAAGCTCGTCAGCACGCGACCGCTGCTGTTGTTTCTATCGGGGTGCGGGGCGGAATCGACGGGTCTGCTCGCCCAAGCGGTGCGGCTGCGGCTGTCACGGCCTGTGTTTTTTCTCGATGGAGGTGCGCTCAGTGGTTGGCCGCTGCCCGATCTAACCGCGGCGCTGCGGAGGCTGCGTCGCGACGCCGATCTACGTGGCGCGGCGCTGGTCGTTCAGGATGCCGATCTGCTCGGTGCCGCGTGGAGAGCATTGACCCATCCCAAACCCATCGGACAAACCGCACCGGTTCTCTTGTGCAGCGGTGGAACGCTGGTCGCGCCGAAGTTTGCCCCTGCCGCAAGCTATGGAAATCCGCTTCAGCCACATTCGTTCACCCTGCGCGTCGGCAGCTCGCCAGCCGCAGCCAGTGGACTTGCGACCCCGGCAGCAGGCGTGGCGGATTCGGAACCGAGCGAAGCCGATCGCAGCCGTGAGGAAGCACGCCGTCTGGCTGCTCTCGATGCGGCACGCGCGATGGGCAAGCCGATTCCCAAAGAGCTGCTTTCGCCCGCACCGGCACCAGCCACGTCCAGTCCGAGCGCCCAGGTGGCCGCCCCACAAAGCCCCGCTCAGGCGACGGCTGCGCCGGCACAGTCCGCACGGACCGCAGCAAGCCCCGAACCCCATCAAGCGGCAGCCGCGACACCACCACCACCCAAAGTGGAGTCGGCGAAGCTCGATGCCCCGCAGCCCGCAGCCCAGGCGCCTCAAGCAGCAGCGCGACCGACCAATCCGCGCTTGGCGGCAGCGCTTGCGAAAGCCGGCCTGCTCCCACCGAGTCGCGTGGAAGCTGCCCCGGCACCGGCTGTTTCGCCAGCCCCCGCAGCGGCTGTTTTGCCAGCCCCCGCAGCCGTGACGACCGCGCCCACGCCAGCGGCACAGGTGGATCCGCCCGTCGCAGCGGCAGCGTCGATCGCGACAGCCAGTGAATCGGCACCGACCGGATCGGATGATGAAGCCGATGGCCCACCGCTGCCACTCACTGACGATGCAAAGCTCGACGATCTGGTCAACATCGCCAAAGCAACGACGAGCATGCGCCAGCGCGCCGAGCTGCTCAAACGACTGGCCGGAACACGCAGCCCGGCGGTGATCCAGCTTTTCCGCACCTTCAGCGCCAGTCCGAACACCGCGGTCAGGCTGGCCGCCGAAGCAGGCATGGCGTCGCTGTTTGGAGCCAACTGGAATCGAGCCCGGACCATCGCGCCCCCGGTGCAGCCACCTCGTACCGACGATGGCGGTCGCGGGCCCGGCGGAGCGTTCTAGCGGCGCTGCGGCTTAGCCCTCACGCTTGAGGCACTTGATGGCCACGCCGCTCGCTTTGTGGATCTTTCCGGCGGTGTTCTGACTCGTGACTCGCACCGACGTCGCCCCCAGCTCCGCCGCTGCACGCTTGAGCTTGGCTTTGCTCGATTCGTAGGTTCCCTGCGACAGCGACGTGCCCGACTCGACCGAGATCGTACCGTAGTCCTCGAACAGGGTGCAGTTTGGCGCTTCGCCGTTTTCGAACAGCTGCACATCGCGTTCTTTGGGGGTAAGGTCCGTCGCTCGCAAGTTGCCCGGACCACAACCGAGCACGCCACCAAGCGACACAAGTGCGATCAGCGACAGCCCGCGCCGCAGAAGCGACGACAGTGGCTGACGACGACGGCTTGGCACGGTTCGATTGGGAAGATAACTTACGTTTTTCATAAGCACTGATTCTACATCGCAAGGCGCAGTGATTTCTATGCCCTACGCGCAGCAGCATCTGATGGCAAACAAGCGCTACACTGCCGCACTCGATGTCGGTCCGAATCATCACAAGTGAACATGAGCTTGCCGCGCTGCGGGTTTCATGGAATCAGCTTGCCGTCGGGCAGCCGTTCCGCAGTTGGGACTGGCAAGTGGCGTGGTGGCGAAACTACGGTCGCCGCCCCGGCCAACGGCTCCACCTGGTGGCATGTTTCGACGGTCCGCAGCTCATCGGGCTTTTGCCATGCTATCGGCAACTGACGCCACAAGGACGGGTACTGCGTCCGCTGGCCAGTGGCGAAGTCTGCTCGGAATATCTGGGGATTTTGGCGGCAAAAGATCGCGCACAAGAGGTCGCAGAAGCGATCGGCGATTCGCTCTCGGGGACGGGACGACAAACGGATCTCTCGCGGACCTGGGAACTTATGCTGCTCGACGCGCAGGACGCGAGCGATGAAGCGCTTTTGCTTCTGCAAGCCGGACTTTCGCGGCGAGGTCATCCGCTGGAAACCAAGCCCGGCGTGGCCTGTTGGCGTCTGACCGTCGCGGACGATCCAACCCATCCACGGGGCAGCGATGCCTACGAAGAGTGCCGCTTCGAGGGATTCCTCAAGCAAGTGGCACGGCCCCATCGCAACCGACTGCGTCGAGCCGAACGCCGCGGCATTGCAAATGACTACCAGTTCCACATGGCCAGCGACGAAGCATCGCTTGCGGAAGGTTTTTCGATCCTGGTCGATTTGCACCAGCGTCGACGCGCCCACCACGGCCAGATCGGAATGTTTGCCAGGCCGCACTTTTTGTCGTTCCACCGCGATGCGACCCAAGCGCTGCTCGCGAGCGGACAGCTGTGGTTGGCGTGGATGACCCGACAAGGCGTGCCCGTCTCGGTGTTTTACTGCCTGGCCGACGGGCCGATTCTGCACGGCTATCAAAGTGGGCTAAATCCCGACTATCTCGACGACGAACCGGGGCGGATACTGCTGTTGCGGCTTTTGCGAAAGGCACTCCGCGAAGGCTACTTGGCACTCGATCTCTTGCGAGGAGACGAGCCGTACAAAAGCCACCTCGGCGCCGAACGAAAGTACACGCAGACGGTGCTGATTGGCAACCGAACGCTCGTCGGGAAAACCGCTTTCGGGCTGGCGCTCTTGCGACGAAAAACCCGCAAACTGGCCGGACAGGTCCTGCGCCAGCTTCGCGCCCCTTGACAGACGGACCCGTCGACGTTCAACTTCCACGACCGTGGCCGCCTTCGCGATCATTGTGCTGATCGTCGCGCATCGTATTTTGCGCTTCGATATGCTCAGCGACGATTTTCTGATGCTCCGCCCGCAAGCGGTCTTGCTGACGCTGCTCGCGCTGGCGGTTCCGCTGGCACTGTGGCGACGGCAGCTCACGCTGCGGTTTTCGACGGTGCTGGCGGTTCAGTGGTCCCTGTTTTTATGGGCGCTGATTT
>DAORGN010000257.1:0-5728 GCA_035340095.1 Pseudomonadota bacterium | reverse complement strand
CCCCCACGACTGCGTAAACGGCTATGCACTGACACCGAGGCAACGCGGCAACGCGCGGAGGTCGCGCAGAGCCCAAAGCCTGGGCAAACGGAAAACTCCGTCGGACACATCGCAGACTGCGCGCGGCCTAGCAGCTGGCCCAAGAAATGCTGTACCGCGCAGCATGCAGTTCGAGACGTTTACCGCATCTACACCCGCCCAGTCGCTGTCCCGCGCCGCTTCGGCTGGACACTCCGGCGGGGTTGCCGTCGTACTCAATCGCAACGCCCGCGCGGTGACGCGACGGATGATTCGCCGACTTCACGCGCTCCACCCGCGCGACCACGTCTTTCTGTCCGAAAGCTTCGATCACAGCCGTCAAATCGCCGAGCAGCTTGCCAGCAGCAGCTATCACACCGTGCTGTTCGGCGGCGGTGATGGCACGTTTGTCTGCTGCCTGAACGATCTGCGCGAAGCGTGTCGACGCAAAGGCCGACCGCTGCCGCGCGTCGGTGTGCTGCCGCTGGGAACTGGCAATGCGATTGGCTATTACCAGGGAATCCGTCCGTCGCTGCGCGGCGTCGCCGGTCAGCTTTCCCAAGCCCGGATCACGGACGGCGCGGTGCACAATCTGCCGCTTTTGCGCGTCAACAATCGACTGACGCCGTTTGCCGGAACCGGGCTCGATTCGCAGATCCTCGAAGACTATGGAGCGACGACGCGGGCGCTCGACAAAATGGGCCTGGGCCGACTGATTGGTTCGCCGCTGCGCTACGTGCTGGCGGTCGCGCTGCGCTCGGTGCCGCGCTTTGTGATGCGCAAGCTGCCGGAAGTCGAAGTCGTAAACGTTGGAGGCCCGGCCTATTCAATTGGTCTCGACGGACAGCCAGACAAGACACCGCTGCCACGCGGCACCGTGCTGTATCGGGGACGCTGCACACTCGCTGGCGCAGCAACGGTGCCTTGCTACGGTTTTGGGGTGCGGATTTTCCCGTTTGCCGATGTCCGCAAAGACATGTTCCACCTGCGCTGCACCGATGCGAGTGCCGGGGAAACCCTGGCGCACTTGCCAGCGGTGCTGCGCGGGGATTATCGCAGTCCGTCGCTGCACGACTTTCTGTGCGATGCCGTCGAGCTGCGCGTTTCCGAACCGGTTCCGATGCAGAGCGGCGGGGACCTGATTCCCGATCGCAGCGACCGCATGCGCATCGACCTGGCTGACACCACCGTGTCACTTATCACCCCCGCGTAAACAGTTTCCCGTCGCTGACTTATTCTGCAATTGTCAGACGAGATATCCGGCATTCTCACCTTGGCTGCATGCTAGGATGGGCCTACTTCCGTCGAGAGGAGACCGCCATGCAGCTTAGTAAGCTCCGAGAGCAGCTTCTTTTGCAACACGCCAGTCTGCGCGAACTTGTCAGCGAGGTCGCGGCACAGAACGCGCGGAGCCAAGACGAAGCCGGCGACGAACAGTTGCGACGCACACTCGGCAAACTCTCCGCGGCGCTCAGCGAGCACAACCGCTTCGAAGAAACCAGCCTGCGCGGCATCATCGTCAAGCTGGATGCGTGGGGCCCGCAGCGCGAATCGCTGATGGACAGCCGCCATCACGACGAACACCGCCTGGCGCTCGAAGCGCTGGAGCAGTCGTTTGCGACCAAGCAAAGAAGCGAGCGCACCGAGCGACTGGCCAAGCTTCTCGACAGCATCCTTGATCACATGAAGCACGAGGAGCGCGAAATCCTGCATCCCAACGTGCTGCGCGATGACGTGATCACAGCCGATCCATTTGGCGGTTAACTTCCCTTTCCCATCGAGAAGTCGTCTCCCCGATCGCTTCTGCACACCGAGTCACCTGCAAGCCAAAGCGGGCGCAGGTATGATGCGCACATGGCCGAACCGCGTGTCCGTCGTACCGAAACGCCGCTGTCCACGCAGGATGTCGAAGAATATCGCGCGCTCGTCAAGCTGTCGCAGAGCAGTGCCCTGCCAACCCCCGACGAGGCTGCGCAGGAACTTACGCGGCTGTGTCGGCTGCGCAATCGCCCGGCCATCTTGCGCTGTCGGCTGCGCTTTGGTCGCGAGCTGCTGCTGGTTCGTGTCTCGGATCTCGACGGGGACGGCAAAAACGAAATCCTCGTCATCGACAGCGATCACAACGTCCACACGCCACGCTTCACCGTCCGCCAGACCGAAAGCGGCCCCGTCGCATCGTGGACCATCGGCAGCCATCGTTACCGCGGACGACTGCTTGGCGTCAGTTTCAGCCCGTTCGGCGTCTTTCATCGTCAGGAAGCCATCGTCACATCCGTCGAAGAAAGCGATGGCAGCGCCGTCTACCGCGAGCTAAAGCTTACCTGCGACGGACAGCAGTGGGATGTATCGGAACTGGAACACCGCAGCGTCAGCTCGATGGGGCTTGGCGAAATTCGACTCATCGGCGACTCCAGCGAAGTGGGCCGGGTTCCCGTCCTGCGCGGTCGCCCCGATGATGGCCGCTTGTGGGTCGAAATCCTCGACGATCGCATCGGCCCAAAGAGCCCCTTAAGCACCGACTTTAGCAAGGTGTCGTTTTTGCCCGGCGAAGTCACCGACATGGTGCTCACCGAAGACGAGCTGGTCGTCGCCTATGCGCGGGGTGGACTTCAGCGCATCAGCCGCGACGGCAGGCTGCGTTCGGTGCTGTTTCCGCAGTGGCGCTTCGTCTGTCTGGCCTATGCGCCGGCACGCACGCTGACCGATCGCGCCGTGGCGACGGGACGTGGCCTTTTGCTCGGCGGCACGTCGTTTGGTTACGTCTTCGCGATGGATCTGTCGCAGTCGCACTCGGGTGTCCAGTGGCGAATGGACGCAGGATTTCTGTTTACGTCGATGACGCTGGCCGATGTCGAATCGAGTGGCCGCGTCGATCTGGTCCTCGGCGGGATCGACGGCGGGATGCGGATCTACGAACTGACGGAGCCGCAGCTTCTCAACCAGCGCTGTCAAAAGCTGTATCAGTCGCTCGGCAACAAGGCGAGCGACAAGCTGCTGGAGCTTGCGCCGCCCCGTCACGAAGCACACGCCGCCGTGCAGCTTTATCTGCTAAGTCGAGTGCTGGAAAGCACCGGGCCAGCGACGCATGCGGTGGTGGAACTGGTGCGCTGGTTTACGCTCGGGCAGCCGGGCTGGCATACCCTGCCCGAACGGGCCCAGCGCGAAGCCGTCGTCAGCATGGAGCACTTTCTGCTTTTGCACCTGCCGCAGCTCGCGACGCTGGAAGGCCGGGCAACTCCGACGGGACCGCTGCCGCTTTTGACCGCCCGACAGATGCAAGAAGGCGGCCCCGGCGAACTCTTCGCCCACGGCGCATTCGATCCGACGACGAAGCTCCAACTGGCGCGCACGGTGCTGGCGGAATTGGTCGAAATTTATCTGGGGGCGCCGCGTCTGGTGCGCCACCAGATCGATCGCATCTCACGCCGTCTGTTTGAACAGTATTGGCAGCTTGCCCCGGCGCTAAGCAGCGACAGCACAGCCGGCGAACCGAACGATCAGCCACCGCCGGAGCTGCGCAAGTTGCTAAACGTGCGCAGCCTGCGTGCGCGGGAATATTCGCAGACGCTGGCAATCGAATCAGAGACGCGGCTCCAGCACTTGCAGTCTTTTCCCGACGGAGAACGGCCACGTCTCGACGAAAACAGCGACGTGGTGGTGCGGGTGCTGCGGGCGATCGGTCTCACGGAAGAGCTGCGCACCGACCGTTTTTCGATTGAGCTCGAACGGCTCGACTTGTCAGCGACGGCGATTGATCCGATCGATTTGACCTGTGACGCGCCGCAAATGCCGACGGACGTGTGGCCAGAGCGCTGCTGCGTCGTCGGTGTCGGACGGCATCGCTCACTGCGCATCGAACCGCTGCATCCGGCTCACACAACCTGGGACGGCAAGACGCCCGAAAGCGAGATCATGGCCTGGCCGTGGCTGCCGTCACGCGGTGGACCCGAGCTGAAACTGCCCGGACATGTCCGCTTCGTCGAAGCACGCCGCCTGTGGCGAGACGGCGATACGATTCTTCCGACGATCATCGTCGGTGCCGAGGAATCGGGCGACACCCGACTGATGGTGTTTACGCCGCAGCGCGACGGCAAACTGCAGCTACGCGGCGAAGTGCGCGGGGGCGGTTTGGGCATTGAACCGATCGGGTTTGACTGCCATCTCGACGAAACCGAGGGTGCGCCTCGCGACCGATCACGGCTGGTCGAATCGCTGGTGCTGCGGCTGCCCGGCACGTCGGAACGAATCCGCCCGCATGTGCTGGTGCTCGACTCCCAAAAGGGCAGTCCGCGTCTGCGATCGTCGCTGCTCCCGAGTGAGCTGGTCGCCGTGGTTTCGACGACGGGAGGATCTTTGTACCTGACTTCGGCGCGCATCCAGTTGCAAAGACCGGGTGAAAAGCAGCTGTGGGCACCGTCGCCAGCCGGTGTCGGTTGCGCTGCGCTCGACGAAACTGCGACGACGATTGCGGTGGGCACAAGCTCCGGTCAAGTCCAAGTCCTACACGTCGAGGGAGAATCGCTGCGTCTGCACGCCCAATACCTCCTGCCCAAAGGCATCTCCGCGCTGTGTTTCGTACCGATGGGCGTGTTCGGGATGCCGTGCTTGGCGATTGGCACCGAAGATGAACAGGTTCACATCGTCGCCATCGACTACGAACACGACGGGCAAGAAGTCACGCGGCTTGCGGCTGGCGGCACCCCGCAGCGGATGCTCTGTCGTCCGATGGCCGAGGGTGGATTTCGCCTGCTCATCGTGCTGTCCGGCGGCGTGCTGACCAGTTGGGAAGCCCATCCCGACGACGATCATCACGAGAGCATCCAGCGCCTGCTCGATCTGGGCCAGCGTGCCGCGGGATCGCGCGTCGGTTTGTTGCGCGCGGCGCTGCGCGGTCTTGGGCCACACATTCGCGCGGTGGCGATGCGAGAGCTTCTGCGCAACGCCCGCGAGGGTCGGATCGCGGGATCGATCTTCACCACGTCGGAACCGAAGCCGCTTGGCACCGCGGGGGCAAGGCCGACGCAGCCAGGAAAAACGACACCCGAGCGCGGCACACCCGCCGTCGCGAGTGTCCTGCACCTGTGTCGGCTGATGCTGCAAGGCGACGCGCATTCGACGGGAGAGCTGCCGCCGCGCCCAACCCCAGGCCGGTCCGAAGTGTTCGATGTCGCCGCCTGGCCGCTGCCGCGACCGCCCCGTCATCGCTTGCTGGTGATGCAGCTGTTTGACTCGCTGGTGCCGATTGCACTCGGTGGCGCGGGAAGCGGTGCCGATGCCCAGCAGTCGCGTCTATCGCGGGAGCTGCTTGGCAAGCTGGTGCAGTACTGCGAAGAGCCGCTGGCGGTGCGTGGCGACCTGCTCCAGTGCATCGAGCAGCATGTCCGCGCCGATCACATCGAGGAGCTGTCGATGTGGCTGCCGCCGCTCATCCTGTATTACGACACGCGCTTTGACACCCGACCGGTACCGTGGCCCCTGACGGTGGACGGCGTGGCGGCGCTGTTTTTGCGCCACCTGCAAAGGCTGGATCGGGCCAAGCTTTTCGACAATGCCGAGCCGACGTTCTTTCGCAACATCGTCGCGGTGCTCGAAGCAGTGGGTCCGACGCTGCCGAGCCGCTTTTTGCTGACCAACTTGGCACTTTTGCTCCGATCGGCGCTGGCGTGGGAAAGACGCTATCTGGCGGGCGATCTGGCCCGGCGCGATTTCA
>DAORGN010000256.1:0-5736 GCA_035340095.1 Pseudomonadota bacterium | reverse complement strand
AAAGACCGCTGACCGTCGCCGCGCCAGAATCAAGTTCCGCAAACTGCCCATCGCGCGCCGGATAGTAATTGTTGGTATCTATCACCACTTTGCCGCCGAGTGGCTCGACGGGAATGCTCTGATACGCGCGCAGCGGCACCGTCACGACCACCAAATCCCCCGCCGCCGCGGCTTCGGAAACGGTCGCGGCACGGGCTAGCGGACCCAGCTCGGCGACAAGCGACGCAAGCGAATCGGGCCCGCGCGAATTGCTCAGCACCACTTGATAGCCCGCCGCCACCGCCAGCTTGGCCACCGTCCCCCCGATGTTGCCGGCCCCGATCAAACCAATCGTCTTCACTTCGCCCTGTGTGCTCATCTGGATTTCCTTTGCTGCAACGTGTGGAACGATTCCGTTTGCGAGCCCCCACGCCCCGCGCCCATGCGCCCAGAACGCAAGGCCCCCCTTGTCTTTCCAAAACGGCCCGCGCAGCGTGGCGCAGGCGTTATTTAAATACGATGCTGCCGGGTAGATGGCTGGTGTCAGGCGGAGGCACATCGGTGGCCAACTTGACCGCCACTGCCGTCGCCGCCACCGCACCTGCGCCGAGCACAATGCCGGTCCACAGATACCATCTTTTGTACCACGGCGTCTGCCGAAGCTCGCTCGCCAGCGTCGCTGATACTTCCACCGTGGTGTCCGGCATCACCGTGATCGCCGCTTGAAACGGCAGATACTTCGGCTTTTCGACCAAGATGCGGTAATTGCCCGGCGCCAGCACATGCAGCGACTCCGCAAGAGGCGTCATCCCACTCGCTTTGGAGTTTACGTACACCTGGGCACCGCTGACATTGGCAGCAATCTGAATGTTGCCGTAGCGCTTGAAGGTATCGGGCGGATACAGCTGCTGGAGCCAGCTCAAAAGACGCGGCTCGTCTATCGCCTGCCCACTCACAAGCGAATCGGCGTAACGCGACGTGACCCGCTGTTCCGCCACATCAATCCGCTGGAGCGCCAACACCACGTCGCCAAGCTGGCTCACTGCCAAAAGCAGCACTTCTTTGACGCCAAGCTTCTGCCCGACCTGCGACAGACAGCGGGTTTCACCGTCGCAACGCGCGACTTCCGCGTCCATCCCCGCGCCCAGCCGACGCCGCGCTTCGGTAAGCTGAAGCACCCGCAGTGACGTGTTCTGCACAAGCGCCTGCGACAGCCGATCCGGCAGATCCGACAGCGCTTTTACATCGTTGCGATACTCGAACACCACCACACCGTCCGTGGCCAGCTTGTCGACGGGCAGTGCGGCTTTGGCCTGGGCTGGTTCCGATGTCGAAGCGGGCGCCGCGGCAAGCTGAACCGGCGGTTTTGGCGTCCGCGTGCGCGCCGATACCGGCGACGACAGAAGCAAAAGCGGCAGCGAGCAGGAAAGTAGCTTCTTCATGGCACAAGGCTCCTCGCTACCGTCCAAACAGCACGCTTGCTGCCGACGGTACATAGCCGTCTTGGAAGCCGCGCAGATACGGTTTTGGATCGGCAGGATCGCACGCCGGCAGACACGTCCCGATGTACGTATTGGTGCTGTCGTACACTCGCGATGCACAGTCCTGGTTTTGGAAGCCGACGATGTAGTCCTGCTCGCGCGCGCCCGACTGCAAGTTGAGCAGCGCGACGTGATAGGAATACCCCGACCAGTCGATGTAGCAGCGGTACTGATTCGACGATCCAAGATAGGTCAAAAACAGCCCGCGGACCTTGTGCTGCACCCGCAAAAGCGACAGTGCCCGCGCCCGGTCCGGCGTCACCGCAAGCTGATAGCCATTTACATCCGTCGGCGCAAACGAGATATCAATCGAGCTGACATACGGCTTGTTGTCCGACGACAGCGTGATCCGATACGGAACTTGCCACGACGGCATGTCAAAGCTCGACGATGACCACTTGTCTGCGCCACTTTCGAGGATGAAGATCCGCGCCTGTGCCGCCAGCGTCGGAGCATCCGCGGAATCATCCCGCCCGACGCCGACCACCGCCGAACGAATCGCGCTCACCGCCAGCACACCCGGTGCAGACAGGATCTTGTCGCCGCCGGCGCGCCCGACCACCACCCGTCCCAGCCGCGTGGCGCCACTTACCGCCGCGCACGGCTGCACCAGCACCTGCTCGCCGGCCAGCGTATAGGCGATGCTGGTCGTATACGGCAGGCTCCGTTCACTGACTTGCTGGCCGGTGGCGGGACTATAGCGCCGCAGCGTCGACGGCTCCCCCGCGCCCAGCGTCGAGCAGTCCGGGTCGCCCGGCGAAAGCGGCGGCTTGCCAAACACCACGTCGACACTTCCATCGGGCGCATAGGCCGCAGCCAGCGGCTGACCAATCGGCGCACTCAGCGTCGAGTCAATGCTCACCATCAGCAGCTCGCCGTCTTTGCTCACCCGGCTGCGCAGACTCGGCAGGTTGCGCACAAAACCAATCATTCCGACCCGACCCACTGCCACAGCCGCTTTGGCGTACTGCAAGACAAGCGCGGTGCGATCGAGCGGATCGACGACGATGGACTGCGCCGGCTGCGCCATGTATTCCGGCAAGTCAAAGCTGCCCTGGTCTTCAAGTCGCAGCGTATCGACGATGTGCACTTTGCCGCCCAGATTGGCGACAATCAGCGACTGTCCGTCATACGTTCCCGCCGCTGCGCTCACCGGCTGGGCGCTCGTCACGCCGGGACTGGGGTTATACGGATCGATCCAGCGGTCATAAATCGACAAAAGCGGCGTCACCGAGTTCGGATCAATCACGCGCAGCTTGGTTTCGTCGCGCAGCGGTTCATAAATCCGCCGCGACGGCGCAAAGATCGGATCGGTGGGTGGAACCGGCGCCACCAGTTTCGGACTGCCGGAAAAGAAAAACAGCGGCCTGCGCAGCTCCAGCGTGATGTCTTTGCTTTCGCCAAACTTCCACGACACGTCGCGGGTCAGCGCCATTCCCAAGAGCTGCTGCCCCGCCGCGCCCAGGGCCAAAAGCCGCAGATCGCGCGATTCGGACACCTGCAATGAACCCAGGTCGAGCGCCGGCAGCATCGGAGAACCCGTCACGCTGCTGGCCGGTGGATCAAAGCGGCTGCGCGCCAGCGAGTCGTCGGTGCGCGCATCCCGAAGCTCCAGCGCCGTCACCCGCAGGTCGCGCAGCGGCGATAGCACCGTATCGTCCGGCGCCGGGGTGGCCCGCACCAAAAAACGAACCGAACCCGGATTGGGCGCCGACTGCGAACAGCCCAAAAACGCAAAGAGCAGGCCGGACACAAAGGGCGCCCATGCGCCACCGGGAGCGCCTTGCGACAATCGACGACCAAGCTGCCTCGTCATGGTCGGACTCTAGCAGAAACGGTGTCGGACCATCGCAGCTTTCTCTCGTGGAAGCCGCGGGCAGCAAGGTGTACTCTTTGGCCAAAACATGCAGCTTCTGTCCTCTCTGCGACGAGCCCTCTCGCTCACTGGCCTGGGTGTGGGCGTTCTTTTGGCGATTGTCAGTGTTCGCTCGGCACTCACGCAGTCGAAACAGCCGAAACCGACTGCGCCGACCGTGGCCGAGTTCACCAGCCAGGAAGCCGCCCAGCGTCTTGGCCAAGCCGTGCGCTTTGCGACCGTTTCACGCGAAGCCCAGCCACCCGCCGCGGCGGAATTTGCCCGCATGCATGAGTTTCTGCGCGAAAGCTTTCCGCTTGTGCACTCGACGCTTCAGCGTGAAACCGTTGCGGAGCTGTCGCTGCTGTACAAATGGGAAGGACAAGACCCCACCGCGCGACCCATTTTGCTGCTCGCCCACCAAGATGTTGTGCCCGCCGATGTGGGGGCTGATTCGGGCTGGGAAAAGCCACCGTTTGCTGGTGAAGTCGACGGCGGTTTCATCTGGGGCCGAGGGACGCTCGATGACAAATGCTCGATGATGGCGATTTTTGAAGCCGTCGAGTGGCTGCTCAGCCAAGGCTATCGGCCCAGCCGCACCATTTATCTGGCCTTTGGTCACGACGAAGAAGCGGTATCGAGCGGCGGTGCCCAGCAGGTTGCCGAGCTGCTCAAGTCGCGCGGCATTCAGCTCGAGCTGACGCTGGATGAAGGTCTGTCGGTGGCGCGCGGGCTGATGCCGGGCGTGCAGCGTCCCGTCGCGCTCATCGGCATGGGTGAAAAAGGCTTCGTCAACATTGAAGTCGAAGCATCCGGCGCGGGCGGTCACTCGTCGATGCCGCCCAAACAGACGCTGGTGGGCAAGCTGGCGCGGGCGCTGACCCGGCTCGAAGAACACCAAATGCCTGTCGAGCTGCGACCCCCGGCGACCGAAATGTTCGAATTTGTCGCGCCCGAGATGTCATGGCCGCTGAGGCCGGTGCTGACCAATCGCTGGCTGTTTGACCCGATTTTGCGCTGGCAGCTTGGGCAGTCCAATTCGACGCGAGCGCTTCTGCAAACGACGCAGGCCCCGACGATGCTGTCCGGCAGTCCCAAATCGAACGTGCTGCCGCAGTCGGTCAAGGCCACCATCAACTACCGCATCCGGCCCGGCGATACGTCCGCCGCCGTGCTCGCGCATGTCCGCCAAGTCGTCGCCGATGACAGCCTGCGCATCGACATCCAGCCCGGATCAGCAGTCGAGCCATCGCCGGTTTCGGATTCCCACGCGCCGATTTTCGCCACCTTTGCCCAGACCATCTTGTCGATCTTTCCCGATGCCGTCGTCGCGCCCAGCCTGATGATCGGCGCGTCGGACGGGCGACACTTTGTCCGGGTGTCCGACAGCGTCTATCGCTTTGTGCCCTTTGTCATCGAACCGGACGACTTGACCCGCTTCCACGGCAAAAACGAACGCATCAAGGTGAGCGATTACCTGCGGATGATTCGCTTCTACGCCCAGCTCGTAAAACACGTCGACGCGACCCGGTAAGGAATCCCGATGGCGGACTTGCGCGCTTTTTTTCGCTGTTTTTCCGGCTGCACCGGTGAGTGGCCGCTGTCGCTGCTTTCGACTCGCTGTCCGACCTGCCATGGCCTGCTCGACGTGGTGCATGATCTGGGGCCGCTTCGTGAGCGCAGCGGCGCAAGCTGGCGGAACCTGTTTGACGCCCGGCGACTTGACCCAACCTGGCCCATGCCAAGCGGCGTGTGGAGCAAGCGCGAGTGGGTACATCCCGATCTGTGCGATGAAGACATCGTTTCACTTGGCGAAGGCTTTACGCCGCTTGTGCCGATGCCGTCGCTTGGAGCCGCACTGGGGGTGGCCGATCTGTGGATCAAGCAGTGTGGTCACAATCCGACGGGCTCATTCAAAGACCTGGGGATGACCGGACTTGTCTCGCAGGTGCAAAGGCTCCGGCGGCTTGGACACCGAATTCCGGCGGTCGCTTGTGCATCGACCGGGGATACCTCGGCAGCGCTTGCGGCCTACTGCGCGCGGGCCGGGCTGCCGTCGCTTGTGTTTCTGCCGGCGGGCAAGCTGTCCGACGAACAACTGACCCAGCCGCTGTGCAGCCACTCACTGACGGTGGCGATTGACGCCGATTTTGACCGCTGCATGGAACTTGTGGCGGCGTTCTGCGCGGCGCACGGCGTCTATCTGGCCAACTCGATGAACCCGCTGCGGATTGAGGGACAAAAGACCCTCTCGGTGGAAATCGTCCAGCAGCTTGGCTGGCAGGTGCCCGACTGGGTGGTGGTCCCCGGCGGCAACCTCGGACATGTGACGGCGATTGCGCGCGGCTTTGCGATGGCCAA
>DAORGN010000255.1:0-5920 GCA_035340095.1 Pseudomonadota bacterium | reverse complement strand
GCTTGTCTTCGTATTTCCGAGCCGGCGGCCTGTCGTCAAACCGTCGCGGCGCGGGCTTGTCTTCGTATTTCCGAGCCGGCGGCCTGTCGTCAAACCGACGCGGCGCGGGTCTGTCGCCCAATTGACGAGGCGAGGACCGATCATCTGAACGTCGCGCAGCAGGCTTGTCTTCGTACCGTCGCGCAGTGGGCTTGTCTTCGTATTTCCGAGCCGGCGGCCTGTCGTCAAACCGTCGCGGCGCGGGTTTGTCTTCATATCGGCGCGACGGCGGGCGGTCATCTGGGCGATCAGAAAAACCACGCGGCGACGGACGTCGAGCGAACGGACGACTCGGCTCGCGCTCCTCGGTCGAATGGGCCGCCCGCGGTAGCGTCGCCGACAGACCACACATTAGCCGCAGCCGCGACACTTCACCGCGTGACAGCGGACGGGCATTGCCCAGCTCGACCCCGGCTGCCGTCAGTCCCGCGTATTCGACCCGAACCAGCTTCAGCAGCGACGATCCAACCGCTTCCGCCATGCGGTGAATCTGACGGTTTTTTCCTTCGTGGAGTCGAATTTCCGCCCAGGTATGGCGCGACGTAAACTTCAGCACCCGCACTTCTGCTGGCGCACTGCGCTCCGGCGGTCCCATCGGCTTCGATACCGGCAGCGGCTGACCATCGCGTCCCAAAGGTCGCGCCGGCGGCAGATCCACGCCTTGCTGCAGACGAGAAATCATCGCCGACGTAAGCTCCTCGCGGAACTTGGCGTGATAGACCTTTTCGACGCCACGACTTGGATGCATCAGCGCATGCGCCAGCTCGCCGTCGTTTGTCAAAAGCAGCACGCCTTCCGTGTTGTAGTCGAGCCGCCCCACCGGAAACAGCCGCACCGGCGCTTCCGGCATCAGGTCAAACACCGTCGGACGCCCGTCCGGATCGGACGCGGTTGTGACGTAGCCTTTTGGTTTGTGCAAAAGGAAGTAAGCGAGCGGCTCCTGTTCGACCGGCTTGCCGTCGACACTGATCCGGTCGGCGACCGGGTCAACGCACGTCCCCAGCTGCGTCACGATCCGCCCATTTACGGCGACGTGGCCTTCGGAAATCAGTGTCTCGGCATGGCGACGAGAAGCAATGCCAGCCTTGGCCAGCAACAGTTGTAAGCGAATCCCTTTCATTCCGTGTCGTCTCTTTCTGTCGGTCCGCCTGTCGGTTCAGCATCCGTCGGTTCATCATCTGCCGACGCATCGTCAGCAGCAGCCTCTGCCGCCACTTGCGGCGGCTTGGCTTCTGAAACCACTTTGGCTTGGACGCCAGGGACCATGGCCGCTGCCGCCGGATCGCCAAACAGCGTCGGGTCGAGCAGCGGAAAGGCCGTGTTTACGGCCCGAATCATTTCATCAATTTTGGCCAAGTTTTCGGCATCGTCGGCGAGCTGCTGATCAATCAGCTCGACCGGTCTTGCGGAAAGTGCAGCCGGCGTTGCCCCATCTGGCGTCGGAACCGCTGGCTCGGTGGCGCTGGCGGCGGGAACCGGGGCCGCTTCGGCGCTCGGCGGGGCCAGCACGCCATCGACGGGCAGCGAGCCTTGGCTTGGACCGGGCTGTTCCACCGCCGTCGGCGGCTCAAACCCTGCGGCGCGCACCTTGTCGCGGCTCTCTTCGGTCAGGTCGTAATACTCACGCAGCGTCGGTAGATCCTTCAAGTCCTTGAGGTTGAAGAACTCGAGGAACTCCTTCGTGGTGCCGTACAAAAGCGGTCGCCCTGGTTCCTCTTTTTTGCCCAAGATGCGGATCAAGTTGCGGTCGAGCAGCGTGCGCAGCGAACCACCCGAATCGACACCGCGAATGTCATCGATTTCCGGGCGCGTGATCGGCTGACGGTAGGCGACGATCGCGAGCGATTCCAGCTGCGCCCGCGACAGCCGCACCGGTTTTTGTTTCAGCAGCCGCTGCACCCACGGGGCGTTTGTCGACGCGGTACGAAGCTGCCAACCACCCGCGACTTCCAAAAGTCCAATGCCACGCCCGCTCTGTTCCAGCGTCTGCGCAAGCTGCTCCAGGGCCGATTGGATTTGCTGCGGTTTGTAAAGTGGCGGTCCGCTCGGCTTGTGTGGCGCCGCCGCAGTCTCTTCGAGCAGTTCGTGGATGCGCTCGACCGAAAGCGGCTTGTCGGCGGCAAACAAAAGACTTTCGATCACCGACTGAAGCCGATCGCCAGACAGTGGCCACGCGACTTCTTGGCCTTCGCTGCTTGGTTCACCTTCGCCGTCTATCGAAAGCGGCGGACCGCCAAACATGCTGCCCCACGGTGGAGCAACGTGATCCGCCACATCGTCTTCGTCCGCCCATTCACTTCCGGCATCCTGGCCCTCTTCCGAAGATGACAAAGCGGTCGCTTCATCCGACGGGGACGCGGGCAGTGGGGTGGACGCGGCGGGGCGCGATGGATGCGGGCGTTTCATGAATTTGGCTCAGAATCAGACGAAGTCGGTCCTTGCTCGACCGCGTTTTCGACGGGAACAGTGTGCTCTGCGACCTGATCGTTTTCTGAAAACGGCAGCTCGGCTTGGCGCGGAACCAGCGGCAGAATTGCGCCTTCCACTCGGCGAATCAAGATCTCGCCGCGATCAACGTCTTGGCTTACGTGCAAAAGCCGAAGCCGCGCAAGCTCCAGCACCGCCATAAACGTCAGCACCACTTGGTAGCCCAGCCCGTCGATGGTTTCGCCTTTGGTCAGCTCGCCAAGCAGCCCCACAAACGAATGCTCGGACTTTTGCTCGAGCCGTTCACACAGCTCGTTGATGCGATCGGCCAGCGAAAGCCGCTCGACCGTCACTTCGTGCGCGATCTTGCGGCGGGTCTTCGACAGCGTTTTCGCCAACAGTTCGATCAGTTCCCAGACCGGAATTTCGGCGAGCGGCGCTTCACCTTCGGGACCAAGCAGGGTCGCGGGATTGACGCCGCGTGAAAACACGTTGCGACCCATCACCGGACGAGACGCCAAAAACTGCGCCGCTTCTTTGAAGCGCTGGTATTCGAGCAGCCGCTTGATCAGCGCTTGCCGGGGGTCTTCGCCTTCTTCCTCGGGGTTCGGCGGTTCGTCTTCGCCTTTGGCATCCGGTGGCAAAAGCTCGCGCGATTTTAGGTACGCCAGCGTCGCCGCCATCAGCAGGTATTCACCCGCGATGTCGACGTTCAGCGCCCGCATCCGCTCGATCATTTCGAGGTAGCGCGCGGTGATAAACGAGATCGGGATGTGAAACACGTCCAGCTCGTGTTTGCGCACCAAATGCAGGAGCAAATCGAGCGGCCCCTCAAATTCGGGCAGGACTAAGTCAGAAGCGAGCAGTGCCACGGCAAGGGGCGCGACTATAGCAGCCGCGCGCGAGTTTGCCAGTCCCGCAGATCGAGAACGCGCCTAGCCAAAAACGACGCTGCCCGGCCCAGAGACGAGCCGGACGATTTCGACTTGCGAAAAGCCCCAAGCTTCGGCTGTCCTATGGGCCCATGTTCAAGAAGATCCTGGTCGCAAACCGTGGCGAGATTGCCCTGCGCATCATCCGAGCCTGTCGCGAGCTGGGCATTGCTTCGGTGGCGATTCATTCAACCGCCGACGCCGATGCCATGCATGTCAAAGTTGCCGATGAAAGCGTCTGCATCGGTCCACCGCCATCCCGGCGATCGTATCTGCACATTCCCGCAATCATCAGCGCCGCAGAAATCACGTCGGCTGACGCGGTGCATCCCGGTTACGGCTTTTTGTCGGAAAACGCCGAGTTTGCCGAAGTCTGTCGTCGCGCCGGCCTGACGTTCATCGGTCCCCTGCCCGAGCACATGCACCTGATGGGCGACAAGGTCCAAGCCCGCACCACGATGGCAACGCACGGCGTTCCGGTTTTGCCCGGCACCGGCATCATCAAAACCGATGAGGAAGCCTTCGCCGCCGTCGATCGCATCGGTCTGCCGGTGATCCTCAAGGCGACCGCAGGTGGTGGTGGCCGCGGCATGAAAATCGTCCACGAAAAGAGCCGTCTGCGCGATCAGCTCCACACGGCCCGCGCCGAAGCCCAAGCCGGATTCGGCAACCCCGGCGTCTTCATCGAGCGCTTCGTTGACGCGCCGCGTCACATCGAAGTCCAGGTCATTGGCGACGGCAAAGGCCGCGTCGTGGCGCTCGGCGAACGGGAATGTTCGATCCAGCGCCGTCACCAAAAGCTCGTCGAAGAAGCGCCCTCGCCTGCCCTGTCCCCTGACGAACGCGCGCAGCTTCTCGATCGAGTGGCCCACGCCGTCGCAGCCGTCAAATACCTATCGGTCGGCACCCTTGAGTTTCTGTTCGAGCGAACTCCCGACGGCAAGCCGCACTTTTATTTCATGGAAATGAACCCGCGCATCCAAGTCGAACACACCGTCACCGAAATGGTCACGGGCGTTGACTTGGTTCGCGAACAGATTCGCATCGCCGCTGGCATCCCGCTGGATGTCGACGGGCTGCGGGAAAAATCGAAAACGCGCGGCCATGCCATCGAAGTCCGCATCAACGCCGAAGACCCGAAGACGTTTGCGCCATCGCCCGGAGCGATCACGGCGCTGCACATGCCGGGCGGACCGGGCGTGCGGATCGACTCGCACATTTATCAGGGCTACGTCGTGCCGCCGCACTATGACTCGCTCATCGCAAAGCTTATCGTGCACGGCGAAGATCGGCTGTCGGCGATCGCCAGGCTGCGACGGGCGCTTGACGAGTTCATCATCGAGGGAATCAAGACCAACCTCGACTTCCACAAGCGGCTGACGCAGATGGATGACTTTGTGCGCGCCAAACTAGACACGCGCTTCGTCGAGCGGATGCACTAACGGCAGCAGAAGCGAAAACACCGCGCCTTTTCCCCCGTCGCGGTTGTGGGCGCTGATTTGACCGCCGTGTTCGCGCGCAATGTTTTGGCTGATCGCCAGCCCGAGCCCATTGCCGCGCGGTTTGGTGGTCACAAAAGGCTGAAACAGATTCGGCAGAACCGCCGGAGCGATTCCAGTGCCTTCATCCAAGACCCGCAGCTCGATCGCTTCTTTTCCGTCGAGCTGGGCCCGTCGTGATTCAATCACAACGTCGCTGCCGGGCTCGCTGGCTTGCGCCGCATTGACCAGAAAATTGGTCAGCACTTGGGTGACAAGCGCTTGATCGACTTCGACAGGTGGCAGCGCCGCTTCTTCGTGACGACGCACCTTGACCCCGGCTTTTTCGATTTCGATGCGCGCCGCTTCTTCGGCCATCGAAAGCAGCTTGGCCACCGCACACGTCGAAAGCCGAGGCTGAAGAGGCCGAGCATACGTCAGCATCCGTCGGACAAGCTGCTCGACGCGCGCCACTTCTTGGCTCATCAGTTGGGCGGTATCGCGTACCACGGTCGACGCAGCGCCGTCCTCGGCAGGCCGCCCACGCGCCAGAAGCTGCACCGCCGCTTTGATGCCCGCCAGCGGATTGAGGATTTCGTGCGCGAGCTTGGCCGACACTTCCCCGATGGCTGACATTTTTTCGCTTTGAATAAGCCGGCGTCGCTGCTCGACGATCTCTGCGTCGGTTTCTTCGATGCGGCGGACGATCGCACTGACGTGTTCACCCAGCGCTGGAAGCCCAGCCCGGCCCGGTCGCACCTCGATCCGGGTTCGCTGCGCTGCCGACGCCACTTGCAGCTGAAGTTCATAAATCGGACGGGCGACGCGCCGCGCGACCAGAAAGCCAACGACCAGGCTCGTGACCATCCCAAGCAGACTGCTGCCGACGAGCAGCGCCGTATCACGCCGCATCGTCCGCTGCACCACCGCCCGTTCGCTTCGCGCCTGCGCCGCCGACGTGCGGACAAACTGCTCTGACAGTTTGAGTAGCTCGTTTAGCTGCGCAAAGATTTTCTGATGCTGCTGCCGCACCTGATCCTGTTT
>DAORGN010000254.1:0-5943 GCA_035340095.1 Pseudomonadota bacterium | reverse complement strand
ACCGACACCGGCGTCACCGCGGACATGGTTTATTCGGCGGTGGCCAAAACCGCTTGTGGTCGCTGTCACGGAACAGGCGCGGGTGGTTTGACATTTACCGACGGCGCGACGTTCCGTTCCAGCCAAGTCGGCAAAAAGTCGGGACAGGCCACCGGGCTGGACATGGTCAAAGCGGGCAGCGTCGACGGTAGCTATCTGATTTACAAGCTGATGAATCAGCAGACGGCTCCAGGTGTCGGCGGCAGCGGCGCGATCATGCCCAAAGGCGGAACGAAACTTCCCGATGCCGACCTTTGCAAGTTCATCGTGTGGGTGAAAGAAGGCGCCAAGTAACCGACTCGATGCGGACGCCACGCCGCGGCGCCAGGTGGGCTGGCCGCGGGCCGTCTTTGCTTGAGATATTTGTGTCCTAAACTGCCATTTTTCTCGATATAATCGGGACGATGCGCAGGCTGCTCTTCGTCGCCGTTCCTTCCCTGCTCCTTTCTTTTGTGGGTCTTGCCCACGCTGCTCCCCCCGCTGCGGAGACGGCAGTTCTTCCCGGTGAAGACTGCGCAAAGCTCGCCAAGCGGGTCTACGGAGACGGTGACGCCGCCGTTTTGCACCTGAAAAAAAACAACCCTGGCGTCTGTGATGCGCCGCTTGCGGCAAACGCGAAGCTGAAGACGCCACCGCTTGCCAAAAAGCCAGCCCAGAACGAAACGCCGCGGCTGTCGTTCGTCGGTCCGGCGGTGCGCACCAAAACCAAGGGCGGCTGGATGGAAGCACTGCCCGGTCAGCCCGTCGACAAGCGGATGCGCATCGAGACGAGCGGCCAAGGTGGCGCTGAAGTGACCGCCGGCGACAAGGTCAAGCTGCAGATCCCGCCGAACTCGAAAGTGGTGATCAAAAACCTGCCCAAGAGCGGCAAGGCGGCGGAAGTGCAGCTAGAGCAAGGTTCGCTGCGCGCCGATATGGACGACAAAGCACCGACGGGACCGATCACGGTCAAGACGCCGGGCGGTGACGTGAAACTGCAAGGCGACGCGCGCATTGACGCCGACAACAATCGCGCCGCGGTGCAAGTGTACGAAGGCCAGGTCGCGGTCCGATCGAAGGGCACGACGGTCAACATCAAAGCCGGGCAGGGCACCGTCATTCTGCGTGGGACGGGCGCGCAGGCGCTGCATGACCTGCCAGGGGCACCGGCGTGGCAGGCGCGAGACGCGAGCGAGGACGGCAATCGACCGTTCATGGTGCTCGCGATGGCGGGTCTGCTCGAAGCGCAGCCGCTCGGTGAAGTGGTGGTCGATTTTGCGCAAGTGCCGGGTGCGGTTCGCTACATCGTCGAAGTGGCGCGCGATCCGGGCTTTAACGACCGTCGAGCCGGCGGGGAAATTGCGGCTCCACCGCTGCGCGTCCATCTGTCGCCTGGCAAGTACTACGTGCGAGTCAGCGCCGTGGATGGGGACAAGTTCATCGGGCCGCCGTCGGCACCGCGATCGTTTTACATCATCAATGTGCGCACCGACGGCAAGCTGGTCGCTCAGGGGGCACCGGGGCCGCTGACCCTGACGCGCAGCGAGCGGGTCGCGATTCAACTTTCGGGCGCGGGTCAGCCGCTGCTCGCGACGCTTGATTCGGGTGAGCCGCTCGACTGTTCAAACGAGCAAAAGCTGGCACTGACCGACGGACAGCACAAGATTCATCTTCAGCTTGGCGAAGCAGAGTCCGAGCTGCTGGTGTCGGTGGCGCCTGTGACACCTCCACCGCCGGTTCTGGTCGGCAAGCTCGACGGACTGACGGTTCCGGTGCCGCTTGCAGTGCTGGGTTTGCCGGGACGGACGCTCCAGCCGCGCACCCAGGTGTATGCGCTGCTCGGTGCGGGCTCGACGCGACCGGATGCATCGTTCACGGTCGGGCGACTCGATGTCGGCGGCGAGCTGGCACTTTTGCAGCAGCGACTGTCGTTCGACATCAATGTGCCGCTTATGTACCAATCGAACTTGGTGCCACCGACTGATCCCACACTGGCATCGAGCGGCGTGGCGTTTGGCGATGTCTCGCTTGGGGCGCGCGGTGTGCCGCTGCAAGCGCTGGGTGGACGACTTCTGCTTGGACCGCTTCTGCGGCTCCAGCTACCGACGGGATCGTTCCCACGCGAAGCGACCAAAGGCCGTCCCGTGGTGCTCGATCCGGCGATTGGTTTGGCTGCGATCCTGGGCCGCTTTGGGCTGCAAACCACCCAAGGTGTGACCGCCGCGCTCAACCTGCCGCAAAACCAGCTGCGCTGGGCGATGAGCTATATGGCCGAAGTGCAGCTATGGAAGCTGGGGCTTTTGGCGCAGCTTGATGCGTCGCTGGGTCTGTCGGGTGGTACACCGGCGGCAGCTTCAGTGGGCGGCGGCGTGCGGCTGCACTTGGACCCGTTTGGCATCCTGCTCGGGGCGCGTGGCGGCATCGGCAGCGCGGGCGTCGATGTCTATGGTCGCTACTACGCCTTCCTCGGCTTTGAGTGGGCGCCGTAACCGCATGTCTCGCGCACGTTCCATCGGCGACGACTGCTGTGATTAGGGCACGCTGACATCGACGAAAATCGGCAGATGGTCCGACGGGGGAATGCCATCTGAACCCATGACTTCGACGGTGCCCGCGGCTTCCGCGTGAAGATTTTTTCCCACAAACCAGTCGAGCTTCGCCGGCACCCGGCCTTTCCACGGGCGCAGTCGTTTTTGTAGCCAGCGCGTCGGCCACGTCCCGACTTTTTCGATGAGCTTCGCTTCGGCAAACGGACTCTCGACGTCGTAGTAGTAACTGCCTTGTCCGCGGTGATTCAGGCCAGCGTGGGCAAAGCCTAGCTCGTCGAGAAGCGCAAAAAGCGGCTGCTCATAGCTGGTTTCCGGCGTCATGTAGCCCGAAACCGTCGCATCGAACCCTTTTTTCACAAACTTGTGCAAAAGGTCGCGCACAAGCGCCAGCTTGCTCGATGCGTCATACGTCGTCGTATTGAAGTCGCCTCCGACGAGGATACGCTGCCCATGCCGCATCACTTCCAAAAGCAGCGACCGCAGCTGCACACTTCGCTGCATCGGCGACGCATTCGAGTCCAGATGACAAGTCGAAACCCACAGCGGCCCCGACGGCAGGTGTAGCTCTGCGGCGAGCGCCCGTTTTTTGCCCAGTCGCTTTTCACTCTTCGATGAAAACTTGTCGCGCAGCTCGGGCAAGTCCAGGTTCAAAAGCGCTCCGATTGGCCAGCGCGACAGCACCGCCGATCCCGCGAGCGCCAGTGTGTTTTCGGTGCCCTCGGCGTTTTCCATCACATCGTCGCCCAGCACCAAATACGACACCCCGAATGCGTAGTGCATCCCGAGCCCTTGGCCAAGCTCCCTGGCGACGTGGCGGTTGTGCGAACGCCCCATCCCATGATCGACTTCCGACAGCAAAATCACATCTGCACGCGCCAGATCCGGGTCATCGCGCAGCGCCGTCAGAATGTCAGGCAGCATCCGTCCGCGCTGAATGTTCCACGCCACGACCCGCAGCGTGCCGTGCGACCAGCGCGGAGGCGACGGCTGCTGGTGTTCGCCGCACTCAATCGCCGACAAAAGTGGAGACAGTGCAGGCTCGATTTGCTGGTAAAGCGGACTCTGTAACAAATCGCGACGATGGCGCAGTGCGCGCAACGCCGGGTAGTGCGGCGCCAGATTGTGGCGGATTTCGTTTCGGATCAAAAACGGTGTGTCCGACGGAGGGGTCGCAAGTGGTTGCGCCAAAGAAGTCATCGCCAAGGCCATCTTTTGGCCTATATACCAAGCGCCAAGCCGACGCCTGCACGGAATCGATCTCGAATTTTCGTTGACTGTGCGGGTGGCTCGGTTTTTGTTTCCGACATGCACGCACACAAACGTCCTGGGTTCGGTGGTCGACTGGTTTCCACGCTGCTTGGCGTCGGACTTTGGTCCTGCAGCTCGGGCGGTTTCACGCCCGATCCAGGCAAAACAGACGCTGGGTTCGATGGGGGCGGCGGTGATGCGCTGGTCTTCGATTCGGTGAGTCCGGCCCGCGGTCCGTCGTCGGGTGGCATCAAAGTCGCGATCCATGGCAGGCGATTTGATCCGGGGATGCGCGTGTCATTTGCCGGGGTCGATTCGTCGCTGGTCAGTCTGACTGGCGAGGAAGAGATCACAGCGACGCTGCCGCCAAGCGGTGGCAAAGTGGGCCTGGTCGAAGTCATGCTGACCCGTCCCGACGGCAAAGTGGCTGCGCGCAGCGACCTGTTTTCGTATTATCCGGGGCAGCTTTCGTTTGGTTCGCCGCGCAGTTTTGCCGTCGACAACAAGCCGACCAAGCTGGTGCTTGGTGACTTAAATGGCGATAGCAAGCTCGACTTGATCGTCGCCAGCCATTCCAGCGGCAGCCTGTCGCTATTAAACGGCAAAGGCGACGGCAACTTTGATACCTACAAGCGCGTGTCCGTCGGAGGTACTCCAGCGGCGATGTTGACCAGCGAAGTCACCGGCGACCAGTTCCTCGACGTGATTGTGGCCGGGGACAACAGCGGTGCATCGCTTCTTCTGTATCCCGGCAAAGGTGATGGCACCGTCGGCACTGTCCGCAGCCTGGCGACTGCATCGGCGGCCTCGCTGGCGGGGGGCGACTACAACGCCGACGGGAAATATGACATTGCGGTGCCGTACTTTGCGTTTGCGGCCAACGGCATCGGCTTTCTGTTTGGCAAAGGCGACGGCACATTCACAAACGGTGGTTCGCAGGGTCTGCGCTCGGGCAGCTTCGGAATCAGCAGCGCGGACTTCAATGGCGACGGCAAAGCCGATTTGGCCGTCACGATGTATGACGACAGCACGGTCGCGATTTTGCCAAGCCAAGGCGGGCGTTTTGGCTCGCCATCGTACCTGAGCGCAGGAGCCGGACCGCACGGTGTCATCGCTGCCGATGTAAATGGCGACAGCAAAGCCGATATCGTGGTCACGGACCCCGACGGTGGTGCGCTGCGGGTGTTTTTGGGCAAAGGCGATAGTACGTTCCAACCACCGACGGTGATTCAGACGGGGGGAACGACGCCGCAGCCGGTGGTCGCGGTGGATCTGAACCTGGATGGCTGGCTCGATCTGGTGACGGTCAACGTGGGCTCGACGGGAACGGTGACGATCCTGCTGGGCAAAGGCCAAGGTCAGTTTGCGGCGCCGCAGCAGCTTTCGGTGCCGGGGACGCACAATGATGTCGTCGCTGCGGACATAAATGGCGACCGCCTGCCCGATTTGCTGTTGCCGGTGTCGAACAGCGCGTCGGTGAGCGTTCTTCTCAATACGTCGCGCTAGGCCATGGGGCTTTTTCCACCGGTTCCGCCGGAATATGCGCAGCTTGTGGCGCGCGTCGATGGCTTTGCTGCCGATGTGATGACGCGCTGTGCCGCGGATTTTTCGTGTCGAGCCGGCTGTGACGACTGCTGCCGGGTCGAACTGACGCTATCCCTCGTCGAAGCGGCGGCGCTGGCCGGTTCGATCGCGGCGCTGGCTGGGGAAATAAAAGCGCGGCTGCGACGGCTTTTGTCATCGCCCATTCCGACGGAAACGCCGCGGTGTGCACTGCTCGATGAATCGGGCCAGTGTGCGGTCTATTGGGCGCGGCCCCTGGTCTGTCGCAGTCAAGGTCTGCCGCTGCGGTATCCGACGGATGTTGTGCCAGTCGAAGCGGTGCGGGCCCGGCTGGCCAGTGGCGTTGTGACGGTCTGCCCGCTGAATTTTGCGGTGCGCGAGCCCGATGCGGGCGATGTGCTCGATGCGGAACGAGTGGACCAGATCCTGGCCGTGCTAAACCATCGCTATGCTGCGGCGCATGGGCTCGACGGACAAGCTCGCTATCCACTGGCCGACGTGGCATCCGCGGCGCTGGCGGCATCCGCCTCGGAACCGGCGTCGTAGCCAGGCGATTTATTGTTTT
>DAORGN010000253.1:0-5947 GCA_035340095.1 Pseudomonadota bacterium | reverse complement strand
CGGGCCTGTACACCGGCGCGGGCGGCGGCGGCGCTACCACCGTCGGTCCACCGTATACTGGCGCGGGCCGATACACGGGCGCAGGCGATACCATCGGTCCCGACGGATAGGCTGGCGCGCCATATCCCGACGGTGCCCAGTGCGCCCGATAGTACACACCACCGACGAAGCGAGGCCCCACGTAGATGTGACCGGGGCGAACCGGCGAGCAGTATCCACGCGCCCAGTACCAGCGTCCCGTCCATTCCCAGCGACCCGGAACGTAAATGGTGCCGTAGCCGCAGGTCAGCACCGATTCATAGCGAGGAGCCGGTGGCGCCACCGTGACCGAAATCGGCTGCGGTGGGGCCTCGGGAATATACTCCATCGTCGTCCCATATTGCGGAGCAGGGGTTTCTACGTAAGTGGTGCCGTAGCAGCCGCTTGCTCCGGCCAGCGCACACAGCGCCGCAAGAACTCGCTTCATGGCTTTTCTCCTATGTGTCTGTGCCATTTTACTTTTTCCGACGAGCGATCCGCGAACTTTCTTTCTCTCGTCGAACGCTAGCTGCTTCGTCCGGAAGGACGATATTTTGACAGCGACGCTACTCGCACTGTATGCATCTTCTGCGCCATGGACCCAAAGCACGACTCTTCCGCCTCTTCTTCCGTCGCTGACTCAACGCAAGGGGCTCCGGCTCGGACTTCTCACCGTGAAGTAGTGTTCTCGGGGATGCAGCCGTCCGGTGGTTTTCACATCGGCAACTACCTGGGCGCGGTCCGCGACTGGGTGACGCTGCAAGACCAGCATCGCTGCTTTTACTGCATCGTGGATCTGCACGCGCTCACGCAGCCGTATGCCCCCGAAGCCATGCCGGGTCGGGTGATGGACATGGCCATCGAGCTGCTGGCCTGCGGCATTGATCCAAACCGCGCGACGCTGTTTGTGCAGTCCCAAGTCCCCGAACACGCCGAGCTCGCCTGGGTTCTGAGCACGGTTGCACCGTATGGCGAGCTGTCGCGGATGACGCAGTTTAAGGAAAAAGGCGAGCGCGCCGAATACGTCAACTGCGGACTGTTTACGTATCCGGTGCTGATGGCCGCGGACATTCTGCTCTACCAAGCGACGCGCGTTCCCGTTGGCGAAGATCAGATCCAGCACCTGGAGCTGACGCGCGAAATTGTCCGTCGTTTCAACGGTCGATTTGGGGAACCGCCGCTGTTTGCCGAACCCCTGCCGCTCCATCGCGCGCCGCTGCGCATCATGGGTCTGGACGGAAAAACCAAGATGTCGAAATCGCTTGGCAACTACGTCGCGATTTCTGACGAACCCGATGTGATCCGCAAAAAAATAGGCGGCGCGTTTACCGACGAGCTTCGCCTGCGAAAGAAAGATCCCGGTCATCCCGAAAGCTGCTACGTCTGCGGACTGGAACCGTTTTTTATGCCGCCCGACAAAGTGGCCGAATTCCACGACGGCTGCCGATCGGCCCGGATTGGCTGTGTCGATAGCAAGCGCGCGCTCGCCGAGGCCATGATCACGGCGCTCGCCCCGATTCAGGAACGCAAGCGGGAGCTGCTCGCAAAGCCGGGCCTGGTCAACGAAATCCTGGGCGATGGGGCCGCAACCGCCCGCAAAGTCGCGGCGCAGACCATGGTGCAGGTGCGCGAGCGACTCGGCCTTTTGCCGCTGCGGTAGCGGTTTGCTTCGGCGCTGGCGGTGATCTCGATATACTGCCGGCATGCACGGTCATCCCAAGCTGCCCGGCCAATCCAGCTGGCCCCGTCACAGCGGACTTCTTCTTCACATTACATCGCTGCCCGGACGTGGTGGATGCGGCGATTTGGGCCCAAGCGCCTATCGCTTTCTCGACCAGCTTCTGCGCGGCGGACAAAGATCCTGGCAGGTGCTGCCGATCGGCCCGACGGGTTTTGGCGACTCGCCGTATCAAACTGCGTCGGTGCTCGGTGGCAATCCGCTGTTTGTCAGCATCGACAAGCTGGTCGAAGACGGTCTGTTGCCAAGCGATGTACTCGATGCGGCGCCCGCCGAGTCAGCGACCGCGGACTTTGCCGCTGCGCAAGCGTACAAGTGGCCGCTGTTTGAACGCGCGCTGCAAAACCTCCGCGCTGGTCAGTCCGAAGCTTCGATGCGGCTGCTCCGCGAGTTTGCCGCTTACGTGGAAGCAGAACGAAGCTGGCTCGACGACTACGCGCTGTTTATGGCGATCAAAGAAGAGCAGGCGCTGCGGCCTTGGACCGATTGGCCCATCCCGCTGCGGGACCGTGATCCGCAAGCGCTCGCCGCGGCACAGAGCCGCCTTTCCCAGCGCATGGATGTCCACCGCTTTGTCGAGTGGCAGTTCGAGCGGCAGTGGCAAGCGCTCCGTCACGCCGCCCACACCCGCGGCATCGAGCTGTTTGGCGATGTGCCCATCTTCGTGGCCCACGACAGCGTCGAAGTGTGGAGCGATCGCAGCCAGTTTTTGCTTCACCCCGATGGCCGGCTTCAGGTTCAGGCCGGCGTGCCGCCCGACTACTTTTCCAAAACCGGCCAGTTGTGGGGCAATCCGCTGTACGACTGGAAGCGCATGCAAGCCGACGGATTTTCCTTTTTCCGTCAGCGCATCCGTCGCGCCGCCGCACTGTTTGACCGCGTGCGCATCGACCACTTCCGCGGCTTCGCAGCACACTGGGAAATCCCCGCGCAAGACCGCACCGCCGAGTTTGGTCGCTGGGTTTCGGCACCGGGACACGCGCTGTTTGAAGTGCTGACGCAAGATCCGGACACGAAAAACGTCCGCTTTGTCGCCGAAGACCTGGGCGTCATCACGCCCGATGTCGAGGAGCTGCGCGATCGTTTCGCGTTCCCCGGCATCCGCGTGCTCCAGTTTGGCTTTGGTGACGATGACTTTTACGATGGTCGTCCGTGGGCTTTTCGCAAAAACCTTGTCGCGTATACGTCGACGCACGACAACGCGACGCTCATGGGCTGGTACCGGGGCGAACCGGAAGGCACGCGCAGCGATGAGCAGGCCCGGCGCGAGCGCGACAAACTGCACGATTACCTGGGCCATGTGCCAAGTCCCGACTACGCCCACTTTGCCCTGATCCGTCTGGCGATGGCGACACCTGCTGACACCGTGATCATTCCGGTGCAAGACGTGTTAGGCCTTGGCAATGTCGCGCGCATGAACACGCCGGGCCAGCCGCAGGGAAACTGGCAATTCCGTCTGCGAAGCGGTCAGCTCGACGACAGAAGCCTGGATCACCTGCACCATCTGACCCGGCTGTATGCCCGCACGTCCCGCTAGTCCCGCCATCTACCCCGGAAACGAACAATGTCCGACGCGATCAAACAAAACGAGCAGATCTACGATCGGCTGTGGGCCAAGCTCCCGATCCCGACCCACACCGAGTGGCCGATTTGGTCCGAGCTGCAAAAAGAAATTCACCCGCAGGCCCGGCTGCTCGAAATGGGCGCCGGCGTGCTGCCGCGCATTCCCATCGAGGGTGGATATTTTGTCGATCTGTCCCATGCGGCGCTGCGCAAGCTCGATGAAAACGGCGGCCATGGCGTTCGTTCGGCGGGCCCTTTGCCATTTGCCGACGGATCATTCGATGTCGTCTGCGCATTTGAAGTCCTGGAACACATTCCAGACGACGACACCGTGATTCGGGAGCTGGCGCGGGTGTTAAAACCCGGTGGGGCACTGTTCTTTTCGGTCCCTGTCGATCCCAAGCTGTGGACCGGTTTCGATGACGCCTGCGGCCACGTCCGTCGCTATGTCGCGTCCGATTTGACCGCACGGCTTTCGGCGCTCGGTCTTGCGGTCGAGCGCTGGACCACCCAGCCCAACAACTTTGGCAAAATGAGCGGCGATCTGGCCGGGATGTTCCTGCGTGCCGTTGCCGGCCTACCCAAGCTGACGATTTGGCTGAAGAAAAGAGCGGTCGAAGGCGAGATGCGGCTGGCGCTGCGCTGGCGCACCGATGACATCGATCACAGCCACGCCGACGGTGGACTTATCGCCATCGCGCGCAAAGCGGCGTAACCGCTCGCGCTCGCGCGATGGGATTTACTGGGGCAGGCGGTTGCCGCGGCAGACGCCTTTTTGGCAGACCGCGCCGCCCTGGCACTGCTTGTTGTCGGTGCAGTTCGACAGGCAGTAGGCGTTGATGCAGCGGAAGCCACTCGCGCCACAGTCGGCGTCAAAGACGCACTGCGGCGAAGTCGGCGACGGGTCTTCCACACAAGCGCCCGATACACAGACCTGACCAAGCGCGCACTTGCTGCCCGACACGGCGCACGATGTCGCGCAGGCGCGGTTTACGCAGGTCGATCCGCTGGCACACGCCGAATCGGTCGTGCACAGCGATCCAACCAGACCGCACGTCGCGGCATCCGTCGGACGGCAGCGACCAGCGACGCAGTTGTTGCCAACTTTGCACGCCGAGTTGTCGGTACAGGCCGCGACGCACTTGCCAATGTCGCAGACCCGCCCGGCACCGCACGCGGCATCGCTATCACACGCCGACACCGAAGTGGTCGGCGCATCGGGCGGCTTGGTCGCATCTCCGGGGACCGGATAGCAGTTTTCCCCGACGCAAGCGTAGCAGCCGCTCTGATCGCAGTAGCGACGCTCGGCTTGGGCCGGATCTTTGTCGCATCCTGGCAGTGCCGACAGCAATCCCAGGACAAGGGGCATCACAATGTTTGACAAACGACTGTTTCCAGCTCGGGAGATCGCAGTGCGGAGCATGGTTTTCCTCCAGCGATAGAGCTTTTGAAGCTTTTACAGTTCCATCCTACAAGCCCCGTGCCGCATTGCTAGATCGATTTGTCAGCCGAGGACCACACGAGAAACGCCCAAACCCCGCGGGTTCTGTGAACAAACGTTAACGTGTACCCAGTGAACAACGCTTCGCGTGTGCGAACGTAGGCCGCTGCGGGTACGATGCGGCATGCGCACGCGCCCAGCGACCCGCGTTTTTCGATCCCCAGGCTCCGCAAGCAGCCTGTGTGCTGTGATCCTGTGGGCCGGTTGTGCGACAAGCCATCGTGGCCGCGCCGAAGACACCCTGCGCAGCTATGCCAGTGCGATTGCGCGGGATGACGCCGGTGCCGCCTATCAGCTGCTTTCCCCCGCGCTGAGTCGACGGCTTTCGCCGGAAGAATTTTCGAAACAGTGGCGAGAAAACCGCCGCGAGCTGGATGATCAGCGCCGCCAGATCGAACAGCAGCTGGCCGCCGCGCCGCGCAACCTGTCCGAGTACGCCGTTGTGCGGCTCTCGCAAGGATCGACCCTGCGGCTCACGGCGGAAAAAGAGACCTGGGGTCGGGTGTGGCGGCTTGGCGACGCGAACTTGCAGACCGTTTTTGCCCCGACGCCGCAAGATGCGCTAAAGCTGTTGCTCAGCGCCGTCGAGCAGCGCAGCTACTTGGCGCTCTTGCGGCTGCTTTCGGAAGACGAACGACGGGCGCTCGAAGCCCAGATCAGTGAACGAATCGAGCGGCTGCGGGCGTCGCTGGTCAAGCCCACCATCGAAGTTCGCGGCGACCGCGCGCGGATTGAATACGATCCGCGCTTTTTCATCGAGCTGGTCCGCGAAGGCAACAGCTGGCGGATTGTCGACCTAAACTAACCCCGACCCAGGCACGGCGGGCGGTCAGTGTAGGCCCAGCTCGTTTTGCAGCGACTTGGCCTTTTCTTTGGTCTCGGCTTCCAGCTTCCGCAGCTCCACAAGCTCTGCTTCTTTTTGTTTCCGCTCGGCCAGCGCCGCTGCTTCCGCTTTCGCATCTGCTTCCAGCTCGGCCTTCTGCGTCTTTAAGACCGCCACTTGCGCTTCCGCTTCCTTGATCAGTCCGTCTATCGCAGAAAGCGTCACCACCGGCTTGGCCCGCGACTTCGACAGCCGCCGGAACAGCCCGGCCTCGCCGCCACTGCCATCCAGCCGGCTTTGCTTT
>DAORGN010000252.1:0-6117 GCA_035340095.1 Pseudomonadota bacterium | reverse complement strand
AAACGATGACACCTGGCCTGTCGGCAGATGGCTCGATACCAAATATTGGTAGTAGTGACCGGGAAGCACGTTCGCCCCGTCGAGCTTGTAGCAAGGCGGTCGGCCACTCGGATTTTGGTCTTTGTCCGACAGGAAAGTGCCGCGATCGTGGCGATAGCCGGGTTCGACGCAGCCGCGATCGACGAAAACGCTCATCGGTTCGGTCGGCAGCTCGAGACGCGGCTTGGTGCCTAGGGATGGATCGTCGGGGTTTACCGGGATTTCGTCGGGCGTGCGATTGACGCGGTTGTTGTCGCCGCACGTCGACAGCGAATAGCTATCGCCGGCGTGGTGTGGCGAATACGGTGCCGCAACATCTGCATCCGACAGCCGGCTGCCCATGTCGCAGCTCAGACGGAGATCGGGCGAGTCACTGCCCGACCGGCCTCGGCGCAGTGGGCGCGCGGACTCAATGACGGTCAGCGACGGGTCTCCGCGGACCGCAATCAGCAGGCTGCGACGCAGCGCCGCTCGATCGGGCAGGGCGGTCCAGTTTGGCGGATCTTCCGCGAGAAGCTGCATCTCGCCAGGGAAGAAGCCAATCTTGACCGACTGATCGGAGAGTACAAAGCGCTGCGACTCGCAGTTTACGACGTTTGAGTCGTCGAGATCGCGCTGGCAATAGCAGCGATCGAAGTCGGCTGGGCGCTGGCCGGTCGCCGCTTCTTTTGCTTCGGTTTCTTCGACGGTTGCCGCCGAGCCGAGGACGGTGCCGGCATCGCCGCAAGACACACTGCCGCAAAAGCTGTCACCAGCGGTGCCTGGATCACTGCCGTAGCGACGGAAACACTCGATCGCGCGGGCGTGCCTTAGCACATCGACGGCGACGACGGTTGCGCCACCGAAGCTAAGATCGGCATTGGTGTTGGCGGCATAGAGCACGTCCCCAAGCGGGTCCACGGCGATGCTGCCGGGGAAAAACAGGCAGTGGGCAGGGGGTTCGGTACTCGACGATGAGTCGGTCCACGGACGACACCCTGGGGCCAGTGGCTGTCGGGTCGTACAACTGATGAGAAGCGAGGCTCCCAAACCAAGGAGCAGCTTTCTTCCCAATCGCGGGTAGAAGGCGCAAGCTTTCGCTGTCACGGTCTGCGAAGGTTGCTACAGCCGGAACGCCGCGTCAATCAAAGTACTTGCATCGGGTCAGGCCGCGCGCCAGGTCGACCGTCTGGAACGAGCGTCGGAAAATCGACTATCGCTCGAGAGCAGAGATGGCTTTGTCGGCGACATGCAGCCGATCCGCCAGCGTCCGAATCACGAACGTGTGAAAGGCCGCAGCGACGCGCGGGGCTTCGGTTTCCATCCGATCCAGCGCCGATCGCTCGAGCTTGTGAACCACCGACGGCGCATCTGCGACCACTGACGCCGATCGGATGCTCTGGCGATAAAGACCCATTTCACCGAGCGTGGTGTTGCTCGTGACCGATCGCAACAGCAGCGGCGCA
The DNA here is from genome assembly GCA_035340095.1 of Pseudomonadota bacterium. GTDB lineage: Bacteria > Myxococcota_A > Polyangia > Palsa-1104 > JAEUJZ01 > JAEUKA01. The sequence continues at coordinate 4,633 of DAORGN010000252.1, read as the reverse complement.
CCATCGGGTCGTTCGAGCACGATGCTGACCCGGCCCGATTCGACGACATAAGTTGCGCCAGACGCATCGCCCTGACGGAACAGATATTCGCCTTTTTTTAGCTCGATTCGCTGCACATAGTCCACAAACCGCACCGCCAGATCGAGGCTGCCAAACTCTTTCGCGAGCCTTTGCACAAACGGCATATCGATTCGCGACAGGCTGGGTTCGTTGACGAGCGCTCGCTGCTCGCACCACTCAAGCGCATTGTCGAGATCGTCGAATACTACGCACACATCGTCGTCGCGGATGCAGTGTTCGCGGCGCAGCGCCCGTTCCATTTCGGCGTTGAGCGACGTAAAAATGAGCTGCATCCGCCTGTCTTCGATGGTCTGTCGCAGCTTTACCAGCGTCAGCGCCGTCGAGGAATCCATACCGTTTACATAGCGGAAATCGAGCACCACCGACTTGAGCGGCTGGGCATCTTGCGCATACGAGCGACGGATGCGCTGGCGGATGTCGGCGACCAAACCAACGATCGATCCAAAAAATAGATAGCCGCGCAGTCGCAGCACCCAATACTGGCGACCACGCACGCGCAAGACCTGGTTTTCTTCGGCGCTGCGCTGGACTTTGCTGCCGTATTCATCGAGGGTGAACGAGTTTTTCACCACCGAAACGCGGCTGTAATTGACGGCGAAAATCAGGCAGCTCGCGAGCGCGCCGACAAACAAACCGACGACGAAGATGCCGGTGACAATGATCAGCACCAGCATCAGCACGACCAGCATGTAGTCGGTGCGGTGCAGCTTCCAGTACGCCTTAAACAGCCACTCTTGTAAGAGCCGCAGACCCAGATACACCAGCGTTGCGCCGAGCACCGGACGCGACAAAAGGCTGGCCAGCTTCGGACTGACAAACAGCACGATAAGGCAAAGCGTTCCGGCGATGACACCCGAAAGTCGCGTCGCTGCACCGGCCTGAAGATTGAGCATGCTGCGGGCGACGGCGTTGCTACCGACGATGCCACCGCACAGGCCCGATACGATGTTGGCGATGCCGTGGCCTTTGAGCTCTTGATCGAGGTCGGCGTCGCGTTTGGTTGCGACTTCGATCGCCGCCGCCGTCACCAGCACCGCGATCGCCGTCACCGAGATCAGCGTGATGACTTCAAACACAAAGTTTCGCACCGCCGGCCATTCCATCGCTCCCGTCGCAAATGGAATAAACGGCATGCTGACATTGAGGTTGTCCGACACCCGCAAAAGCCAGCCGCTTTCCTGCGCCTTGGCGATGTTCAGGTCCGGATCGATCGCAATGATGACGTGCGTAAGCAGCGTGCCTGCGATCAGCAGCGCCGGCAGCGCGAAATACTGCTGCGCCCGTCCGAGCACCACAAACATCGTGATCGAAAAACCCACACCAAACAGCGTCTGGGCGAGTGCTCCGCGCTGAAGCAGCTGCGGCAGCAGATCGAAGTTGACCTGAACGTCGGGCGGCACCATAACGCGCATGCCACCGACGGCAAGAACCCAGCCGGTGGATACCAGGAAGCCTCCGACGACGGGATAGGGGATGTAGCGGACCCAGCGCCCCATCTTGAGCTTGCCGAGTACGTAGAGTGCAACGCCAGTAACCGCCGTCGACAAAGCCAGTGCAAAGACGATGTGTGGCGACGGGTCTTTGTCGGCGATCTTTTCGGTCAGCATCATCGCCATCGCCGCTTGCACCGCCGCAGATCGCGAATCCGGGCCCGCGATGGCAAAAAAGAACGGACTGGTCAGCGCGACGAGAATCAGCGTCAGGCCGGCGCTCATCAGCGACATCCGCACGCCGTCTTCGAGATGGCCTTTGAGCGGTCCCGAAAAAATCATCGCCGCAAACGAAAGGCTGTAGCTGATGGTGACGAGCGCCGAGATCGATCCTGAAATCACATCGCGAACGGCGATTTTGGGCGAGCGCGCCAGATCGGCAATCCGTGGCTCCAGCTCGCGGCTGCCCGAGCCGGCTGCTCGCTGCGAGACCCTGATAGCCCCTGAGATCGAGCTAGCACTGCGCGCGCTCTGCTCGAAATCTGCGTTGGGGTTCGCAGTCATCAGGTTCCTCGACCAAGGGCACAACCCCCGAGCGCTCTCGCTCGGCGGAATGACCTTCATCCTACACGGTTTGGCCTGCCACGGTGCGCAAATTGCTGGTATCGCTACAGCAAATGTGTCCGCAGCGGCTTTTGGCGCCGCAGCGTAGGCGATTATTCCTGCGACGGTGCCGCAAAAGTGGCTACCCAGTCGACTTCCTGGCTGCGACGGACAATCGCGCAACCGGTGTGGCGCAGCGCATAACCGATGCCTGCCTGAAGGTCACGTTGCGTCACCATTTGGTTTAGCTGCACCCCGAGCTGCACCATCGACCGCGCAACTTCCGCAGAAATGCCTACCAAAATGCTCAACGTGCCCAAAAGATGCGCCGCACGCACGGTCTGAATTAGGGAATTGGCGACGGCAGTGTCCACAAGCGACACCCCGGTGATGTCAATCAACACCACCTGCGCTTGGTAACGGACGATCGCCGCCAGCACGGCTTCCATCACATGATCGGCACGGGCACTGTCGATGTGACCGATCAGCGGCAGCACAACGATCCCTTCGTGGATCGGCAAAACCGGCGTGCCCAGCTGCCGCAGCATGTACAGCAGGTTTTGCTGTTCACTGACGACGTTTTGGAGCGCGGTTTCGCTGCGCCGACCTTCTTGTTCGATCGCGTGCTGCGGTGACACATCGATCACCATAAACAGCCAGCGATCGTTGTTGCTGCCGATGGTGCGCAGGCTCCAATCGAGCACCCGTAGCCGCATAAGCCCAGCGCTTTCGACGTGCTGGGCGATCCGACCGCGAATCGGCGTTGCGTTGGGCAGAAGCTCCGCAGGGAGCCGGGTTTCACTTTGCGGCTGCTCGACCGTGCTGCTTCTATCGTGAAGAAGCTGGACCAGCTGACGCCAGGTCGTGCCAGCCAGCTCGTCGGCAGACAGCCCGAGCAGCGGACCCACTTGCGGGTTGTGCCACAAAGGTGGTGCATCGCCTGCCGCAAACAGCAAAAGTCCATCCGGCAGTGATCGAATGAGCTCCGGCAGAAGCTCGCTGGGAAAGGGCGGGTCTGACGCGCCATCCCTACGGGTAGTAGCCGACTCCATCGTAAAGAGTGATGCTACGAAACCCTGGTGTTTTTGGCCAGTGACCGTGAACGCTACCCGCGATGACGACCTGTGCTACCTGCGAGCACAACCCGCACAAATAGAGGCTTTGCAGTTTTTGTGTTTTTGTCATGGAAAATCTCTTGACTGCCTACAATGTGACAGCATAAGTTTCGCTCCTACGTCAGTGCTGTCCCCGGTCCTCATCACCCTCGCGACTAGTTCTTCTGCCTCAGTCGAAAAGCCTCGCCTTCATCGAGTGGCGCATAAGCGTATTGGAATTGGGCGAACGGTGACGCGCGCTTACGTAGAGCACCCTCGTCGGCGGCAGCCGAGAGCGGTACGAAGGGAGATTCAATAAACGCATGTCCGGACTTCAGGGAACCCCCGCACGGCCACAGCATGGCGACTCGTTCGCCGCCTTGTTTGAGGAGAGCCTCAAACACGGAGACGTAAAAGAAGGCGAGATCGTCCGTGGACGAGTCATCCAGATCAACAAAGACCACGTCATTGTTGATATCGGAGACAAGTCAGAAGGCCAGGTGGCACTCGCAGAGTTCCTTGGCCCAGACGGCCAAGTGATGCTCAAAGAGGGAGACGAGATCGACGTCTACCTGGAGAGCCGCGAAAACGAGAATGGACTCTGCGTTCTCTCGAAGGAGAAAGCCGATCGTCTCAAGGTATGGGACGAGATTTCGGCGGCCTGCGAGCGCGATGAACTGATCGAAGGCGTGATTTCGCAGCGCGTCAAAGGCGGCCTCGCCGTCGGCATCCGCGGCGGAGTCAAAGCGTTCCTTCCGGGCTCGCAAGTGGATCTTCGCCCGGTTCGCAACCTGGACTCGTTCATCGGCAAGCAGTTCAAGTTCAAGGTCATCAAGTTCAACAAAAAGCGCGGCAACATTGTGCTGTCGCGCCGCGTTCTCCTCGAAAAGGAGCGCGCCGAGCTGAAAGAGCAGACGCTCGAGAAGCTCACCGAAGGCCAGATCGTCGAAGGTATCGTCAAGAACCTGACCGAGTACGGCGCCTTCATCGACCTCGGTGGAATCGACGGTCTGCTTCACATCACCGACATGAGCTGGGGCCGGGTCAATCACCCCTCCGAGCTGTTCCAAGTCGGCGATCACGTCCGCGTCAAAGTGCTCAAGTACAACGCGGAGACGGAGCGGGTCAGCCTGGGTCTCAAGCAGATCACCGACGATCCGTGGAGCCACGCGGCGGAACGCTACACCCCTGGCACCGTCGTCAAGGGCAAGGTCGTTTCGCTCAAGGACTACGGCGCTTTCATCGAACTCGAAGAAGGCATCGAGGGTCTGGTTCACATCAGCGAAATGTCGTGGACCCGCCGGGTCAAGCACCCGTCGAAGGTCGTGGTTGTGGGCGACACGGTCGAAGCCGTCGTGCTCGACATCGATGCCAAGAACAACCGCATCTCGCTCGGTATGAAGCAGCTCGAGCCGAATCCGTATG
>DAORGN010000251.1:0-6244 GCA_035340095.1 Pseudomonadota bacterium | reverse complement strand
TAGCGTGAATGCCAGCAACCATAGCTGTTGCAGCCGCCGCCGTTTTTCCAGCAGCCATAGCTATTGCAGCCACCGGCCATTCCGTAGCAGCCGTAGCTGTTGCAGCCGCCGCCGTTTTTCCAGCAGCCATAGCTGTTACAGCCACCGCCAAATCCAAAACAGCCGTAACTGTTGCAACCACCCCCTGGACCATAACAGCCATAGCTGTTGCAGCCACCCGGTTCCGCGGAACGCTGTGGACGAGGATACATCGGCGGCGCGTCGGACTGTGAATAGACCGGCGGCGGGACTGCTTCGTCGGGGCTTGCGACTTCACGCGAAAAGCAGGCGATGGTTTCGGTGCTCGTTGCGAGCCCGTCGCAAGCGGCCACTTCGGCTTCGCTGTAGCGCTGGTTCATGATCGCGGTCAGACAGTCCAGCGTCTGCTTTGCGCCTTTGATTCGGTCACACGCGAGCGCTGCGGAAGGCTGAATGTAGGATTCCTGAAACGCCGCAACACAGAGCCGAATCAGTCGTGAACTCTGGAGCTTCGGACAGATTTGATCCGCATACGTTCCCGAGTAGTTGCGCGGAGCCACGCGCTGTCCGTTTTGGTAAAAGCACCCGATGGTTTCCCAGACATCTTCCAGGTCGTCACATTCCGAAATCTCGGCGGGGGAATAGCGCTTGCCCGCGATGGTGCGCATGCACATCGAAACCGGATAGTTGACCTTCAGCCGTAGACAAGCCCCAGCGGCGAGCGGGTCTACCGGAACCTGTTTGATGGCCGCAAAACACTCGCTGATCGGTTTCTGATCGACGAGCGCTTGGCAAACCCGCGAAGGCAAAATGGGTTCGAGTCCTTTTGCAGAGAGCGGGTAGATCGCCAAAAGCAGCACTCCCAAACCTGCCAGTCCCGTGGCCCGATCCATCATGGCACCGTAGTGTACTACAACCTCTGCTGCGTGCCGAGTCTGACGGGAAAATCTGACTTTCAGATGATTTGAGAGGCCGCCACGGATGGGCTTACGCGATGGTGATCGCTTTTGTGCAGACCAGTGCGCCGTCATTTTGCTGGCTGAACGACATGATGGACGATGCGACTGGGAGTCCCATGTTCACCACGTTGTCTTTCGCGTTGGTGGTGTCTTTGTTGCCACGCGCGCTGTAGGACTGATGTTTGGTGTAGACCGCGGTCGTCAGCGTTTCGTCAAACAAAAGCTGCGAGGTCACATAGGTCTTCCCATTGGCCGTCACGATGAAGTGAACGTGGCTGGTGCGTCCGGAATACCAACCAGGGAAAATTCCGTCGATGGTGACTCTGCCGCTGGCGTCGCTGATTTGGTAGCCGCGCAGCCAGTTTGACGCAAGCGCAGTCGCATCATTGCCGGTACAAAACGACGTATTCAGATCCGACAGAGAGCCTCCGTACCCGGTGCCCGCATCAATCGTCTGCGCGGCTTTCGAGTACGTTCCCGCGGGCGATGCGTACCACACTTCGACGATCGCGTTTGGGACGGGCTTACACGACGCATCGACAACCATCAGTTCAAAACGGGTGGGCAGACCGACAAGTCCGTCGGAAATGTCTTTGCGCAGATAGGTATTGGAATGACACGGTCCTTTGGTGGAAGAGACATACGCTGTGCAGGTTGTCCCAATTCCGCTGGCGAACGGATTGCCGTAGTCTTTGCCGGTTAGGAATGCTCCAGACGCGACCGCGAAGCCGCCCGAAAGAACAACGCTTCCGTCGCTGCCAGAACTACCGCTGCTGTCTCCGCTTTGGCTGCCGTCCGCGCTGTTGCCTGTGGTGCCGCTGTCTCCGCAACCGAACAGGAAGAGGGCTCCCAAACCGCCGAATGTACGAAGTGCGTTGCGTCGTGATATGCCGTGCATGGTCGACTCCTAAGCCGGAAACAGAGTGGGTGTTTGTATCGGAACCATTCCGAATCACCGGAACTTCTGTTGGCATAGAGACAGCGCTCTGCCATCCGATTGCAACGCAACGTCACTTTTTCAAAAACAGAGTCTGCGGCTGATCTGTAGGGAAGTCTGTCCGCGCGTATTCCTGATCGGACTAGCGGATGCGGCGTCGGACGGCGGAGAGGACGTGGTCGACTTCTTCCAGGCGGAACAGCCAGCCCAGAAAAGCGTAGCTGCCGCCCCCGATTCCGCACAGAACCGAAAAGCCCAGAAGCGCGCGCAACAGCGAGACATGCTGCGGACCTTGGGAATATGCGGCTGCATGTGCGGCATCGCCCAGCAGAAGCGGCGTCAGAATCCACAGCACCGCGCCCATCGCCACCGACGCGACCAGCATGCGCAGAAGCCCAAGCTGAAGTGTTTGTGAAAAGAGCTGTCCGTAGCGGGCGCGAAACACCACGACCAGAAACAGAAAGTTTATCGCCGCGCCTATGCTCGTCGACAACGCCAAAATCCGGAAGCCAAAGCGGGGGTGCAAAAACAGATTCACAAGCACGCTCCCGGTCACGGTCAGCACGGTCGACATCACCGCAAACCGCGCGAGCTTGAGCGAATAAAAGATCGGCACCACGACTTTGACTGCCGAATAAAAAAGCAGTCCCAACGAGTAGTATTTGAGCGCTTCTGCCGTCGCCACGGTGTCTTCTGCGCTGAAGGCGCCGCGCTGATAAATGATGGCGATGATGGGTTCCGCGAGCACAAAGAATGCAACCGCAGTGGGCAGAGAATAGAACGTCACCAGACGCAGACCGCGGTGCAGGGTGTCGCGCACTCCGTCCATTGCAACGCGGAAGTCGGCTTCACTGACCGCATCGGCGGCGCGCTGGAGGGCAACAGTTCCGACGGCAACACCGAACATTCCGATCGGCATCTGGAGCAGCCGAAAGGCGTAATACAGCCAGCTTGCCGCCCCCGGTTCCGTCGATGCAAAGCGCGAGCTGATGTAAATGTTCACTTGCGTCGCCATCAGGCCAATCGTCGCTGGCGCCATCGCCCACAGCACCGCTTTGAGCCGCGGATCAGACAAATCCCAAGCGAGCCGGAATCGGTAGCCGCTGCGCCAAAGCGGAACAAGCTGAAGTCCAAGCTGAAGTCCGCCGCCACACAGCGTCGCCACCGCCCACGCAACCGCTGCGGTTTTGGATCGGCCAATTCCCACAAACCACAGTCCAAGACCAGTCGCCACCGTCGCCAAGTTGAACAGCGCGGGAGCCAGCGCCGGCGGGGTAAAGCGCTGCTCGGCATTTAACATTCCCATCGCCAGCGCCGCGAGCGACACCAGCAAAAGAAACGGCATCATGATTCGTGTCAGCAGTACGGTCAGCTCGGCTTTGCCGGGGGTGCTGGCAAAACCCTGCGCCCAGTGCCCGACCATTTCGGGGGAAAACCAAACTCCCAGCAGCGTGATCAGCCCGACGACCACGATCAAACACGTCGCCACAAGCTGGGCCAGCCGCTGCGCCGCAGCGTGACCCTCTTGTTTGCGCGCCGCCTGAAACGCCGGTTGAAACGCAGCCGACAGCGCGCCTTCGGCAAACAGATCGCGCAGCAGGTTCGGCAAACGGAACGCGATCGTAAATGCATCGCCAAAAAAACCCGCTCCGAGCAGCGCCGCAAAGACCTGCTCGCGGACAAGTCCCAGCACACGCGAAAACAGCGTCGCCAAAGACAGAAGCAGCGCGGTCTGCGCCATCTTGCTTTTCCCCGATGCAGCAGAGGGCGGCGTTGACGGCGCGGGCGAGGCAGAATCGCTCATATTGGGCAGTTTCCCTTCCGTTTCGACAACTTTGGTTACGCTAGACTGACTACATCATGATTTTGCACCTGTCCAAGCTGACACTCCGTCCGTTTGTTGCGGGTGACGTGGAGTCGCTGGCCCGTCACGCCAACAACAGACACATCTGGCTGAATCTGCGCGACGGCTTTCCTCACCCCTACACGGTGAAGGATGCCGAACGCTGGGTGGCGCACGCGGCCAGCTTGCCCGCGCCCCAGCACGTCTTTGCGATCGTCATCGACGAGCACGCGGTGGGCGGAATCGGGGTGCACCGGCTCGACAAAGATCCGGTGTATCGAGACACCGCCGAGATTGGTTACTGGCTCGCAGAGCCGTACTGGGGCCGCGGTGTGATGACCGAAGCGGTCAAAGCGGTGACGCGCTACGCATTCGATGAGCTTTCGCTGTTTCGCGTCGAAGCAGGCGTGTTTGCCTGGAATGTGTCGTCGGCGCGCGTGCTGGAAAAGTGCGGATACAGCTTCGAGGGGCGGCTGCGCAAACAGGCGTTCAAAGACGGGCAACACCTCGACGTGATGCTCTATTCGCGCCTGCGCACGGATGAGGTAGAGTAGGCGCCCCATGACGCAAAAGCCTACCTCTCCGGCTGCCAAGACGGCGCCGAGCCAGACTGCTTCGCCTGCCGCTTCATCGAACAGTGACCTCGAAGGACAGATGGAGGAGCGCCGCCGCGCCATCGCGAGCCTGCGCAGCCAAGGTGTCAATCCATTTGCCAACGATGTTTCGCCGACGCACCAGATTTTCGATCTGCCGGCGAGCCAACCCGAAGACGTCGCCAAGCTGCCGCACGAAAACGAGCTGACCGCCGATGCACCGCGTTACTGCGTCGCCGGTCGTTTGCTCCAAGTCAACGAGATGGGCAAGGCCAAGTTCCTGTTCATCCGAGGCGACCGGGGCGCGATGCTTCAGCTGTATTTGAAAGCCGACGAGGCCGAATCGTTTGCGCTGTCGAATCAGCTTCAGCTTGGCGATTTTGTGCTGTCGTCGGGTCCGCTGTTCAAGACGCGCAAAGAAAAGCGGGCGCTGCGGGTCGAAAAACTGCGTCTTTTGAGCAAAGCGGTGCGGCCACTTCCGGGCAAAGCGCTGCAAGACGGACCGAAAGTCAGCGACGAAGACTGGCGATATCGGCAGCGTTACGCTGACATGATTGTCCATCCCGAAGTCGCCGACGTGTTTCGCAAGCGGGCGCTGATTGTGCGCGAAATTCGTCGCTTCTTCGACGATCGCGGCTACGTCGAGTGTGATACCCGGATGCTCTTGTCGACAAACGGTGGGGCTGCGGCGCGACCGTTCCGGACCCATCACAATGCGCTCGATCTGGACCTGTATCTGCGGATTGCGACGGAGCTGGATCTGAAGCGGCTCGTCGTCGGTGGAATCGATCGGGTCTATGAAATTGGCCGCATTTTCCGCAACGAAGGTCTGTCGCGTTTCCACAACCCGGAGTTCACGTCGATCGAGTTCTATCAGGCCTACGCGACGTATGAAGACCTGATGGATTTGACCGAACAGCTCATCGAGCGGGTCTGCCAAGCGGTGAACGGCTCGACGACGATCGACTATCAAGAACACAAAGGTGTGAACCTGTGCCATCCGTTCCGTCGGGCGACGATGCGACAGCTTGTCAAAGAAGCGCGCCCCGATGCGCCGATTGCTGATGGGCCTTGTAGCGATGCGGAATACGCTGCGCTGCCGGGCTATGCGAAGTCGGTGCTCGGTGAAAAAGCGCCCACAGGCTACGGACATGCGCTCGTCGCGCTGTTTGAAGAGTTTGTCGAAAAGTCGCTCGTGCAGCCGACCTTTGTCTGTCAATTTCCGACGGAAGTGTCGCCGCTTTCGCGCAAAAACGACCGCGATCCGCGCTTTGTCGACCGCTTCGAATTTTTCTGCATCGGCAAAGAGTTCGCCAACGCCTTTTCCGAGCTAAACGATCCCGACGACCAGCGCAGCCGCTTCACCGATCAAGTCGCAAGCAAAGCGCACGGTGATCAGGAAGCGATGGACTACGACGAAGACTTCTGTCGCGCGCTCGAATACGGGATGCCTCCGACGGCGGGTGAGGGCATCGGCATCGACCGCCTGGTCATGCTGCTCACCAACAGTGCTTCGATTCGCGACGTGATTCCCTTCCCGCAGCTTCGTCCCGAGCTTGTGGCACCGAGCGAGAGCGAGAGCAAGTGAAGCTTCAGTTCGAGCTGCTGGTTGCGGCGCGCTACCTGCGGGCGGATCGGCCTGCGGGGGCGCTCGATCACTTGCGCTGGGCGACGTTTGGGCTCGTTGTGCTTACTGCGTCGGTGTTTGCTGGATCGGCGCTGGTCGAATACCTGCTGCGCGATCACCTGTCGGAAACGCTGTGGAACCTGCGCGGACCTTTGCGCGCGGCCAAATACCTGACGGTGCTGCTGACCCTGCTCGTCGGTTTTTTCATCGAACTGATTCGGCGGCTGACGATCTTTACGACGATATCGACGTTCGGGTTGTTTCTGG
>DAORGN010000250.1:0-6283 GCA_035340095.1 Pseudomonadota bacterium | reverse complement strand
GCGAGTGTACGGCGAGCAGCAAGTGTGACGTCTATCTGTATGCGTTTCGTGCGATCAACTAACGCCCCCTTTTGTCCCCGGTCATCCCGCTTGTGCCACGGCAGATTCGCTTTCCTCGGCGACGGTGAAGTGGCCGGCGGCGTCGAGAATCACCGCGATGGCGCTGGGTAGATCCCCTTCCACAACGTGCTGGAGAACGTAGCTGGATAGCAGCGGCAAAAGATGTTCGCGGATGATGTGATCGGCGTTGCGGGCGCCGGTTTCGGCTTCCTGACAACGCGATGCAATCGCCGCCACCACTTGTTCGGCAAACCGCAGCGTCGATCCATGGCTGTCGAGCATGCGCGCTGCGACATGACCCAGCTTGAGCGAGATGATGTCGTGCAGCACGTCGGTCGAGATCGGAAAGTAGGGGACCACGGTCATCCGGGCAAGCAGCGCCGGCTTGAAGTGACGATTGAGCGCGGGACGGAGCGCCTTGCCCAGCTCTTCGACACTTGGGGTCAGCGTGCCTTCGGCGGCGAGTCGCATCGTGACATCGGACGCGAGGTTCGACGTCATGAAAATCACCGTGTTGCGGAAATCGACCACCCGGCCTTCTCCATCGGCGAGCATGCCTTTGTCGAAGACCTGATAAAACAAGTTCAGCACTTCGGGATCGGCCTTTTCGACTTCATCGAGCAGCACCACCGAGTACGGACGCTGCCGCACCGCCTCGGTGAGCACGCCGCCTTCACCGTAACCCACATAGCCGGGCGGTGATCCGATGAGCCGCGAGACCGTGTGCTTTTCCTGAAACTCCGACATGTTGATCGTGACCATGAAGCGCTCGCCACCGAACAGCAGGTCGGCCACCGACAGCGCCGTTTCGGTCTTGCCCGTACCGCTCGGCCCGACGAGCAGGAACACGCCAAGCGGTTGTCGCGGATCTTGCAGCCCTGCTTTGGCATTGCGGAGTCGTCGCGCAATCGCACAAATCGCTGCATCTTGTCCGCGAATCCGCTTCATCAATCGATCTTCGATAGACGCCGTCGCTGCGACATCATCACGGACCATCTTGCCGACCGGAATCCCGGTCCAGTCCGCCACCACTTTCGCGACCGTTTCGGGGTCGACTTCCACGGTGACCAGCGGAATCTCTTGTTGCAGTGCGCGCAGCTTGGGCAGTGCCTCGGCAAGCGCCTGCGCGAGCACTTCTGTGTTTTCCGCAGCGACGGTCTCGCCTGGCTGAGGCTGCTGTCCTTGTGTGGTCACCGGCAGGGTGTGAACCGCTGCGTGGGCGTCATGGGTCAGCTTGTCTTTTTGCGCGAGCTTTTGCCGCAACGTCAGGATTTCTTGCGCGACTTGGGACTCTGCTTGCCAGCGTGCTGCGAGCTCGTCCCGCTTCTGCTCTGCCATCGCCAGCGCTTCAGACAGCTCGCCAAGCGATGGATGGGACAGCGCCGACTGTCCCGACAAATGCAGGTCTTCGCGACGGGCGCTGCGCTCGCGATCGATGGATTCTACCGTCCGTGACAGCGCTTCCAGCTCGGCAGGACGAGTCGACAGACCCAGCTTGACGCGGGCCGCGCAGGTGTCGAGCAGATCGACCGCTTTGTCTGGCAAAAGCCGTCCCGAAATATACCGACGCGACAGATCCACGGCAGTCACCACCGCTTCATCGCAGATGTGAACGCCATGTGCCGCCTGGAGTTTGACCGCGAGTCCGCGCAGCATGTCAATCGCCACTTCTCGCGACGGCTCTTCCACTTTGACGGGCTGAAAGCGACGACTTAAGGCCGCGTCTTTTTCAAAGTACTTTTTGTATTCCGACCAGGTCGTCGCCGCGATCGTCCGAAGCTCTCCGCGCGCCAGCGCTGGCTTGAGCAGGTTGGCGGCATCGCTTCCACCGGCGCTTGCACCCGCTCCGATCATCGTGTGGGCTTCGTCGATAAACAGAATGATCGGGCGCGGCGATGCCTTGACTTCGCCAATCACTGCGGTCAGACGTGCTTCAAATTCCCCTTTGACACCGGCGCCGGCTTGCAAAAGTCCCATGTCGAGGCTGCGGACTTCCACATCAAGCAGCGACGGCGGAACATCCTTGTCGGCAATGCGCAGGGCCAGTCCTTCGACGAGAGCGGTCTTGCCAACGCCCGACTCTCCAACGATGATCGGATTGTTTTTCTGCCTCCGCCCGAGGATGTCGAGCAGCTGACGAATTTCGCGATCGCGACCCAGGACTGGATCAATCTTTCCGGCGCGGGCGCGGGCCGTCAGATCATACGTGAACTTGCCGAGCGCACTGTCTTCCGCAGCGGCTGCATAGGCGGGACTTGCAGTTGACCTCGCTTCCCCGGCCTCTGCTTCCGGCGCAGTCAGCGGAATCTCCGACGAACCGGCGGTCAGCTCGGCAAACCGACGCCGCAGCGCATCGCGATCGATCACAGAAAGCAGCTCTGCATACTCTGCCGCACCATAGCGTTCCGGCTGGAGCAAAAGCGTCAATAAGAGGTATCCAGAACGTATCTTATTGTCCCCGCCCTCCACCGACGACAAAAGCCACGCATCTTGGATCAGCGAAACCAAAATGGGCGAAAAGACCGGACGACCGCTGTTGCCGCGCTTGCGCTGATCAGATCCGCGATGAATCGCGCGCAAGAGCGGCGTGCCAGAAACAGACAGCGCGCGGAAGATGGCGCTGGCGTCGCCGGATGGCTCCTCCAGAATTTTGGCCAGAAAATGTTCGACGCCGATTTCGAAGTGCGAACGGGAAATTGCCAGACTCGCGGCGGCTTCCAGTGCTTTGGTACAAAGCGGGTTTAGTCGCTTCAGAAGTGCGCGGTATTCGACGAGAAACATGACAATACCCTTTCTAAGCGGACTCCGTACATCCGCGGTTTTCGCGATCGGGAATGACCAGCACCACTGGGTCCGTCTGCGGCTCTCCCATGGCGGCGGGGCGTCCCAGCATGCCGCCCGACTGACGACCGAGCCGTTGGCGGGCCAGCTCTGATTTGGGAACCGACACACGGAGCGTCAGCGCGAGCGGCTGGCGGAGATAGAAACTGGCCAGTGCATGCAGTCGCGTGTGCAGCGTCTCACCGGGCCAAAATGCGAGCAGCGTTTCATAGGAAACCGGACCCATGTGAAGCGTCAGCGAGCACTGCCGGTCCAGATGGCGCGAGCCGATCACCAAATCACGTCCGAGCGCGGCCCGCTGTTTCGGATTTCGTGACAGCGTCGGCCACTGTGACTTGGGCAGACGAACCCAGCGCAGCGAAGCGGGCTCCACCACAATCGGCTGATGGAGTTCTTCGCGCAAAAGCACTTCCAGACCGGCTGCGGTGCGGGTGCTTGCCGCAAACAGTCCCAGATAGCGCAGCAAGCGGAGCGGCGATGTTCCGAGCTGATCTTCCGTTGCCCCGCGCGGGACACCGATCCAATCCAGCAGCGCTTGCGAGAGCAGATCGGTGCCGTCTTCCGCAAACGACTGTTCGTAGTGTTGCCGTCGGAACGAACGATACCAAAGCGACAGCACGCGATGATGAATGATGTCGAGAAAGTCACGCTGCTGCGGATCGGTATCGGCCTGGAGTAGCACTTGATGCGGATACGAGCGCGGCAGCGGCGAACCCACTCCATACAGTCCCGAGATGTTCGCGGTGACGACGGAACGGGGCGCTCCGTCTACACTTTGCCGGTGTTCGACCGCGACGGCTTCGCTGGTCGGGAAAGACAGTTCCAGTGACGGACGCAGACGGACCGCTTCGGCGGACGCGGGGCCACTTTCACCCAACGCTGCGGCTTGTGGGGCTTGTGATTCAAGCAGTCGCAGCAGTGAAAAAAGCTGATAGCCAGCGACGGAATCTGCTCCGCTCATAGCAGCCTCTTGTGACCGAGCCGGGCTGGGAAATGAATCGTCAAGTCGTGGTCTTTGCCATGCAGCGACAGCGCCGTAAACGTGTTGACCTGGGACGACTCCGCGAGGAACTGCTCGAGCACATCGCCCAACAGATACAGCTCACCCAAAAATGCAAAGCGGTCTTCATGCAGGCGCAGCTCGACGTGGGTGCCGCGCGTCACGGCTTTGGGCGATCCGGCCAGTCGGAATTCTGCCTGCGCGCTCACCTCGATCACCGCGTCGAGCAGCGTTTCCAGTTTGTGCCGCGCCGCCTGGTTTACCTGGGCGCGCACATCGAACAGTTGAAACAGCATGCGCAGTGCGTCGCGGTCGCGGAAGTGATTCTGCGCCATCAGCTGATGCGCAAACAGTCGCCACAGCCCATCGCCGCCACTTGTCACAAGCGCGGGCGCCGGTTCCGATATCGGTCCGATGTTGCGAAACTGAAGCGTCGACGGAATGTCGCTTGTCGGTCGACAAATGGACCCGGTGCGCAGTCGCGTCGGCAGATCGCGATTTGTGCACAGCAGATCCACAGAAACCACCGCTTGTTTGGCAGACACGTTGGTAGGCAGCGCTTTTTCATCGTCGGAAAAGACCACCGGCCTGCCGTCCGCCATCACCAGCGCCAGATACATAGGAACCGCCGGATGGGTCGACAGTCCTTCGTGATCACTTCGCGTCTCAGCGACGGGCGCTCGCGGAATCACTTGGTACAGAACCGGAACTTCGCCGAGCTTGGACTTGGGCCGATGGAATGAGTAAAACGGAAAATACTCGGTCGGATTCGGCTGGCGGTCGAGGTGTCCCATGACTTTCTCGACGCTGAAAATTTCATGGTGATGCGGCGCGGTTCCTTCGGGACGCAGCGGGTATTCCGTCCGTTTTCCATCGACCAAAAGCGGGCTTGCGGTGTGCGGAAACAAGTTGACCGCCGGAACACAGTTCAGCCGGACGCACTCCTTGAGCAGCGCCGGACTCAGCGGTTCACCTGGGAGCGGGTCGAAATCAAGCTGGAGTTCCAAGCGCTCTGCCGTCGGAAAATCCGCCAGCACATGCAGCGCGCGCACATCGAAAAACAGGTGCTTGGCCGGCTGCAAGAAAAATTCCGTCAGCAGCCGATAGCTGCTGGGGCTGTACACCGGATACGGAAGCAGGGTCTCGCGACTTGAAAAACCCACCGCTTGGAGCGCATCGTGCAAAAGTGTCCGTTCACCCAGGACGCTTCCGTCGGCCCGCTGCGCCACCAGCTTGAGGAAACGCAGTCCGTGACCGATGCTCGCATACAGTCCAAACGCTTCACGGCCCATTCCTTTGACGGACGAACCATGAAAGTGCAGCCGCAGCGTTTCGTCGACCAGACGACCGAGCTGTGCCCCCGGAAGTGCTTTCATGCAGACCGTCAAACGCTGGCGATTTACCGTGGGGGCCGACAGCCGAACGTCGTCGATCTGGAGCGGCAAGATCGTCGTGTCATACGCCGTTCGGAAGGTGCAGCTTGTGCCGTCGATGGGCTCGGCTCGCAGCTCCGCGCCGCGCGCCAGATGGAACGGTTCGCGGAACATATTCGGACGCGGCAAAAATTCGATCATCGCGGTGCATGGCGTCGGGCGTAGCGCTTGCGGCCAGACATGCGAAAGCAGCGGATACAGCAGATCGGGAAACTGTGCCGCGAGGCTCTGGCGAATCCGTCCGGTCAGAAACGCCACTCCTTGCAAAAGTCGCTCGACATCGGGATCGTGACCTTGCAGTCCCAGCTCGCGTGCGATATCGGGATAAGAATGGGAAAACTCGCCACCCAGTTCGCGCAAAAATGCCAATTCGTCTTCATAATAGCGTTTAAATGTGGATGCTTGTGACATGAATGCCTTATATGAGTTTCACTCGCCCCGACGAAACCACTACCGTTTCAAACCACAGTTCTTCCGCGCTTTTGCCTTGGGAAACGGATGCTCTGATTTTAAAACAAGCTGTCATCGGTCCCTTTGAATCGGGGAAATGTTCGACCTCCACAGTGGTGAGTCGTGGTTCAAACTCGCGAATGCACTTTTCGATGGCGCGCTCGATGTCACGCGCTCGTTCTGGTACGCCGCTGACAATCTGGGTTAGGTCGGGAATTCCATACGTTTCACATGCCAGCGACATCCCCGCCCGGCTGTTGAGGATGCGCTCCAAGTTGCGCAGAATGGACTCGCGCAGCGCATCCGACGGCGACAGCGACGCATCAGAAGGGGAGGGGCCCCGCAAGCGCCCAAACAGGCTCCGACAAGATGTGGCTTTTGGGGGCATGGCTTTTTTCTAAATGCCGAGCTGTGCGATCTTGTCCCCCCCACTTTGTCGATTTGGACTACACCGGCGGTTCGCGCCAGTCGGCTTCGGCGCCGATTCCGCCTTGTTCGT
>DAORGN010000249.1:0-6299 GCA_035340095.1 Pseudomonadota bacterium | reverse complement strand
GATCATGCTTTGCCGCGACGCACAAGTTCTGCTGCCGAGCCCGCTACCGTCGGCAGTCTGCGGGAATTAGGGACGGCCCCTAGCGCGAACGAATGCGTAGTCGCTCGACGGGGACCCCGCCGACGATGTGCTGATCGATGATCTCTAGGGCGTCCACTTCAGTCGGGACTTTGTACCAAACGGCGTCGGGATACACGACCACCACAGGGCCCTGGCTGCACTGATCGAGACAACCGGATGAGTTGGCGCGCATTCGTCCCTTGAGTCCGCGCTGGTGCAGTTCTTTCTTGAACACGTCGCAAATGCCGTCGCCGCCGCTGTGCGCGCAGCTTCCTTTGGGATTTTGCGGATCGCGGCGATTGGTGCAGACCAAGATGTGCCGTTCGTAAGGAATCATCGTTTCCGCCCGGTGTGAGGTGTATGGACTAATTCGGCGCCGACGGCGGTCGCTGCGTCTGCATGGCTTGTCGCAGGATTGCCTGGGGATCAAGTTCAATGCGGACACCGAGAATCTGCGTCATCAAGTAGTAGACGACTCCGACGGCGACCAGCATCAACGCCAGGGCAGACGTGGCCGTCGCGAGCGCCAAACCGAAAACCGTGATCGTTCCAACCGCCAGCGTCGTGCGAACCAGCGGGCTGCGATCCTCGGCGGCGGCTGGTGTGAACGACGAAAACATCGTCACCAGCTTGGGATTGGTCAGGATTTTTTCGTAGAGGGTTCGGAGCTTCATCGCGATTTCCTAATCTGCTGGGTGTCCGACGGCATAGAGCGTGGCCGCATCGCCGCCCTGCATGGCCTGTCCGGCGAGCATCGCGCCGAAAACCACCATCAGATACAGCAAGGACGCTTTGAATAGCTGTTTGGCCCAGATGACGCCAGCGGATGCCCGCAGCCCCTGCATGCCGACCACCAAGAATCCGAGTCCTGCGACGAGTGCTGTCCACAAATACAGCTTCCCGCCGATGCCCATGGGAACGAGCAGCAGCGAGACCGGGCAGAGCAAAAGCAGATAGAGCACGACTTGAAACTTTGCCGTCGTCGTACCTAGTTCACTCACCAGCGTCTTGAATCCGGCTCGACGGTAGTCATCGTTCCGAAAAATGGCGATCGCGATAAAGTGCGGCAGCTGCCACAGGAACATGATCGCAAACAGCGTCAGTCCTGCGAGGTCGAGCTGGCTCGTCGCCGCCGTCCAGCCCATAAGTGGTGGCATGGCACCTGGCACTGCTCCGACGACGAGCGCCCCCGGAGAATACTGTTTCATCGGGGTATAAAACGCGGTGTACGACACAAAGGCGAGAAGCCCCAGCACCGCCGTCAGCGTGTTGACGAGCAGTCCAAGCCACAAAAGCGCGAGCATCCCGAGTGTGAGGGACAGTCCGAGCGCCAGCTTGGGAGAGAGTCGCCCAGCCGGTAGCGGTCGGTCCTTGGTTCGCTCGGCTCGTCCGTCGATGTCTCGTTCCAAGTACATGTTGAGCGCGTTGGCTCCCCCGACGAGAAGCGTCATCCCAACGAGCAGCCCTAGCTTGGTCTGCGGCGCTGGCGCGCTTGGCGCCAAGTACAGACCCACTGCACCCGTCGCCACCACCATCAGGGTAATCCGTGGCTTGATGAGCGCGATGATGTCGCGGACCTGACTCAAGCGACGCCTCCCTGCTGGCTGACGAGGGCGGTCGGGATTTCCGTCGACACTTCTTGGCCTTCGGCCATCGGTCGCAGAAGCCACAGCTCAACCACCAAAAGCGCCCACAAGAGCGCGCCGACACCGAGGTGCGTGGTCACTTGATACAGCCCAAGATAGCTTCGCACGCTTTCTAGACCAAGGCCGATCTGAACCACCACCAGCATCGGCAGTGCCAGCTTGATCTGACGAGCAACGCCTTTCAGCGCTGGCAACATCAGCGACGAACCAACGATCGCCAGCGTGAGCAAAAAGGCAGTCAGCCGATGCAGCGCCTGGATCACGATCGTCGGATGTTCCCCGAGCGGCAGCAGGCCACTTTTGCAGAACGGGATTTCGAGGCAGGCGAGACCGGCTCCCGTGTGTCGAACCAGGCCGCCGAGCGTGATCTGGAGGTAACAGAGGATCGCTGTCGCTGCGAGGAATCGGTACGCGCGACGAGAAACTTCATCGCGTGCGGGCTGCGGTCGCGAGAGGCACGCAATCGTCAGCACCAGCGCAAAGAACAGCATCGACGTGCAAAGGTGAGCTAGAGAGATCAGCGTCGGCAATTTGTAAATCACCGTCAAACCACCCAGCACGCCTTGGAAAATCACCAGGCCCAGCGCAAGCAGCGTCAGCTGGAACAGCCGTCGCTTGCCAGGCAGCGTCGCCTTGTAGCCGAATCCACACAGGGCCACAGTCAAAATCCCGACCAGACTTGCGAACAGCCGGTGGCCGTGCTCGAAGAACACGTTGCCTTTCATTTCCGGAAAAAACTGACCAAAACAAAGCGGCCAGTCGGGGCAGGCGAGCGACGAACCGGTGCCGTGTACGATGCCGCCGATGAGCAGCAAAGTGAACGTGGCACAGGCAGTAAAGATGGCAAAGCGATGGGTCCACATGGGGGTCATGCCTCGAAGGACGAACACCGTCGAAAATCTGCAGCGCGTATGCCGTGCGGCGCTCGTCTACGTGGGTAAATGCTGACGTTACCTCGCGTCTTTACGGCAAGCGACCGAGCGGAGCCAAGCGTTTTTTTGTGAATCTGCTGATACCGACGGACGCGCGGCCAGTGATCGATTCATTTGCGGCCACCACGAGGCCGTAGCGTCGCCGTTTTGATTGAAACCGGCTCGCGAGAAAGCGTGTCGTCGTGCCGGCGTATCGAAGTTCGGATTGGGAGGTTGACCTCCCAGATGCGCGGCTCTATAGTCCGCCACGCAATCTTGCGCTCTCACCGCTTCCATCGAAAGAACACGGAGGTCTTCATGCGACGGCCTGACCCGGCTCGGCTCGCCGACCCGGATTTTCGTCGCCTCTGTGGCTCGTCAGAGCTTCCCACAAGCTCGCGACGAGCCTTGACGCTGGGCACTGCCGTGCTCTTCGTCCTACTTGGCGTTACTCAATCGGCACATGCCCAGTTTGGTCCCGGTGGCGGGATGCGGCCCATGGGGGGCAATGGCGCGGGGGGAATGGGCGGTCCACAGGGCGGTCCTCCTCCTGACAAGCCAGAAGGTCCAGCCGAAGCTGCTCCCTCGACGGGAACCACTGATACCGCGACTGAACAGCTTCCACCGTGGCCGGAAAAAAAGGGCAAGGAACTCCAGTTCCTTCAGCTCAACGGCTATCTGCGAGGCCGCGGCTACTACTGGCACAACTTCAACCTCGGTCACTACAACGACACGGCGACGCGGGCGAATCCATTTTCGATCCCGTATTCGGAAATTCCGACGTCGACGGGTGAGCGACCAGCGTCGAGCTGCATCAACCGCAATCCGGGTTCTGGCTGCATCCAGCGCGGTGTGCTGACGTCGGACATGCGGTTGCGCTTTGACCCCACGCTGAATCTGTCGGAACAGATCCGGGTCAAGTCGCAGATCGATGTCTTCGACAACCTCGTGCTCGGGAGCACGCCGGAAGGCTTCTACATCAACGGGCGCGGTGGTGCAGCAGATGGCTACCCGACGCTCCTGAATCGCAGTCAAGTACCGCAAGAATCGGTGGTAAATGCGCTTCAGTCGTCGATCCGCGCCAAGCGTGCGTGGGGCGAAGTCAAGATACCGCTCGCCGAGCTAGCGTTTGGTCGGATGCCGTTTATGTGGGGCACTGGAATGCTCTACCACGACGGCAACTGCCCGGACTGCGACTTTGGTACGACGGTCGATCGCGTGATGATCACGGCGCGGCTGTGGAATCACTTTGCGTCGTTTATGTATGACTGGGCTGCCGTCGGTGCGACGTCGCAGATCGTCAATAACCAGCAGCTTACCGGCTGGAATTACAACATCGACAACGTCGATGATGTGATGCAGGTCGGTCTGGCTCTTGGGCGCAAAGACGATGATGCCTCGATTGCTGACGCGCTCAACCGTGGCAAAGCGGTGTTTAACTACGGCGCGCTGGTGATCGGACGCTGGCAAGAATGGGATTTGACCTACAACCCGCGTCCGCAGACCACGCCGCTTACTCAAACAGGGCCTGATTCTTCGGCGCTGTATTCCGCGCAAGAACTGCAAAAGTCGCTCGGTCGGCGCACCGCGTGGTCGCTGACCGCAGACCTGTGGGGCCGGCTCCAGTACAAAAAGCTGTATCTGGAAGCGGAAGGCGCCGCGATCTTTGGCAGCGTTGGTGAGCTGGGCGTTTACGGCGATGGCGGATACGGCACGGACAACGTGTTGCGCAAGTCGACGCTTCAGATCCAGCAGCTGGGTGGTCTTGTCCGCGGCAACTACAAGTTTCTGCGCGACAGCCTGATCGTCGGTCTGGAAGTCGGCAGTGGCAGCGGGCCGCAAAACGGCGATCCGCGCGGCGAGCTAAACTTCCGGCGGGCGCGCGAGAAGCCGTCGGGACTTTTGAACACCGACGGACTTATCAACCTGCGTAGCTCGCGGTTTACGTTTGACCCGGACTATCACGTCGACATGATCCTGTTCCGGCGCATTCTCGGGACGGTCTACAATGCGACGTATATGAAGCCGTCGGTGACGTACTGGCTGATCGACAGCTTTGGTGGACAGGCGGAGTTTATCTACTCGCTGGCCAACAAACCGGCGGTGTTCCCTGGTCACGCGATCAACATGGGCGCCGAAATCAACGCGCGGCTCATGTATCACAACAAAGACGAGGGCTTCTACGCGGCGCTCGAATACGGTGTGCTGTTCGACTTGGGGGCCCTGTCGCAGAAGCAGGAAGTCTGGAACAACACGTTCCCCGTCGACGGTACGACGGCGCAGGCCTTCCAAGCCAAGATCATGCTCCGCTTCTAGCTCATGCGTTTCGCTGCGCGATATCTCGTCGGGCTTGTCGCCACGGGCCTGCTGGCTTGCCAGGGGCGGGTGGGGACGCCGTGCCAAGGCGCGAGTGACTGCCAGAGCGGACTTCTTTGTGTGAAGCCACCGGGTTTGGGGGCCGGGGCTTCCGGGGTCTGTGAGCAAGCGCGACGAGGTGTCGGTGAGTCCTGTGCCGTTTCTGCGGACTGTAGCTCGGGGCTGGTCTGCTCAAATGAGACGGCGGGGGGCTACTACGGAATGTGCCAACCGGCGGTCTATCTCGATGGTGGGGCGAAAGACATGGCGATGGACATGTCTGCGCAGGTGGACTTGACGGTGCAGGATTTGACGACGCCGCCAGGCTGACAAAAACCCGCGGCTGCGCTGGCAGTCGCGGATCAGCCGGGCGTGGTCATGTCGCGGGTGAAAAAGCCCGTCGCGTCGCCCTTGCGTCCGAGGACGTTGAAGATCCGGAGCGCTTGCAGCTTGCCCTTTACCTTCGTCGGTGGCAGCGCAACATATTCGACGCGATCGCTCACGGCTTGCAGGGCCTGTTCGCTGACGATGATTTCGCCCTTGCCAGCGACGGAACACAGTCGCGATGCGGTGTTCACAGCGTCGCCGATGACGGTGTACTGCATCGTGTGCGACGAGCCGATCATGCCGCAGACGACCGATCCGATGTTGATGCCGATGCCAATGTCGATCGCTTCGAGCCCGAGCGGCTTGCGCTTCGAGTTGAAGTGCTGAAGCGCCGTCTGCATCTCGATCGCACACTGGACCGCGCACCACGTTGCTTCTTCGACGGGGACTGGTGCGCCAAACAGGCCGATGATCTCGTCGCCGACGTATTTGTCGAGCGTGCCGTTGTACTTAAACAGGATCTCGACCATCACCTCGAAGTATTCGTTGAGCATGGCGACGATCTCGGTCGCTTTGTGCCGTTCGGTCATCGCGGTAAAGCCGCGGATATCCGAAAACAGCATCGTGACTTCACGCAGCTCGCCGCCTTTTTCGAGGTGGAGCTTGCCGGACACGAGCTGCTCGACGAGCTTCGGGGACAGAAGCCGTTGGAACTGCGCGCGTGTCTTGGCTTCTTCCTCGATCTTTTTGGTCAGACGGGCATTTTGAATAGCGATGGCCGCCTGGTTTGCGATCGAGTTGAAAAGCTGAAGGTCACGCTCGGTAAATGCGTTGGCTGCAATCTGCGAGTCGAGGTGCATGACCCCGAGCAGCTCGCTGCCGTGCATCAGCGGCACCGACATCGTCGAGCGAATGCCCTGCAAGATGATCGACTGGCTGTGCACAAAGCGCACGTCCATGCTGGCGTCCGACGACAGCACCGCGCGCTTGTTCTGCGTCA
>DAORGN010000248.1:0-6447 GCA_035340095.1 Pseudomonadota bacterium | reverse complement strand
CACGCTTTCAAATAATCGTAAGCGGTTCGAAGCTGAAAGTCCTCACCTTGTGGCGCGTGCTGCGCGATGACGGAATAGCCAGGCGGAGGGCCCGACTCAACCGTCTGCTTCTGTCGATTTTTGAGATGACCTTGCAAGTCGCGCTCTTTTTGCGACGGCTCGTCGCGCACGACCAGCTTGCCATCAGCCAGCCGGACCTGATCGACCACCACGTCAGGGGTAATCCCCTTTTCTTGGATCGATCGCCCCGATGGCGTGTAGTAGCGCGCAATCGTCAGCTTGAGCGCGCTGCCGTCTTCCAGTTCAACGATGGTCTGCACCGAACCTTTGCCAAAGGTCTGGGTGCCCATCACCAGGGCGCGACCGTGATCTTGCAGCGCGCCAGCGACAATTTCCGCTGCCGACGCCGATCCGCCGTTCACCAAACAGATGATCGGAAAACCGAGCCGCGTCCCTTCAGGTCTGGCGCGTTCTTCGTCGAGAATCCGCCCGCTACGGCCTTCGGTCCGCACGATCAGGCCGCTTTCGATAAAGATGTCCGCCAGTCGCACCGCTTGATCGAGCAGCCCCCCCGGATTGTTGCGCAAATCGAGGACCAGCCCGCTTAGCTTGCCACCCGACTCTTTTTCCATCGCCTGGAGCTGCGCATCGACTTCGCGGTCGATGTTGTCCGTAAACTGCTTGACCTTGAGCACGCCGTAGCCCGGTTCAAGCAAGAATCCTTCGACGCTGCGAATCTTGATGATGTCGCGCAGCATCGCGAAATTGCGCGGATCTTTCCAGCCGCTGCGCAGCACCGTCAGCGTCACCTGGATGCCGCGCTTGCCCCGCATCTTTTGGATATAGTCCATCATCCCGCGAGTCGGCTGGTCGTCGATGCGCAGGATCTGATCACCGGCCAAAAGTCCCGCCCGCGCCGCCGGCGTTCCGTCTATCACCGACACCACCGTGAGCAGGCCGTCGCGCTGATCGACCTCGATTCCAATTCCCGCAAACTGCCCGCTCGTGTCGTTTTTCAGCTCGCGATACTGCTCGGGGCGCAAAAACGTGCTGTGCGGGTCCAGCGAGTCGAGCATGCCTTTGATCGCGCCGTACACCAGCTCGTCTTGATCGACATCTTCGACGTACTGGCTTTCGACGTAGGACAAGACCCGCGAAAACAGCGACAGCTTCGATGGCAGGCCGGCTTTGCGGGGCGACGCTTCAGCCGAAGCCAAGCTCAGCATGGCAACGCCCGCCGCAAACCACCGTGCAGCGCAGGAAAGGGAGAAACGGCGACCTGAACTCTGGCGACAGATCCCCCGCTCTGCCTCTCGTGAAAGCCCGGTAACCACCACGGTCAATATAGCCTAATTACTCAAGTTACCGCAATTGCTTCTTTCCGAGGCAGAAAAACCCGACGACGGGGCCAGCTTCCGACGGGCCTTTTGCCAACTGGTCGCGCCGGGCTTTGGGCGGTTGCCGAGTCAGATTGACAAAAAACACGCACGTCCTGTCGGTCTTTTTTGGCTACGGCAAACGGTCCGCAGAAATCGGACTGGGGTCAGGCAAAACGGGCGAAGACGGCTCGCGACCGTACAGCTTGTAGGCAAACAGCGCCGCACACAGCAAAAACGCTGTCACTGCATAAGCCAGCGCCAGTTGAAGCTGTATCGAACTAGGCTTGCGCAATGTCCCCGGCGACGATTTTCCATCGACCAGCGATGATGTGCGGTGTCGCAGACGCAGACAAATCATCCCCAAAAGGGTCGTCACCGCGCCACAGCCGACAGCCAGCAGCGACCGCCCAAAATAATCCATCGTCAGACTGCCCAGCGGACCAAGCTGTTCCGCGGCGGACGCCGACATCACCCAGCGATGCACAAGCGGCACATACAACGGGACTGGCAGCGCGACCACCCCGGTGACAAAAAAAACAGCGGATGTCACCGCCGAAAACCAGCAGGCAAAAAGCGCAGCACGCCGAGCGTCAGGCAACATCAGGCGCCTCGCACCGCGGTACAGACAAGCCCCGCGATCAAGTTGATCACCGCCACGAGCGCCGTGCCGAGCGCCATCACCAAGAACGTCAGATAGGCCAGCCGCTGCGAATCCGCCGCTGCATCGGAATCCGCCGCTGGGTCCGCGTCCGTCACAACATCGCCGGGTGTCGGTAAAGTCCGCGCGCTTCGCTGTGAAAGCGGCATCGCAAGCAGCAGCGCGCCCACGGCGAGTGGCAAGCCGAGCGTCGCGAGATTTTCTTTGAAGTCGAACAGGTTCGCGGCCCACGGCGCGTTCTGATCGAGAAACAGCGCCCGAATGACGACGCGATAGCGCGGATACAAAAGCGCCCCGCCTGTCACCGTCGCCAGATAGGACAATAGCGTCGTCACCGAATAGACGCGAAGAAGCCGCCCTCGCACGGCCCGCCTCAGCAGCAGCAGCGTCGCCAGCACCGCTTGGTGAACGCTGGCACCGCACAGCACGACGGCGCTGAGCGCATGGATGACCACCAAAAGCGGACCCCACGACTGCAAAAAGACGGGCGGCACCTGCTCACTATACCGTCCAAACGGGCGCCGCACCGCCCAATTCAAGGGCCCGCTTCCAACGGCCCGCTTGCGGTCAGCTCGCAGGTCGACTTTGGGGTCCGTTCGCTGCTCGATTCGATTTTGTGTCCGGCTGGCCGGACAAGGTCCGAACAACTGGGCGCGCAAAAACGCTCTGCGTAGGCTGTCTCAGCGACGAAACGTTGCGATTTTGCGGCGCTGGCACAGGGCGTGCTCATGGGTCGCTGCGGCTGCTCGATTGGGAAGCTTGCCAACGCAATCTGGAGACAAACCGATGAACAACCCCGCCTACGCAACCGCTGGAACCGACGGAATGGCACAACGAGGGAAGAGTCTGTCTGAAGCCGGACCATCCACTGCTGAGCGCTCAGCATGGAAGGCCGTCTACTGCATCGCTGAGCGAGGGAAAGGGCGCCGACTGTGGCTTCGTATCGGCACCGCTTTTCCAAACCGCGATGGTTCGCTGACGATTCGTCTCGATGCCATGCCGCTCTCGGGCCAGCTTCAGGTTCGCGATCCGTTCATTGGTGGATCTCGGGAAAGCGAAAGCGAGCCACTCCCTCTCGAAAGGCCGCTCAAACGGGATTCTGCATAGGACCTAGCCGCGCGGCTTTTCAGGGTTTCGGAAAGCCGCGCGGCGCCATTAACCCCAAACACACAGGAGATCATCACGATGAAGTTCCGCAAACTGCTTCTGCCATTGGCTTTGGCGACGCTTACGCTGTCGGGTATGCCCTCGGTGCGCGCCGAAAATGCCGCGCGCCCGCAGGTCGAAACCGCCAACAAGAGCACCGGCGTCGTCAACATCAACGAGGCCACGCCCGAACAGCTTGAACGACTGCCGGGGATTGGGCCGAGCCGCGCCCAGGCGATCGTAAACTTCCGCAAAACCCATCCATTCAAGCGGATCGAAGACCTTCAGCGCATCAAGGGCCTGGGCAAAAAGACCTGGAATCGACTGCGTCCGCTGCTGGCACTGAGCGGACCAACGACGCTGGCCTCTGCAAGCGGGCAGTAATTGCGACTTGGGGGGGATTTTGGTGCGCTGGCTAGTTGAGCTGGGTACAGATGGACAGACCACTCACCGGCGCTTTGCTGTCTTCGCACGCGATCAGTTTCAGGGCCAGAGGGTCCGTCGACGCCTTGCTCGGCAAACCACCAATCAGCGTTGTAAACACAGCCCCAGCGGCAAAATTTACGACCGCGCCCGTCGTGAGTAAATCGGTCGTCATTCCCGACGGTCGCACCGATGCCGAACCGTTTGTCTGCGGGACAATCGTCGCATAGGTCATTCCCGCCGAGCGCCCCAAGTCGCCCCGCAGCGCATCGGTCAGCAGCGGTTTATAGCCCGCCCCAATCCCGAAGCCAAAGTCCGCCGTCGGCACATCTGGCGACACATTGATAAACCGCAGTCGAACTTGCCCGCCCTGCGAGCCGAGGTCGTCCTCAAAGAGGTTGATCTTGATTGTGCCAATGCGGGTCTGATCGCCAAACGGAATCAGCGTGTACGTCCGTCCGGCGGCAATCTGCGGCAGCGCCAAATCGGGCAGCCCACCGTATGCAACCGAACAGTCGGAACGACTGCCGGGAACCGCGCGAACGGTATACGTCCCAGCATTTAGCGTCACGTACTGGCTGACGTTTAGATAGGACACGCCACCTGGCCGCATCGCCATGTTGCGAATGACAGGTCCGGTCCATGTGCTATCCGACGGCGCTTTGAGACAGAGATCGACCGGCGCGGCCCCCGCAACAAAGTTGCCGAAACGGACCTGTGCGGTCACAAACGGCACGCTCATGTCGATCATCACGTCGACGCCACTGTCGACGGCAGTAATCGAAGGCGGCGTTTCAATGCAGCCTGTGGCGCTCATCCCAAAGACCGTCAGGATCGAAGCAAGGCGTTTGGCGAAGGTTCTGCTTGTCCGCATGTTGATTCACTCTTGCGCAACGCCGAGGAGTTCATCAAGCCCATCAGGATCGAACGCGCGATCCGACAGCTCATCGACCATCGAGACCCATTCAGCGACGGCAGATTCGCCGAGCTGGCCTGTGGTTTCAAAAAACAGAAACACCTGCCCAATCGGCAGCCCGCAGTTTTTGATTCGTGACCCGCGACGCTGCTGCGCCAGCTTGGTCTGGTAGTGCGTCCGCAGAGCCGCCAGATCGCTGATGCTGCCGCGCGGTGCCGGACGGAAAAAGATGCCAATCCGCGCCTTGCAGTCGGGATTTGACTCGCGCGCCACCGATAGCCCAAACGACCAGCCGTCTTTGACCGCAACCAGCTCTTTGTATGGAGCCTCGCTGACTTCGCTTACCAGAAACCCGGCGGGTGCCCACTGTTTCCGAACATAGGTGGCAAATCGTTCTGCAACGAGCGTGTGCATGGATGACATCCCTTCAAGCTGACAGATCGCCTCTTATCGTAGCCAATTTCGATTTTTCGCAGGGATAAGCAGCGTGCAGCCCTGTGCCAGCCGACGACACAAAACACAGTCCACCGGGAACGTCAGGCCCGGTTGCTAAGATGCCGCCCCATGCTGTCGTACTTGCGAATCAGCAACTTTGCGATCATCGAAGAAGTCGAACTCACCCTCGGGCCAGGGCTAACGGTGCTCAGCGGCGAGACCGGCGCAGGCAAGTCGCTCATCCTCGATGCGGTCGCGCTGCTCCGTGGCGGACGAGCCACCGCCGATGTGATCCGCAGCGGTGCCGATGAAGCGCGAATCGAAGCACTGTTTTCCCCGGCTCCCGAAAGTCCCGCAACCCAAGCGCTGATCGATCGACTGCATCGCTTGGGCATTGATCCCAAAGGAATCGCCGAAGATGGACTGGTGGTCCGTCGGGTGATAGGGCGTGGCGGACGCAACCGGATTCACATTCAAGGTCAGCTCTCGACGGCAACCGCTCTGGCGGAAGTCTGCGGGGGTCTGATCGATGTCAGCGGGCAGCACGAACACCAGAGCTTGCTCGACGTCGGTAGCCACTTGGGACTGCTCGATCGCTTCGGTGTCCCCGTGCAACTACAGACCGACATGGAGCAGGCTTTTTTGGCGCTGCACGCCGCAAGTGAGGAACTACAAGCCGCATCCCTTGATGAAAAAAGCCGGAGCGAACGCGAGGAGTTTCTGCGCTTTCAGCTTCAGGAACTGGATCAGGCCGATCCGCAGCCCGGTGAAGACGAATCGCTCCGCAACGAGCAGCGGCGGCTTCGCTCGGTCGAAAAACTGGCACAGGCTGGCCGTCGCAGTGAATCTCGACTGTATAGCGGGGAAGACAGCGTGCTTGACGGTCTTTCGGCGGTGCTGCGCGAGCTGCGCGAAGTGGCTGGGCTCGATGCCGAACTACAGGAACTGACCCAGCGGATCGCCGAAGCGCAGCTTTTGCTTGGTGATGCGGCCCACGATCTGCGGCGCTATGTCGATGGGCTGGCCGCTGATCCCGAAAGGCTGGCGACCGTCGAGGACCGGCTGCATCTTTTGTCGCGGCTTTTGCGAAAACACGGTCCGGATCTGCCCTCGCTTTTACAAAAACGCGACGACATGCAGCGCGAGCTGTTGCGCCTGACTTCCCACGAAGCGCGGCGACTGGATGCCAACCAAGCGGTCGAGATCGCGCAAAAAGCGGCCTGCCAAACCGCCAAAAAACTCAGTGATGCGAGGCAAAAAGCGGCCCAAGCACTGGCGACAAAGGTCGAAAAAGAGCTGGCCGATTTGGCGATGGAGGGAGCGCGGCTGGTTCCGCAGGTGCTTCCGCGTCCAGCGAGCCGAGGCGACGATCCCGCGTTGGTGGTCAGTGTGGATGCAGGCGACCTGCGACGGCTGGGTCGGGACGGTTGGGATCGCTGCGAGCTTCTGTTTTCTGCCAACCACGGTGAAGCTCCCCGACCACTGCAGCG
>DAORGN010000247.1:0-6574 GCA_035340095.1 Pseudomonadota bacterium | reverse complement strand
CCACACACCAATCATCACGCCGACCCAGCGCGGCGGCGCCAGCTTGCTGACAATCGAAAGCCCGACGGGGGACAGCAAGAGCTCGCCGATGGTAAAGACAAAGTAATAACTGACGAGCCACAGCATCGACGTCCGCCCGTGGCTGCTCGCCGAAACCATGCTCATCAGACCAAATGCCGTCGCTGCCATCAACAAACCGACGACGATTTTGACCGCGCTGTGAACGCCGCGCCCGCGATTGACCCGATCGAGCACCGCCGTCAGCGGCACCGTCAGAAGCAAAATGAACCAGCTTCCCAGGCTCGAAAACTGCTCGGGGGCAAACTCGGTCGGACGGCCAAACAGCGACAGCGTGCGATCGGTGTTGTCACGCGCCCACAGCGCCAGCGACGTACCTGACTGCATGATCGCGGTCCAAAATGGCAGGGCGCAGGCGCTTATCAGAAACAGCGCACCGACGCGACTTCGGACCGACGTTGCATGTTCCACCTCTGCCGCTGCCGTCGCTCCCTGCTGCATCTGCTGTTTGTAGCGACGCGAAAACGACAAAAGCGTCAGCACCGCCAGAATCAGCCCGGCCCCCGCTGCCGAAAACGCAACGCGCCAGCCAAAGTGCATTCGCAGATAACCACCGACGACCGGCGAGATCGCTCCACCGACGTTGACCGCGAAATAGAAGTACGAAAAGGCACCGTCTCTTCGCGTATCTCCCGGTGCGTACAGGCTGCCAACCAGCGTCGCGATGTTGGGCTTAAACAGGCCGTTTCCGATCACCAGCAGGCCAAACCACACCACCATCGTTTCGCGCGGAGCGAGCGCAAAACCGAAATAGCCGATCGACAAAAGCGACGCGCCAATCGCCACCCAGTGTGGACGACTTAAGCCCCGCTCGGCGATGTAGCCACCGAGCAGCGGCGAAAAATACACCGCGGTGATGTAGTAGCTAAACCATCGCATCGCCTCGGCTTCGGACAGGTGCCAGCGCTCGTTCATGTAAAGCACCAGCAGCGACATCATCAGGAAAAAGCCAAAGCGTTCCCACAGCTCGACGAAAGCCAGCGTCCAAAAAGCCCGCGGATGGCCCAGAAAACCGGGCGGCTCAACGGGAAGAGGTATGCCAGCCGGCGTAAGATGCGTCGCCTCGTCGATGGCTCGTCTTTGGGTTTTGGCGGACACTGCGTTTTCCATACGTCATACTCCAGCCTGCTAGCAGCGACGAGAAATCGCTGCACATTGGGCAGCCGCGCGCACAATAACGCCCCAAGCTGGCTGCCGGCAAAGTTTCCCTCGCGATTTTTTTCTTACCGTCGGGCCGAACCGCTTGCTTTCTTGACCCGCCGCCGAATCGCTGCTAATCCCGCTTCCCAACCTTGGAGTCTTCGCTGATGCTGCGTTCATCCTCGCTTCGCCCCCCGTCTCGAAACATGAGCTGGCGTGCGGCGACGCTGTTTTTCGGTCTTTGCGGACTCATTGGGCTTGTCAGCCTTGGGGGTTGCAACGATCCAGGACCGACGCTGCCAGATTTCAGCAGCGACATGTCGAGCGGCGTTTCCGATATGCGCCAGACCTGCGATGGGTCCGTCAACATCCCCGTCGACATGAAAGGTGGCGGCAGCGGTCGCACGATCAAGCCCGGTGACATCGGCAGCCCATGCAGCAAAGACAGCGACTGTCAGCAAGGCAGCGGCCAGCGCGTCTGTTTTAAGACCAACCTGCTCAACGATCCGAAAGGCGCAGCCACTCCCAGCGGCTATTGCTCGGCGGTGTGCGGCGGCGATGCGGACTGCGGCAGCGGCAACTACTGCCTTAGCTTCCCCCCGTCGGTGAGCGCCTATTGCGTCGCCGGTTGTAGCGACGCCGCAACCTGCCGCAAACCCGACTACTTGTGCATGTTTCTCGACACGGTGAGCGCCTGCCTGCCGCGCTTCGCCAGCATGACGTGTAACCCCGGCGAAAACAAAGCCTGCAAGACCGTCCTGACCAGCCCCGACAACCTCGATGGTGGCTGCGTGCGCCAGGCTTACGAAGACGACCGCTCGGGCATCTGCTATCCGACGTGCAAGCTCGGTGCAAGCTGTCCGCAGGACACGAGTGGATCGACGCTGACCTGTCGTTTTCTAAGCAGTTACCCGACGGGCGATTCCTATGCCGGCAATCTCTGCCTGCCGACCCCCAGCGTATCGCTCAAACCGGAAGGCTCGACCTGCCTGTTTGCCGACGAGTGTGACACCGGAATGCAGTGCGATCTGCCTTACGTAAACGACGGCCAAGCAAGCCGCAAGTGCCGAAAGCTCTGCGATCTATCGGCGGCCACATCAACTTGTCCGTCGGGCCAAGCCTGCCGAAACGTCTTTGGTACTTGCTCGGGCGCCGGGCTCTGCCGTCCGCAGTAATCGCATGTTGTGGTCGGTTTTCGACGAGCTGGTTTCTGCGATGGCAAGCGATGCCGAAAAACTGCTCGCGGCCCGTCGGACATATTCGCAAAAGACCGGCACCGTCGAGCCGGATCACGAACTATACGCCGAACGATCAGATGCTTTCGTCGAGTGGTTTTTGTTCGAGCTGCGCGATGAAGAAGGCCTGACCAGCGTCGAGCGCCGCATCTGCGAGCTGCCCAGCGAAGACGTGCACATGCCACACCTTTTGGCGCTGCGCGCGTCCTATCGAAGCTTGTTTCAGGTGGTGCGCCAGCAGCCGGGCGGTCTTTTGCTCGACGACCTGGTCGGAGGTGGGCGGTTTTCCGTCGATGAACGGCGACGACTGCCAGGTGTCAGCGCCGGCGATCTCTTCGAAGCGCGGCTGATTCCCGATCCCGATCGCCGTCCCGCTTTGTGCTTTGGCCGAGCGCTTCAGTTTCATCCACGCGAAGCCGCCGATTCGGTGCTCGCACAAATCCGACTCGCCAAGCAAAACGCCGAGCCGAAAGCCGAGCTTTTGTCCCGACTGGCTCGACTGCGACTCCGCTGCTTTTCGTACCGTCACGTCCCGGCGGCGCGCATTTACGCCCCCTTTGCCGGTTGACGACGGCGCGAACTCCAAGCGTCTAACCCACATTCCGAAAGAGGAGAACTTGCCATGAAGACGTCACACCTTGCGCTCACCTTGTCGCTCTCACTTGCTGGTTTTTCTGGTCTGGCACTCGCCGCTCCGCCTGACCCCACCGGCGGCAAGTTCACCATCGAAGAAGCGACCAAGGGACTTGGCAAAGGCACGCTGACCGCGAAAATCGAAACCACGATGGGCGCATTTCACTGCGAGCTGTTCGAGCAAGATGCGCCCGGCACCGTCGCAAACTTCGTCGGTCTGGCACGCGGCCTGCGTCCGTTTGTCGATCCCGGCACCGGCGACTGGGTAAGGCGTCCGTTTTACGACGGCCTGATTTTCCACCGCGTCATCCCGACGTTCATGATTCAGGGCGGCGACATCAAGGGCAACGGCACCGGCGAACCCGGTTACACCATCGCCGATGAAAAAAACGCCCCGCACTCGTTCTCTCGCGGCGGCATCCTGGCCATGGCCAACCGAGGCCGCAACACCGGCGGATCGCAGTTTTTCATCACCGAACAAGAGCAACCCCCGCTCGATGATGGCGGCGCTGCCGGCGGTCACTATCAAATCTTTGGTCAGTGCCCCGAGGTCGATCTGGTAAAGAAAATCGCCCGCGTGCCGCGAAATCCGATGGATCGTCCGCTGTCCGACGTAAAAATCACCAAAGTCACGATCGAGCGCGTATCCAAAGAGCCGGCGCAGACGCCCAAAACCGCAGCCAAGCCCGCCGCCAAGCCGTCTAAGTAAGCCGTCTAGAAACCCTGCTTTTGTCGTTGGCCGGCCTGGCAGGGTAGTCTAAACGCTGGGATGAGCAGCGCGCCGCAGCCGGACCAGCCAAAGCTGTCAACACAAGCCAGGCAGCGGCTTGCGGCGGCTGGTGGACTGTTCGTCCTGATCTGCATCGGCGCCTGGTTTTATGTCGATTCGCTGGACTCGCCGCGCGGCCAAACCAAGCAGCCTGTGTCGGCGCTGCGACAGCGCTATCCCGACCTTTTGCCGCGGCGGCTTCCCGATTCGATGGCGGTGTGGCGACGCAGCACCGAGGCTGCCGAGAGCAGCTACGGCCCACCTCGACCGCCGCGGATGGTTCGTCCGGATTTGTCGGCAGATGCCCGTCGGCAAAAAATCCGCGCGATGCTGCAAAAGCAAAATCTCGATCTTCAGTCGATAAATCCCGCGGTGCCCGGCTTTTCAACGCCCAATTTTTCACCGTCCTATCCGCTGCGCCCGGAAGAAGTGCAGGTCAAGCTCGGAGCGACCGTGCTCGAGCTGGTCGCATCCCGCGACGAGGGCGACGTTTGGTTTTATGGCGTGCTGAAAAACACGGGCGAAGGGCCTATTGATCACCCACGCATCGACGTCACGATGTGGAACGAAGGCCGCACAGAAAAAGTCGGATCTGCGTATGGCTTCACCGATCGCTTTGTACTGGGTCCAAATGAAGTGACGCCATTCCGGGTGCTGGCTAAAGCCGCGCCGCGTTTTGCGAACGCCACAGCCACCGTCGAGGTTCGACGACCATTCACCGACCGCAGGCTTGGCAAATTGCAGCTTGTCCAGCACACCCTGACGCAGCAGTCACCGCTGATTTTGATCAAGGGCACAGTCAAAAACATCGACGACAAGCCGCAGCATTTTGTCAAAGTGATCGCGCTCGCGCGGGACACAAAGGGTCGTCCGATTGGCTACGCCTCGGCGTATGTCACGACGAAACGGCTCGCGCCGGGTGCGAGTGCGTCGTTTTCGAGCTACTTTCTGCTCGATCGGAAGCCCGTCCACATCGACTTTGACCTCGAAGGCTCGCCGGCGGACTGACACCATAGGCCCGATCGGCCCATCAGTTTACAAAACGCTGGGTGCGCCGCCGTGGGGCATATAGCGCCAAGAGCTCGTCGGCAGACGACTGCGCCGAGGATGGGTTGTCAACGTCATCCAGCGAGTCCGCGGACAGCGCCGCATGTTCGCCGGCATCCGCCGCAGGGTCGTCGTCATGAAGCCCGAGCAGCGCATCGGGATCGCCATCATCGAACAGCGAATCGACATCGTCGATGTCCGCCGAAGGATTGAGCGGCCCGGCCTGATGATGGAGGAGCCGCCAGTCATCAGCCTCGCGCACAAAAATGTTGGTCGCGACGAGCCGGCCCTCACGAAACGACTCTTCGCAGATCACAAGCGCAGTATCGCCCCACAAATGGACGCTCGCCGCCTGCGGATAGATCGCCGGCAAGTTCGAGTGCTGGAGGATCGTCTCCCAGCTGGCCATCACCGTCTCACGTCCATGCAGCGGCTGCCAGCCTGGATGAATGCACGAAACCTGCGCGGACTGTGACCACACCTGCCCCATCAGCTCGACGTTGCGGTCGCGCAGGGCCGCGTAGAAAGCACGGTTTTGGGCGAGCACACACGCCTCGTCCAGCGCGTCTTTCTCAAAGTCCTTCATCTGCGTCACGCACTGCGGATACGACAAACCGTACTCCTTTGCAATGCGGAAGCGGGTCGGCTGCGCGACAACACTCCACGCGCCCACGCCAACCGCGCGTACCTGCCCGCATTTGTCGAGCCTGCGCCGTACCGATCGGGACACTCCGCAAAAAAGCCGCTCCGCGTGGTACGATGCCAAAAGTGGGGGTAGTGGGAATGTTCTTCCCGAGCAAAGCACCATGATCGGTCAACTCGTTGGACACTACAAAGTCGTCCGAAAGATCGGCGACGGAGGCATGGGCAGCGTCTTCGAAGCGGTGCACGAGACGATCGGTCGCCGCGTCGCGATCAAGGTGCTTAAACCCCAGTACTCCAAGGACAAAAACGTCGTCACCCGCTTCTTTAACGAAGCCCGCGCGGTGAACATCGTGTCCCATCCCGGCGTCGTCGGTAGTTTCGACTACGGCGAGATGCCCGATGGTACGGCGTACATCGTCATGGAATACCTCGAGGGCGAATCGCTCTCGTCACGGATCAAGCGGACCGCGGGACCGATGGGCTTCGACGCGCTCCGCATCGGTCGCCAGATCGGTGCCGCCCTCGCCGCCGCCCACAGCAAAGGAATCATTCACAGAGAAGTTCTGATGATTGATAGCAATTGTCTCCGCATCAGCGGAAAGCCGTTACACAGACGGAGACAGGACTATGGCAAACTACAGACAGTCTAAAAGTAGGACTCAAACACAGAGGAGCGCAGACGGGGGCGTCATGGAAAAGCAGAAGCGGGCGTTTGGATACGTTCGAGTGTCTACCGACATGCAAGCACAGTTCGGCCTATCACTTGAGGCACAGCAAGCACAGATCGCTGGGTATGCTCAGGTATATGGCTATACGATGGCTGGCTTCTATGTTGATCACGACTCTGCGAAGAACACGACCGGGCGGCCTGAGTATCAGAAGATGATGGCCGAGGTGGATAAGGGAAAAGCTGAGTTCATCATCTCGACAGCGCTGGATCGGTTTAGTCGTTCGCAGCGTGACTTTCTGGCTTTTCAAGATGATTACGTGAAGACCGATCGCGTTCATCTCGTGCTAATCAACCAGG
>DAORGN010000246.1:0-6591 GCA_035340095.1 Pseudomonadota bacterium | reverse complement strand
CGCCGCAACATCCACGCTTGTCTTGGCTTCCAGCGTCGCGACCACCAGTGGGCCTTCTTCGATAAGTTCCGCCCGCGCCCGGCCCAGCCGTGCAGCGATCGTCGACAAAATCTGCGTGGCGACTTCCGGAAGCAGACTCACTTTTTGCAGAAACACAAGCTCGATGCCGACTCCCCAGCGCTCGGTATCGGGACGAATGTCTTTGCGCAGCTGCTCGGCCAGCTCGCAGCGATCACAGAGGATTTCGTAAAACGTCCGCCGCCCCAATAGCGACAGTGCCGCGTGCATCACCAGACTGCGCAGCGATTCTTCCAGGTTGGCCACTGCGTACTCTGCCTTGAGTGGATCCGTCACGCGGTAGTCGATCCAGACATCGACAATGACCGTGGTTCCTTCGCGATCCGCCACATGCACATCGGACAGCTTCAGGAAGTCACGGCGCAGCGATATGCGACGGACAGACACCCAAGGAAACAGCTTGTCCCAGATCAGATGAAGTCCGGGCTCGCGCAGTGTGGCAACGTGTCGACCGAAGCGTTCGCACAAGACGACTTCGCCATCTTCTACAGATACGGAAAAGCTGCGCAGCGCCCAGAACGCGAGCAGGACGATTCCGCAAGGCAGCAGGATTCCCAAAACAAACGGCCAGTAGCTGGTCATGGATTCACCTTTTGTGCGGATGCAGCGGAAGCAGCCGGGGTTTTCAGACTGGAACGGACATACACCTGCCGCGCTTCCGACAGCACCTCGGCCCGACGCCGCGCCACGTAATCGGGCAAAACGTGCGACTTTGCCAGCTCGCTCAGCTTGTTGGCAAGCTCGCTCATTTCGACCTCAATTGCGCGCGCACGCTCGGTGGCAATGGCGACTCCTTTGCGCGCGGAAAGGAGCTTCTGTTGGCAGTCTCCTTCGGCGCGATACAGCGATGCATCGACATCGTTTTTGGCTTGCATCACGGTGTTTAGCGCATCACGCAGCTCGTCGGGTGGGTCAAAGCGGATCACGTCAATCGCTTCCAACCGGATTCCGAACTGATCGCCGATAAGACGCTGTCCGCATGACGTGACGCGCTCATTGAGCGTCCGCCGTTCACGCCGAATCATCGCGTAGGCCCCCACAGAGGAATCGATCAACTGCTCGACGTTGGAAGTCCCACTTGTGCCAACGATTCCATCCCCTGCGGGCACGGAAAAGTTGGCGATCTCGTTGCGCAGAAGACAGGAAAACGTTCCCACCACATGGTCTGTCGGACGGGCGAGTCCAAACAGGTG
The DNA here is from genome assembly GCA_035340095.1 of Pseudomonadota bacterium. Classification (GTDB taxonomy): domain Bacteria; phylum Myxococcota_A; class Polyangia; order Palsa-1104; family JAEUJZ01; genus JAEUKA01. Next base: position 5,320 of record DAORGN010000246.1, on the reverse strand, counting down.
ATGTTCGAGCTTGTCGACGAGCGGAGCCATCCGCATCGCGCACTGATAGCGCACCGCGATGCCATCATTGGTCATCACCGAGAGGTCTTCATCGGAATCCAGCTCGATGCACTGCTCTTTGATCGACACGCGCAGCACGTCATCCCACGGCTGCTTGACATGAAGTCCCGCGGACAGCCACAGAATCTGTCCGGAAGAATCCCGCAGCGCACGACCGAAACGGCTCAGGACTACGACTTCGCCTTCCACGACGTAGACCACACTGCGTATGGCGACGAACATCGCCAGCAGGAGCAGGCCCACAAGGAGTCCAGAATAGAACATCAGAATTTCTCCACGTTCGCTGGAACCAGCCAGCGTTCTTGCCAAGGGTTTGCGTTTGGTTCGGGTCGTATTTCGGCCACCGGATTCCGCGCTTCGGACTCATCGTCAGCGGCTGCATAAGCCACGGCCAGACCGCGGTTTACTTCGACCACGTCTTCGTTAAATTCGCGGTGATGCTCGGAAGCCAGCGGCAAACGGTCGACGGCATCGGCGCTATCGACAATCGTTCCGTGCGGCACAAAGCGACCTTCCGGAATTTCGACGCCAATGACGATCGCGCCAATTCCGATGTAACAGCCGGCCCCCACAATCGAGTCGTGCACCACCGCTTTGAAGCCGACAAAGGTGCGATCACCGATGTACGTTGGACCATGGATCAGGGCGTTGTGCGCAATCGACACGCCTTCGCCGATGTAAATCGCCCAGGATTCCCCGGCGACTTCGACATACTTTTCTTTGAGCGCGTGCAGAATCACTCCGTCTTGTAAGTTGGAGTTTGCACCGACGAAAAACGGCGACCCCTCATCCGCACGAATCGACGTATCTGCGGCAACGTGAACGTGATCCCCCAGCACCACTTTGCCAATCACGCTTCCTTCCGGATGAACGTAAGCGGTCTTTGCGCGCACGGCACTGTGACGGATGTGACGCAGCCAGCGATGATGGGAAGGCAGGGGCGCACCGTGCCGAACTTCTCTGGCCTGTGCATGCTCAGCACCGAGCGTGGCCCGCACCCCACGCAGCTTGGCAGCACCACTGTGGAGCGACGTAGATGCTTTGCCGCGGTGCAGTAACAGACTGGCGACATGAAGCAGCCCGCCAAGAACAAGCCCGCTCATCAGGTGTCCGCTCACGGTTCCTAGCGCTGTCATCACAAACGCTGCGGCCTCGAGTTTTTCTTTTTTCGCGAGCGCAAGCAGCGTGCGCCACTCAATCAACCGGAAGCCAACCACACACAGAAGTCCCGCCAGTGCGGCAAGCGGAATGTTGCGAATCAAAGGAGCCAGCGAAAGCACCAGCAGAGCGAGCAGTACGCCATGCAGGAGCGACGACAGACGGTTGGTTGCACCGGACTGGACGTTGACTCCGGAACGAACCACCACACCTGTCACCGGCATGCCTTGAAACAGTCCCACGGCCAGGTTCGCAAGTCCCTGCCCAAACAGCTCTAGGCTTGGCTCGTGTGGGCGCAGATCCTTTTTCATTCGATCGAGCACCTGCGCAGACAGAAGCGATTCCAGCGCCGCCAAAAGACCAAGCGGCAACGTCGCCACGATCAGATCAAGCCACTGTTCGTCTTCCACCAGCGGAATCGACAGCGCAGGGAAACGCGATGGCACGTTTCCGATGTCGCCAATCCGTTCCACTTTCCAGCCGACGTACACCGACACAAATGTCACCAGCAGGACCGCAAGCGCCGCGGCTGGGAGTCGCTTGTATTTGGACAGACCGACCATCGAAAACGCAACGAGCAGACCCGACACCACCGCGACCCACGACACATGATGCAGCCACTGCGGACGGTGCATCATCATCGCCAGATCGATAAGTTGATAGTTGATGACTTCGGGAAAACCGAGCAGCTCGGGAAGCTGGGTATCGAGCAGCTTGATGCCCACACCGCTTGTGAAACCCGCCAGCACACTTTCCGGAACGTACTTGCCAAGCCGCCCCGCGCCCGAGTACGCAAGCAAGAGCTGAAGGATTCCTATCATCACACAGGCGGCGGCAACTCCGACGGGACCAAACTGTTTCGACAGCCCAAGCACCATGACGGACAGCGCCGCTGCGGGCCCCGTGACTTGCAGCGGCGAGCCGCCAAACGCCGCGGCAATGCAGCCGCCAATCGCGCCGGCAAACAGACCCGCCGCGGGTGGCAGACCACTTGCAACGGCGAGCGCCAAATTGAGCGGCATGGCAACCGCAGCCACAGTGACTGCCGCAGCCACATTGGGAAACTTGGGCTCGTAGATGGCATCTTTCCAGTCTGCCAGCCACGCCGACCACATCGAACCGATTCGGGCCGCAAGCACAGGCGGCGAATCCTTATGTCGACCGGCATATGGACGGTCGTACAGACGTTTCATGTTCACTCCCTCGCGAACACGCATGCGCAAAACCAAGCGCACGCGCGCAGGCCCTTTGCAAAAGGGCACGACATAGGGAAAGCCCGCGCTTCCCCATCCTTCACTGCGGATCTTCGGTCGGACTACACCGAGCGAGGAGGCCGCAAGAGGGCGTCGGAGGTCGTGAGATCACAAAGGCGCGTCGTGTTGCCGAAGCGCAGCTCTTGGCCCGTCAGATCACAGGAAAAAGCAACTGCTGCGGCACGCAGAAGACTCAGCGGATCGTCTTTTTGACCGCTGTTTTCTTCGTCGTTTTCTTCGCCCGCTTTGCGCTCTGTTTCTTCGCGCTGTTCGGACGAGCTGCCATCCGGTTTTTCGTCGCTTTCATCAGCAGACTTGGGATCGGAATCACCGCCTTCATCTGCATCGCTGTCTGATTCGGAACCGGTGTCATCGTCCGCAGTGGCATCGGAATCACGGTCGGAATGTCCGTCCTTGTCCGGTTCCTTGCCGCCGCCCGAGCCTGCGCCGCTGTCATCACCGCGCGTGGCATCCAACGCAGGATCGGCAGCGTCATCCTTTTCGTCCGCGCTCGCGGATTCTGCCTTCGCCAGCAGCAGTGATCGCGATGCATTCCGACTGGGATTGCGCGGCATCAGCGCCGATTCCCCCCACCACGCACCAAGTGACCGCGGCGCCTGCCCTAGCTCCAAAACGAGCGAGAGCAGCGCGAGCAGAACCCAGCAGCGTGTGGTCCAAATACGCACTTTGCATCCATATACAAAATGCGCAACCGAGCGGCAATCTTTTTGCGGGTGACAACTCACGAGCCTTTTTCAACACTTGGCCTGGCTTTGGGCGCGGATTGCTTGGCATATGTAGTGTGACTTGCATATGATGGACAGTCTGATCCCCAAAGGAGGAGTCCATCCGATGCGAGTACGACCCACCCCACATCGCCCGCGCCTGCTGCAACTGATCGTGGCATCAGTGCTTTGGGCCGTCGGCTCTATGCTGCCGAACGTCCACGCAGCCCCGAAGCTGCGGTTCCAGACCGACGTCAAAGGCGACATCGTTCTCATCGGCAACACACTTGGCCAAGAGTGCCGAGCCGTCGACAGCCTGGGCATGTCGATTCCCAAGCCGGTGGTTGGAACGGTGGGAAACTGCGGCGACCCCATCACCATTGATGACAGCGCGGCGGACGTGCTGTGGCGGGCCGATGACTCAACCGCGAAAGCGGACGGGCAGACGATGATTGGCGATGCGCGCAGCACGTCGATGCTCTCGCTACCGCAGGGCTCGCAGGTGCTGTACGCACGCCTGTACTGGAGCGGAAACCTGGGCGAAGACATCGCGCTCGCGAACAGCACGGTCAGCTTTGAAAAAGTGGGACCGGGCGGCTTTTCGATGATGCTTCTGCCAAACCCTGCCACCGATGTCGTCACCGCAGTCGGTGGTGGCGGCGGTCACGTCTATCAGGGCAGCTACGATGTGACGCCGATTGTGCAGCGCTACGGCACCGGCGCCTACCGCATCGGCAACGTCGTTCGCCGCAACGTCGTAAACCGCGACGAAGACGTGCAGTTTAACGCCTGGACCATGTTGGTTGTCTATCGCAACGACAAAGAGCCGGTCCGCAACATCACGATCTATGACGGACTCGACAGCGTTGACATTGGCCGCAGCGTCAACCTCGGTGTGATTGGATTCCGCGTCCCCGAAGGCGGCGTTCCGCAGGGCAAGCTCGGCGTGATTGCCTACGAAGGAGACAGCGACAAAAAAGACTCCTTCCTGTTTAACAACAAGCCGGTCACGGACGGAATAAACCCCGCCGACAACATCTTCAACAGCACCCGCAGCACGCTCGGCGCGGCGGTGTCGGTGACGGGTGACTTGCCGCAGCTTACCGGAACGGCGGGCAGCATGTCGGGCGTCGACCTCGACCAGATTGATGTTTCGTCGCTGCTGAAGGCAAACGATACCCAGGCCACGATCCAGGCCAACTCGATCGATGATGTGTACTTCGTCGGTGGCCTGTTCACTTCGATTCGCAGCCGCAAGCCGGTCATCGAAACGACGCTGATGGCTGACCCAAGCTCTGTTCGTCCGGGCGACACCGTAACGTTTACATCGACCAGCAAGAATGTCGGCGATGACGATGGCACCGACGTGGTGATCCGTCACCCGCTGCCCGATGGCATGACGTATGTGCCAGGCTCGATTGTGTTTGTGAGCGGTCCCGAAGCCGGTCAAAACGGCCCCAAGAGCGACACGCCAGGCGACGATCAAGCGGAAGTTATCAATGATCCGATGACCGGCAAGCCGGTGCTGGTGATTCGCATTGGCAAGGGCGCGACTGCAAACTCCGGTGGCCGTCTGTCGCCGAGCGACTCGCCCGTGGTGGTGCAGTACAAGCTGAAGACCGATCCGAACACGACGCTGTCGAAGATCCCGACGCAGAGCACGACGACGGCGACCACCGCGGGCAACCCTGCGCTGCCGCCAGCGACCTTCCCCTCGGGCAACGGTGAGCAGCCGGCGGCACCGACGGTGGTGAACCTGCCGAACACCCAGGCGGATCTGCGCGTCATCGTGAGCAAGAATCCGCCGTTCCCGCAGCCGGGCGACCCGGTGACGTATTCGATTGATGTGAAGAACGTCGGCAACTCCGGCGATCCCGGTCCGCTGCATGTGACCTTCAAAGTGCCGCCGGGTGGTGTGATTGACTCGGTGACGCCGGGTCCGGGCTGGACCTGCACGCAGCAGGGCGACACCTTCACCTGCACCCGCCCGGATCTGCCGCAGGGCACGGCGCCGCCGATCACGGTGAAGGTCATGCTGCCGGCCGGGACGACGGGCGGCACGCCGGCGCACGTCGGCCAGGTCGGCTCGCCGGGCGTGGATGATCCGAACCTGGTGAACAACCG
>DAORGN010000245.1:1787-6620 GCA_035340095.1 Pseudomonadota bacterium | reverse complement strand
AGTGCCGGAGTGACGTTCCAGACCACCTGCCAGCCGACGAAACAGGCCAGCACGAACACCGTGAAGTGGGCCAAAAAGGCCGGCGGCGCAAACAGTCCGATGACCAAAAACGCTGCCGCCATCGCCAAAAGCGCCGTGACTTGTGCTTTGGGGCTTATCGATGTGTCGTCGTGTCCACCCTTGGCTTCTTTGGCGACGGGCTTTGCGACAGCCGCAGCCGGTTTTTTCTGCTGATCCGGTGGCGGGGCGTTCGGCTTTGGCGGCGGTCCCAGGATTTCGCCATCGCAGACCACCAGCGCGCCGCGGACCACTTCGTCTTGCTGATTGACCTGCCACTTGGCGGCCCCACCCATGTCGGTCAAAAGGTGGACCAAGTTGTTGCCGTACAGGCTGCTTGCCGTCGGTGCGAGTCGGCTTGGCAAATCGACATATCCAATCACGGTCACGCCGCGGTGGTTGATGACTTCGCCAGGGCGCGTCACTTCGCAGTTGCCGCCCGATTCGGCTGCCATGTCGACGATGACGCTGCCCGGTCGCATCTGCTCGACGTGGCTGCGCAGGATAAGCTGCGGTGCCGCTTTGCCGGGAATCAGCGCCGTCGTGATGATGATGTCGACTTCGCGCGCCTGCTTTTCAAACAGAGCCATTTCGGCGGCGATAAATTCCGGGCTCATCACTTTGGCGTAGCCGCCTTCGCCGGTGCCATCTTCGGCCAGCTCGACCTCCAGGAACTCGGCGCCCATGCTCTGGACTTGTTCGCGGACGACCGGGCGGGTGTCAAACGCGCGCACGATGGCGCCAAGACCGCGCGCTGCACCGATGGCGGCCAGGCCGGCAACACCGGCACCGATGACCATCACTTTCGCGGGCGGAACTTTGCCAGCGGCGGTGACTTGTCCGGTAAAGAAGCGACCAAAGAAGCTGGCGGCTTCGATGACCGCGCGATAGCCGGCGATGTTGGCCATCGAGCTAAGCGCATCCATTTTCTGCGCTCGGGTGATGCGCGGGATCAGATCCATCGCCAGCACCGTCGCTTTGCGCGTCGCCAGCTTTTCAATCAGCTCGCGGTTTTTGGCTGGCCACAGGAAGCTCACCAGCGTCGCTTTTTCGCGCAGAAGCTCCGCTTCGTGACGACCGAGCTGCGGGTGCATGTCCGGCGGCTGCACTTTGAGGACGATGTCGCACTGTCCCCACATCTGCGCGGTGTCCTTTTCAATGTGGGCACCGGCCTGCTCATAATCTTGGTCGCGAAACGACGCGCCTTCGCCCGCGCCGGACTCGACCACGACGTCAAAGCCCAACTTCTTGAGCTTGCCGACAGTCTCGGGAGTGGCGGCGACGCGGCGCTCTCCCGGTTTGATCTCTTTGATGATGCCGATTTTCATGTTTTTGGCTGCCCGGGACAGGTCCGCCCCAGATTTGGCAAAGAGAATAGGCCGATCCGTCGGCGAGAAACAAGCAGGCAGTGGGTCAATTGTTCGACCGATTGGCGCCGGGTGGTTTTTCGTCCGGACTCGCATTCGGAAGTTGTGCTGCCGACTGGGAAGTGGCTAGCATGGCGCCATGCAGACAGCGGAGAGTCGCGACCTCGTCTTGGATCGGCTGTGGCAGCACGCCCGCGCCCGTCCGAGCGAGCCCGTTCTCTATCAGCGCAAAAGCGATGGAGAGTGGGGGCACATCACGTTTGCCGAGTATCGCGACCAGGTGCACCGCGTCGCCTGCGCTTGCGTCGCTGCGGGGATGCCCGAAGGCGGCTCCGTCGGCATCTTCTGTGAAAACCGGGCCGAGTGGGTGCTTTGCGCACTGGGCGCGCAAGCAGCGGGCGGGATGGCGTCGGGGATCTATATGAACTCGACGCCGGATCAAGTCGCATACATCCTGGCGCACAGTGAAGCGACGCTGCTGGTCGTCGAAGGTCCGCGCCAAGTCGAGTCGCTTTTGCCGCATCTGCCGAGCCTGCCCAAGCTACGCAAGATCGTGATGCTGACGGAAGCCGATGCCAGTCGTCCGCTCCACACCCGCATTGATTTGGTCACCAGCTGGCAAGCGTTTCTGGATAGCGGCAAAGGCCACGAACCGGAAGTCGACGAGCGCTTTGCCCGGCTGTCGCCGGATCGGATTGCAACGCTTATCTACACGTCGGGGACGACGGGCGGGCCCAAAGGCGTGATGCTGACCCACCACAACCTGGCGTGGACGGCGCGGGCTGGTCTGTCGGCGTATCAAGTCGACACCCAAGATGTGATGGTGTCGTATCTGCCGCTTTCGCACATTGCCGAGCAGATGCTGACCGTCTACATCGGCATCACCGCCGGGGTCAAAGTCTACTTTGCCGGCGGAATCGACAATCTGCGCGATACGCTTTTGGCGGCACGTCCGACGGTGCTGTTTGGTGTGCCGCGGGTGTGGGAAAAACTCCAAGCCGCGCTCGAAACCAAGCTCGCCGCGCAAAAACCGATTCAGCGTCGCGTGATTGCTTGGGCCCGTGATGTCGGCAGCCGGGTCGGTCACTACCGCATCGAATCGGGATCGCCGTTTGGTCTGCTCGCGCTGGAAGAAATCGTCGCCCGCAAGCTGTTTTTCACCAAAATTCGCTCGCAGCTTGGACTCGATCGACTGCGCTTTGCGGTGTCGGGCGCGGCGGCGATTCGCAAAGATGTGCTGGAATTTTTCCTGTCGCTGAGCATCCCGATCCATGAAGTCTATGGCTTGTCCGAGTGTTCGGGGCCGCTGACGCTCAACACGGCGCAGCCAGGACAGACACGACTGGGGACGACGGGACGACCGCTGCCGGGCACCGCGCTCAAGCTGGCCCCAGACGGTGAGATTCTGTTTCGCGGTCCGAACGTCGCCCTTGGCTACTACAAAGATCCGACTGCGACGGAACAGACGTTTCAAGATGGCTGGCTGTATACCGGCGATGTCGGCGAAATCGACGAAGCCGGCTTTCTGCGCATCACCGATCGCAAAAAGGATCTGCTGCGCACGTCGGGCGGCAAATACATCGCGCCGCAGCCGATTGAATCCCTGCTTCGTGCGATGCCGCTCGTGTCGCAGGCCGTGGTCATCTGTGAAGGTCAGAAGTACGCAACCTGTCTTCTGACGCTTGATCCAGAGCGGGCCGGCAAGTTTGCCAAAGAGCATCAGCTTCCGACGGACATGGCGGAACTTGGGCGACACGAAAAAGTTCACGCGCTGATGGCCGAAAGCATCGAACGGGTCAACCAGTCGCTGGCCCGTTACGAGCAGCTCAAGCACTTTACGATTTTGCCGCGCGACTTTTCGATCGAGCGCGAAGAAGTCACGCCGACCCAAAAGCTGCGCCGCAAAGCCATCACAAAAAACTACGCCCCCGAAATCGCCGCGATGTACGCGGATTCCGAGGGCGCAGAAAAAGGCTAGGGCAGAACAAGCTGCCCCGGCTTTGGACTACTTGGTTTCAGCCTTGGGGGCTTCGTCCTTCTTGGCTTCGGCCTTCTTTTTGCCGCCCTTCTTGGCGGGCTTTTCGGCCTTTTCAGCCTTGGCATCCGCCGGCTTGTCTTCCGCCGAAGCGAGGCTCAGGCCAGCAGCGTTGAGAGCGAATGCACACAGCGTTCCGAGGATCAGCTTCTTCATGACCAAGACTCCTTTTGGGGGGTAAAAAGCCTGCGCTGTAGTTTCAGCGCGTCAGCTTTTGCGGAACATCTACCAAGTCGTTTCAATGTGCAAGCGCTACAAGTGGGGGACTGTCCCCCCCAGGTCTGAATCGCGTCCGCTTACAGCTTGGTCCAGCCCGTGCCGGTGAGAGTCGGGGGCGGCTGCAGCATCATTTGGTAGTCGGCGCGGCGGTTGCGGATTTCGTCGACGTTGTCGCCGGTGTGAACCCGCGGCGTGCGTTCCCCATAGCCGACGAAATAAATCGGCATGCGGAAGCCTTTCTGACGGAAATACGTGGCGATCGCCTTGGCTCGGTTGCGCGACAAGACCACGTTGTCGTTGTCGCCACCAACGGTATCGGTGTGTCCGGTCACGAACAGCTGTGGCTGCGGCAGCGAGCCCAGCACCACGCCTTGTTCGGCCCATTTGAGCAGCGTTTTTTCGACCCGATCGAGCACGGCGCTGATTCGCTTGTAGCTTTCGTCGAGCTTGAGCTTTTCGCTGTCGCGCACTTCCCATGAGTTGGTTTCAAAATTTACGTCTTCGTGCGGGACCGAAACAAACCACGGGTACAGGTTGATGTGGCCGCTGGCACCGTCTTTGTCGAACAGCTTGACCGACAGCCGCAGCACGACGCTTTCATTGGGTGCCGCCGACGTGCCGTCCCACGGGATGCGCAGCCAAGTGCCGGCGGGTTCCCCAGCGAAGCTCGCTTTGCCTTCGCCCATTTTGATGCCTTCGTCGGAAAAGACCTCGATCTCGGCGTGCCCGGCGGGACTCGATAGCGTCAGCTCGACGAAGCGCTTTTCCACATTCAGGTGCGGCGAGACGTAGTTTTTGTCATAGCCAATCTGGATCGTCCGCGTCAGCACCGTGTCGAACGTCACCGGCTGCTTCCACGGCGCACCGCCGACTTTGGCGCTGATCATGCCTTCCCAGTGCGTCGCGCCCGGCTTGCCCGAACCGAGCCCAAACGACATTTTTTGCCCCGCCGAGAGCTTTTTGGCTTGGTACTTAAACTCGCCGCTTTCCCCCGACGCGCTGCCGAGCGCCGGATCGGGTTCTTTGGCCAAAACCGCCACCGACAGATCCGAAATCGGCTGGTCGGCGATGACCACAAGCTGCGGTTTGTCGGGCTGCGGCACCGGCGTTTTCAGCGAAAAGCGAATCGGATCAGCGTGGACGATCGCCACAGGC
>DAORGN010000245.1:0-1687 GCA_035340095.1 Pseudomonadota bacterium | reverse complement strand
ACGAGGTCGTGAAGGCGGCATCACGAGGTCGTGAACAAGCATCACGAGGTCGTGATGGCGGCGTCACGAGGTCGTGAACAAACATCACGAGGTCGTGAACAAGCATCACGAAGACGTGAACAAGCATCACGAGGTCGTGATGGGGGGATCTGCGGCAGGGAGGGCGGGGCGGGGCCGTCGGGGACTACTTCTTGGCTTTGGCTTTGGGCGCTGGCGCTTTCGACTTTTCGATGTCGGCCTTCAGCTGATCCAGCGTCTCGCACGACTTCTTGTTGCCCAGCTCGCAGCCTTTTTGGAAGTACTGCTGGGCTTTGTCGATGTCTTTGCTGACGCCGTTGCCGCTGCCGTACAGCACGCCCAGGTTGAAGCAGCCATCGGCGTTTTTGCCGTCGCAGGCTTTTTCAAAATAGCTCTTGGCTTTCGCCTTGTCTTCGCCGCCGCCCTGGCCGGCCAGATACATCGCGCCGCCCGCGACGCAGGCCTGCAGGTAGGCACCACCGCACGCCATGTCATACAGGCTGCGCGCTTTGGTCTTGTCTTCCGGTCCGCCATCGCCCGACGCCATCATCGTCGCTGCGTTGTTGCAGTTGTCGAGCATTTCGGGGCCGCAGGTCTTTTCAAACAGCGCGCGGGCGCGGGTCTTGTCGACGGTGACGCCGCCTTCCCCGGTGTAGCGCATGCTGGCTTCGTTGGCGCAAGCGACCAAAATGCCGCCGTCACAGCCGCGCTTATAGAAGTCAGCCGACTTGGGACGATCCGCCGGGACGCCCTGACCATTGGCAAGGATTTCTGCCGCGATGACGCACGCTTTGGTGTCGTGATCACAGGCGCCGGGCAGAAATTTCATCGCCTTGGCGTTGTCTTTGGCTTGGAGCGCGAGCGCCGCCTTGTTGTAGCAGTCCTTGGGCGCGGTGCAGGAATCGTCCTTGGCCGCCGCGGCTGCCTTTTGGGCGTCGTCGGGGACCGTCGCTTGGGTCGGTCCGCCACAGGCGGCAAGCAGCGACAGGGTGGAAAGCGCAGCAAACGAACGAATGCTCTTCATCTTCAGTTTCCTCGTATCCAGGTTGGAACAAACACTTCTGCAGCGCGATGTACGACCGGTGGGGCACTTTTGTCAATCGCGTCGAGCCCTCCTCATGTACAAGTGAAAAACGCTGGCCTTGCCATGGAGCACTCTGTTTCCCCATCCACCAAACCACCGACTGGCAGTGCGCGCGGTCCTGCTGACGTTTCGCTCGGATCGCCCAGTCTGCCGCCGCCGTCGTCTTCTAGCTCACTGACCAAACAGATTGTCATTGCGTCGGTGGTGTCGATCGTTGCGCTGGCGATTGTCTGCGGGCTCGGGCTTAGCTCGCTGCGGCGGCTGTCCCTGCAAAACGATGCCGAAATGGCGCAACGGCTGGCGCTGCTCGACGAAAGCGAGGTCTTCCAGCTCCTGCTTTATCAAAAGGGCTTTGCCGTCGATTTCATGTTCACCGGGGACGAGCGCTGGCTGCGTGAGCTGAGCGAAGGGCGGCGCGAGTTCCAAGACTGGCTGCTCCAGGCCAAGCGCAATGCCGACAGCATCGAAGAACGGCAGCTTCTCGACCGAATCGGCAGCGACTACCAGCGGCTGGATGAAGCGCACGCAGCGATGATCGCTGGCTTCCGTCAGCAAAAACAGGATCAGGTGCGGCAGCAGCATCAG
>DAORGN010000244.1:0-6649 GCA_035340095.1 Pseudomonadota bacterium | reverse complement strand
TCTGGTGAACAAGTGGTTCCTAAACCGGGCCGAGCTGCCGCCCCCGGATGACGCTTGTCAGAAACCGGAAAACCGCGGCGAAGGCAAGCGCCTGCACGATGCCAACGGCGACGGCGTTTTCAACGTCCAGGACTACACAACCAGCAAAGGCCACGAGCAGCCCGATTTTGCCAAGCGCTGTGATCCGCGGGTCAGTGACACAAACAAAAACGGACTGCTCGATCCGCAGGATCTGATCGCGGCATTTTCCGACGGGCGCGACGATGATCGAAATGGCTATATCGATGACATTGCGGGCTGGGATTTTTTCCGCAATGACAACGACGCTTATGACGACACGCACTATGGACACGGCAATGGCGAAGCGCAGGATTCATCCGCAGAAACCGACAACGGAATCGGCGATGCGGGTGTCTGTCCGCGCTGTCGGGTGATGCCGCTGCGGGTTGGCGATAGCTTTGTGGCCGACGTCAATGACTTTGCGGTGGCAGCGTCGTATGCGGTCGACATTGGCGCATCGGTGATTCAGGAAGCGCTCGGTACGCTCGACAACTCGGCGCTGGCTCGCTGGGCGATTGACTACGCTTACGACAACCATGTGACGGTGATTGCTTCGGCTGCCGACGAAAACAGCTTCCACCACAACTTTCCGGGCACAAACAATCACACGGTGTATGTGCACGCGATTCGTTACAACGCCGACCGACGCGAGGATGCCAGTCATGCATTCGCGTTCGACAACTGCACAAACTACGGCGCGCAGCTGCAGCTCTCGGTGCCGGGCACGCACTGCTCATCAGAAGCGACGGGTCGGGCTTCGGGAATGGCGGGGCTGCTGTACAGTGCGGCGCTGCAGGCGGATCTACCGGCGCCAGGGCGACTGCATCCACCAGGGAAAGACGATGCGCCCGCGGGCGAGCCGGCCAATTCGCGCGATCGGGTGCGACGACTGACGGCAGAAGAAGTGCGGCAGATCATGATCGGCACCGTCGACAAGTTCTATGATCCCGCCGAAAACATGAACCCGCTGGCGTATCCGACGGGGCCTGGCTTTGTGCGGCGCTTTGGCTACGGTCGCGTCAATGCCCGAACCGCCGTCGATGCGATTTTGGCAGGCGCGATTCCGCCGCAGGTCGAAATCGAGAGTCCCGAATGGTTCCAAGTGTTGGGCAAGCGCGACGGCAACGTCCCCATCAAAGGTCGCATCGCGCTGCGCAACGGCGGCGTCGGCGCAGGCAAAGATCAGTTCGATTACGTCGTCGAGTGGGCGCCCGGTGTCGATCCCAAAGAGGGGGAATGGAAAAAGCTCGCTGGTGCCGAGCTGCAGTCGCAGAGCCTCGAAGGACCGCTTGGGCAGCTTCCGGCGGCGGACCTCAAGATTCAAAATCCGCAGCTTTCGCCAGATGATCCAAGCTGGCAGCCCGACGATGCGGCCCACGTCCATGCGCTGACGGTGCGGGTGCGGGCAACGCAGCGATCGGCGGACCCGCTGCGCAATGGGCTCGTCGGGGAAGCGCGACGCACGGTCCACATAGACAGTGACCCGGACCTTCTGCCGGGGTTTCCGCTGCGGATTGGGGCGTCGGGGGAAGCCTCGCTGAAGATGGCGGATCTCGACGGAGACGGCAAGCGCGAGCTGATTGTGGCCGATTCGAGCGGTCTGGTTCATGCGCTGCGTGCCGACGGACGCGAGCTTTCTGGTTGGCCGGTCGAATTGCCACCGATTGCGGCGCTTGCGAAAGCGCCAGGCGGTCACTTGGATGCACCCGCATGGAGCCAGCCGCCGTCGCGTCCTCGTCCGGCTTTTGGCCAAGCGGTGTTGGCGACACCTGCGGTGGGTGATGTAAATGGCGACGGAAAACTGGATGTGGTGGTGGCCAGTTACGACGGAACGGTGATGGCAATTGGTCCCGACGGAAAAGTCCTGCCCGGCTTTCCCGTCAAAGTCGATGGCGTCGCTCGCAGCCAAGGCACCGACCCGCGCAAGATCATCGACGATGGTTTCTTTGCCGCGCCGGTGCTGGCGGATCTCGACGGGGACAAAAAGCTCGACATCATTTCGGCGTCGTTTGACGGTCAGGTCTATGTCTGGAAAGGCGATGGCGCGAGGATGCCTGGCTGGCCGCAGCTGATTTTTGACCCGCAGCGTCCCGACGATCCACTTGATCCGGAACCGCGGCAGCGGGCGCGGATTTTGTCGACGCCGGCGGTGGGCGATCTGAACGGCGACGGCATTCCTGATCTGGCGCTGTCGACGAACGAACAGTACGGAGAGTACGGACGGGTCTACGCCATCGACGGACGCGGAGGCAAAGCGGCCAAGCTGATTCTGCCGGGCTTCCCCGTCGCAGTGAACAACAAGGACGTGCTTCCGGTCGTCGGAATCGGCATTCCCAACGCGCCGGCAATGGGTGACATCGACGGAGACGGCGTTCCGGAACTGTTTTTCAATGCCATCGCGGCGCGGATGACGGTGTTGAAAGCCGATGGGAGTCTGTACAAAGTCGCGCTGTCATCGAACAAGCCGGCGTTTGGGGAAAAGTCAAACACGCGCGAGTTTTCGACGCTGAGCTTCATTGCCAGTCCGGCGCTCGGGGATCTCGACGGCGATGGCAAGTTTGAAGCGATTTTGCCAACCTCGGGTGCGAATGCGGCGCTGTCGATGGTGAAAGCGTATACGCGACTCGACTACGAAATGAACGTCTCGGCGTGGGACTTGGAAACCGGCAAGATGAAGCCCGGCTTTCCGCAGGCCATCGAAGACTACGTGTTCTTTATGAATCCGCTCGTCGTCGATGTGGATGGTGACGGCAAAAAGGATGTGGTCGCGGGATCGGCGGGGTATTTTGTCCACGCTTGGAATGTCGACGGGCAAGAGGCACGCGGCTTTCCCAAGCTGGCTGGCGGCTGGATTGCGGCGACGCCCACCGTCGGTGACATGGATGGCGATGGCAAGCTTGAACTGGCGACGATGACTCGCAACGGCTGGCTGTTTGTCTGGCATGTGCGCGGACTGAGCAAAGGCCGGATGGACTGGGACAGCTTCCATCACGATCTGCGCAACACCGGCAATCTGGCGACCAAGCTGGATCAAGGCGGTGATGAAGTGGTGCCGCCCGACGCTGATCCGATGGAAAAGGCGACAGGTGGTTGTGATTGCCAAATCGGTCACAAGCGCGCGTCCTGGCTGTCGCTTTTGCTTACGGCGCTGGCCGCCTGCACGCTGCTGTTCCGTCGTCACCTGCGTCGCCGCTGATCCCCTGCTGATCTCCCCTGCTGATTCCACCCGCGTGGACGCTGCGACGCGGCTTGTGTGCGCTCACTTTTTGTCCGGGCCGCCGTGGCTCCGTGATATGACCTTGCATAGATGTTGCGACGGTCGGCTGTGACCCTAAGCTGCGGCTTTGTGATCCTAAACGGTCACACGCAGCTGTCGCATGCCGAGGATCTTCATCCGACGCCGCGACGAGAACCACCCCGGCTTGCCAGTCCGCTGCCGAGTGCAACCGATCAGAGTCCCGAGGCGAGGCTCTTGCGGGGAAAGCTGGCCTATCAGCGTGGCGACTATGCGGCGGCGGTGCTGACGCTGCGGCCCCTTTTGTATCCACAGACGCTGCTTTCGCAAGAAGATCAGCTGCTGCTTGCCCACAAGCTTTTGGCGCTGTCGTATTTTTTTGAACACGACGAGCCGGGGGCGGAACAAGAGTTCAACCTGCTTTTGTCGCTGCGGCCCGACTTTGCGCTCGATCCGCTCGTCGATCCGCTCAAAGCGGTGGCATTTCTCGACGACATTCGGCGCCGCAATGAGCAGCGGCTAGAAGAAATCCGTCGTCGGCAAAGCGAAGAAGAACAGCGGCAGAAAGCCGAAGCCGAGGCGCTGCAAAAACGCGCCGAGCAGCTTGCGCAAAAGCAGGCCAAGCGTCTGTATTTCGAGCGGGTGGTGTCGCGCAAAATCAGTCCGCTCCAGTTTGTGCCGTTTGGGGTGCCGCAGCTCGCCGATGGACGAACCGCGGTGGGAACGGTGCTGCTGGTTGGCGAAGCGCTGACCGGGGCGGCGTCGGCTGGAGCGTGGCTGACAGTGAAGCTGCGCTATCCCGACAACACGTTTCCAGCGCGCGAATACACGGCGGCGCAAGCGCTGACGGGGACGTATTTGGGCACGGGCGCGGCGTTTTGGGTGCTGGTGCTGGCGGGGCTCACCGACGCGCTGTGGCATGCCCGGACCGCCGTCGAAGTCCGCCAGCTGTCGTCGCCGCCCAAAGAGCTAACCCCATCCCAAGAAGCCGAAGCCACCCCACCAACACCTATCGCCCCCGCAGTCTCTTTGGCATTTTGACCTGGGCCGCTGGGTTCGAGGAAGAATGCATGCCCGGCTTTCACGGGTGTTGTAACGTCCGCCCATGCCTGCGTCGCTCTCGACCCTTCCGACAGACTACGCTGCTTTTCTTTTTGACCTGAAGACACGAGTACGCGCTGCACAGCTTCGGGCTGCCGTCGTCGCCAACTGCGAGATGGTGATGCTCTACTGGAGCATCGGGCGCGACATCCTCGACCGGCAGGACCGTGTTGGCTGGGGGGCGAAGGTGATAGACCGACTGTCGGCAGATCTGCAGAGTGAGTTTCCAACGATGCGGGGTTTGTCGGTACGCAATCTGAAATACATGCGGGCGTTCGCCAAGGCCTGGCCCGACCCGAAAATTGTGCAGCAGGCTGCTGCACAATTGCCGTGGTTCCATAACTGCGTGTTGCTAGACAAGCTCAAGTCTACGGAGGAGCGGCTGGCCTACGCGACGGCTGCGATTGAACACGGCTGGTCGCGCGACATCCTCGAAATCCAGATAGAAACGGGCTACCTTGAGCGTCTCGGCAAGTCAGTCAACAACTTCCATCGGACCTTGCCAAAACCGCAGTCAGACCTTGCCAACCAGACGCTGAAAGATCCGTACCTGCTTGATTTCGTCGAACTGAGCGGCGATGTGAGCGAGCGTCGACTGGAGCGCGCGCTGGTCGAGAAAATCCGCAGCTTCCTATTGGAGCTGGGCGTGGGCTTCGCTTTCGTCGGCAATCAAGTCCATCTGGAGGTCGATGGCGAGGACTTTTACCTCGACATGCTTTTCTATCACCTGCGTCTCCGTTGCTATGTCGTCGTCGAGCTGAAGGCGACGTCATTTCGGCCCGAGTACGCAGGCAAGCTCCAGTTCTATTTGTCCGCTGTCGATGACCTGATCCGTGACTCGCAGAAAGACGGGCCTACCATTGGCCTGCTCCTATGCAAGAGCAAGAAGCGGGTTATCGTCGAGTACACGTTGCGCGAGGGCAAGCGCCCCATCGGCGTCGCCAACTATCAGCTCTCCCGCTCGCTGCCCGAGGATCTTGCCAAGAATCTGCCTACCGTTGATGCGCTGGAAGCCGAGCTGAGCCAACATCCGATCCGCATGGAAGAGATCGAGGACACCGAGTCGTAACCTGGTTTGGATTGCCCGCCGTTGTCCGAATCTAGCGGTGGTCCACACGGATTTCCGATGAAGCTGGAGTACGGCGGACCTGCTCGTGGACCGCGCGGGAAATCGTCATCTCGACGGGGGACTATCCTTTTCCGGTAAGTTTGGCATTCTAGGGGCGCATGCAGACTCTTCGCTTGTCGGGTCCGACGCTGTCTGAGCCACGGATCGTGCGGCTGCAAAAACCGCTGACGACCATTGGTCGATCAAGCGACAACGACATCGTGGTTTCCGACGCGCAGACAAAGCCGAGCCACGCCTATTTTTCGCGCGGCGACGGGGATGTGACGGTGGTGGCGGTCGATGGCGATGTGCTGAGCGGCGGCAAAAAAAAGAGCAAAGTGAAGCTCCAGCTCGGCGACAAAGTTCAGCTTGGCGGACTCACCATCGAGCTGATCGCCGAGCCCGTCGCGGCGGCTGTGCCGAAAGCGAGCGGGGATGCCGATGTGCTTTCGGCGCTGCGCAAGCTGCATCGCTTTTCCGAACGGCTGCTCAATCACTATGAACCCGAGGAGCTGTGGGCGGCGCTGGTCGATGCCGTCGTCGAGATCACTCAAGCGGACAACGGCTTTTTGGTGCTGTGCGAACCGGGAATGCCGCCGCGGATCAAGCTCGGACGTGCCAAAGGACAGCTTACGGTCAGCGAGCCCGACGCCAAACTGTCGGATTCGATCGTAGCCAAAGTGCTGCGCACGGAGCAGCCGGTGATTGTCAGCGATGCCTGCAAAGACGCTGAGTTTCAAAATGCGCAGTCGGTGATGCATCTGCGGCTGACCAGCGTGATGTGCGTGCCTTTGCGCGAACGCGGTCAACTTTTGGGGGCTCTGTATGTTGGCACCAGCGACGTGCGTCGCCTGTTCCGGAGTGCTGATCTGGAATCCCTGACCGTGATTGCGGCGCAGGCCGGACTGCTTCTGCGCAATGCCCATCTTTTGTCGGAGCTGCGGCGTGACAACCAGCGGCTGGGCGTCGAACTGGAACAGATGCGCAGCCAAGCGATTGCGAGTGCGGGAATCGGACTTGGTGCATCGCAGGTGATGCAAGATGTCATGCGCACCGTCGCCAAAGTCGCGCAAAGTGATGTCTCGGTGCTCATCACGGGAGAAAGCGGAACCGGCAAGGAACTGGTCGCGCAAGAGATTCACCGT
>DAORGN010000243.1:0-6674 GCA_035340095.1 Pseudomonadota bacterium | reverse complement strand
ATCCGGCGCTGCAGCCCGACAAACGCCGCCGCCGCTTCTTGCCACTCGGGCCGCAGGGTCTGCGCTTCGGTCAAGATGACCGTCAAGCTGTCATAGATGCGCCGCAGGAGCTGATCGAGGTCGGGCGGGTCGATGCCATACAAAAAGTCGCCGTCCGCAATCGGCGGTCCTTTGTCTTGCCCCAGATCGGGCGGACCGACTTCGATGACTGCGGGCGACAGCAGCGTCGGATTGCGCGCCACAAACGTCGAGTTGTGAAACAGCCGACCCGCCGGCCCACGCAAGATCCGCAGCTCCAGCTCGACCTGCGTACCGCGGGCCCGGCGCTCAGCGGGATCTTGTTCGCTGGGATGGTAGCGACGGATGGCTGTCAGCTCACCGATGCGCTGTCCGGCCAAGTGGACTTCGGCGCCAGTGTAAAGCTGGCCGCTGCGACGGACCAAAAGATGCAGCGTGACCGACTTGCCGACCGAGTGATCGGCGGTAAGCAGCGCCACCGCCACCAAAAACGACAAAAGCAGCACCGTCACGCCGCCCAGCAGCAGGTGCAGTTTCTGGTTGCCAGCGTCAAACGGTGGCCCGAGGCTCACGCGCTACTCCTTCCAGAAAAACTTCCAAGGATTGCGCTTTAAGTCGCGGGTCAGTTCCTTGAGGTCGTCGTAGATCTGCTGGTCGACAATCAGTGCGCCGACGGTGCCTTTGCCGCGGCGGACATCCGAAAGCAGCGACTGCGCATCGCCGGCCACCTGCGACACCTTGCCCGACAGCACAAGCAGATCGTCGAGCGAACGCTGGAGCTTTTTCTTTTCTTCCGGTCCAAGAAGCTGTGCCACGTCCCCCACACCATCGAGGGCACGCTTGGTCTTTTGCAAAAGCGGCGCAAGCTCGGTCTTTAGTTCCGTCGAGATCGACTCGATGTTGGCGAGCGTCTTGTGCAGCTCCTCGCCCGTGCCGACGCCTTTGTCGAGCTTGGCGACGAGTTCCGCGGTCTCTGCCGTCAGGCGGTCCAGGTCGGTGAGCAGCTTCTTGACCTCGGCTTCGTTTTCGCCGAGCAGCTTGTCGAGACTGCGCGCCACTTTCGCCGCCGAGCGCAACAGATCGCGCAGCGATTCTTTGTCTTCTTGCAGAAGCCGCGTCACCGCATCCAAAAACTCATACAGACGGGCGATGATAAGGTCCGAGCGGGGCGGATCGACGCCTTTGACCTTGCTGCCGGGCGGAAGCTGGGTGTTTTCGTGACGACCCGGCGCAATTTCTAGGTACTGCTCACCGAGCACGCCTTGGGTGTTGACGAAAAACTCGGCGTCGTCGTGGATGGCTTTGCGCGCGCGCTCCTCGATCTGCACCGTCAGCCGCACTTGGACCCGACGATTGACTTGCGGGTCTAGCTCACCGCCGAAAAATTCGATCTTTTCGACCTTGCCGACCTTGATGCCGGAAATTTTGACCGGGGCGCCTTCGTGGATGTTGCCGGAAAAGTCGTAGTCGACGTAGATCCGACTCGTCGGGCCAAAGGAAAAACCGCCCAGGATCGCGATGAACATCGCGAGCAGACCGCCCGACACCACGATGAGGGTGCCAACCTTCAGCTCCAAGTGCCTCATATCGGCGCGAATCTATCACGGTCCGCACGGCTTTCGAGGCCACAGCTTGCGAAGTTTGTTCGGCTTTTGCGAAGACCACATTTTTTGTGCCGCGATACGGGCTTTGGCTGTAGAAACTTCGCCCATGTCTTTTGACCTAAAGAGTTATCTGTCGGCTCGGCGGGATCTCGTCGAGGCAGAGCTGGCAAAGCTCGGCAAACTGAAAGCACTTGTCCACGGCGACACAGGGTTTGCGCCGGGCAAGCTTGCGGAAGCGATGAACTACAGCCTGCTCGCCGGGGGGAAGCGGCTGCGACCGATCTTGGCGATGGCTGGCTGCGAAGCGATGGGCAAGCCGCCCACCATGGCGCTGCACTTTGGCTGTGCGGTCGAGATGATCCACACCTATTCGCTGATTCACGACGACCTGCCGGCGATGGACAACGACGACTTTCGCCGGGGCCGTCCAACAAACCACAAGGTCTACGGCGAGGCGCTGGCAATCTTGGCCGGCGACGCGCTCTTGACCGATGCGTTTGCGCTGGCGGCACAGAGTCCGGCACCTGCTGCCGTGCTGGTCGAAATCATCCGCGAGCTGTCGTTTGCCGCGGGTTCCCCTGGCATGGTCGGTGGGCAGGTGATTGATGTCGAAGCGACCGGCAAAAAAGTCGATCTCGACCACCTGAAAGTGCTGCACGCGATGAAGACCGGGGCGCTGTTCGATGTGTCGCTGCGTGGTGGGGCCCGGCTCGGCGGTGCGACGGACGAGCAGCTTGGCCACATCCGCACCTATGCGCAGGCGCTGGGACTGGCATTTCAGATTGTCGATGACGTGCTCGACGTGACAGCGGATCTGGCCCAGCTTGGCAAAGACCCCGGTTCGGACCGAGAGGCAGGCAAGACCACGTATGTCGATCTGCTGGGAGTCGAAGGCGCGATGGCGCACGCCCGGCAGGTGATGGACGCAGGCATTTTGGCCCTGGCTCCGTTTGGGGTCCACGCCGAGCCGCTGCGCGCACTTGGGAATTACACGGTCGAGCGCAACAATTAGCGCATGCAGCTTCCGCGTCCAGAAAAGCCGTGTCGACCGCCGCTGTGGGCAAAGAGTGGCTATCTTCAGTCGGCGCTCGGCAACTATCTGCCAAAACCCAAGCTAACCCAGCCGTGGCGACGCGAAGAAATTCACCTGCCCGATGGCGACCGCTTGGTTGCGCGCGTGTATGCGCCCAAAGAAGGGTCTGCGCCGCCAAATCGAAAGACGGTGATCTGTGTGTTCCACGGGCTGGGCGGGCACGGCGACCGTCCGTACATGCAGCGGGTGGTCGATCTGGGAACGGCGCGCGGCTGCGAGGTCTTTTCCGTCGATCATCGCGGCTGCGGACAGGGACGCGGACTGGCCAAAGGCATCTACCACAGCGGTGTCGCCAGTGACCTGTCCGCCGTGTTTGCCGCCGTGCGCAAAAAGCAACCAGACGCAGCGATCATCGGGGTCGGCTTTTCCCTGAGCGCGAACGCCCTGCTTTTGTGTCTGGGAGACGGTCATGGCGGTCCGCACCACCATCCCGATGCAGCCATCGCGGTCAATCCGCCCATCAACCTTTCGCGCTGCGCGGACCTTATCTGCGCGCCGAACCACCGACTGTTCAACCTGTACTTTTTGCGCGGCTGTGTGCGCTACGTCCGGCAGAGAGAAGCCGATGGTCTGCATGAAAAAGGACGCTTCCCGGTCCACCTGCGGATGTCGCTCAAGACGTTTGACGACGTGTTTACGGCGCCGCTTGGCGGCTTCAAAAGCGGACAAGACTATTACGAGCGGTCGAGCGCCTTGCCACACCTATCCAAGATCACGCGACCGACGGTGATTTTGCATGCGGAAGATGATCCGTTCATCGATCCGACCGACTTTGTACAGGCGCAGCTAGGGCCGGGAATCCACCTGCACATGGAAAAGCACGGTGGCCACCTGGGCTACATTTGTGCCGACCAGCCATATCGACGCTGGCTCGACTACGGAATGGGTCACTACCTGGACCAGCTTCTGTCGCGTTTGTAAGCGGCACGTCGCAAGCTTCCGCACATTCGACCGGTCGGACCGAGCCTGCGCAGCTCAATCGGGGTTCCATCTCCGTCTCACGCAGTCGATAATCGGCTGCGATGGAAAAAGTCTTTCGGGCAACCATTGGCAGCGTACCTTTCGAGGCCGATCTCGAAGAGGGCACGCAGAGCTTCTTTGGCATTCCGTCGGCGCTGTTCTGGCTCGACCCGTCGCTGTATCGAATGCTGTCGCCGCTTGTGCAGGAAGCGGGGTCCGAGCTTGCGCGACTGCTCATCGCTCTTGAATCGAGTCGCGGCACCAAAGAGGACTACGAGTTCATGGTGCAAAAGCTCGGGCCGACGTTTTCTGAAGGCTTTCTGGCATGGGGCAAAGCCGTCGGTGTCGCTGGTTGGGGACACTTCGAGCTGCCTTCGTTTGAACCGAAACATGGCACCGCCGTGGTGCGGGTGAAAAACGCTGGGAGCTGCGCTCGCAAGCGAATGCGCCGTTCCGCTGGGGCTGTCCTTTTTTGCTCGGCAAGCTGATCGGGATTTTCACCCACGCGCTGGGCCGGTCATGCTGGGCGGACGAGCGGATCGTCGACGCCAACTTGGCCGCAAGCGCAAGCGGACACACGGTCGAGTTTTCGATTTACCCATCGGATGCGACGATTCAGGGAGAGATCGACCGGCTGCGCGAAAAAGCCCAGGCGGCCCGGCAGGCAGAGCTTGCGCTGCTTGAAACCCAGCTTCGTGAAAAACAGCGGACGATTTTGCAAATGGCGATGCCAGCGGTGCAGCTCTGGGACGGCATCTTGCTCTTGCCGCTCGTCGGAGAAATCGATTCGCACCGGGCTTCAATGCTGATGGACAGTGCGCTGTCGGCGATTACCAAGCATGCGGCGCGGGTGGTCATCATCGACATCACGGGCGTGCCGTTTGTCGACAGCCACGTCGCCAGCTCGCTGATTCGGACGGTGCAGGCAGCACGACTGCTCGGGGTCGAGAGTCTGCTGGTTGGCATTTCCGCGGAAGTTGCGCGCAGCCTGGTGCTGTTGGGAATCGACCTGCAGTATGTTCAGACGTTTTCGACGCTGGAAAGCGGCCTGAAATACGCGCTCGCCAAGCTAAACTACAAGCTGTTGCGGCGCGAAACGGAAAGCCAGTCCGAGTCCGCGCTTCCCAAGCCGCAGCGTCGCGTCTGATTCACAGCCAGCGGAGTGTGTCATGTGCTGCTTTAGCCGTCCGGTTCAGTCCGTATCAGCAACCAAGATTTTTTCGCGCGATGCAGGAAATGGAAAACAGTTCCTGGTCTACAGCATGACCTATCGCGCGGGTGAAGACTTGGCGATGGTGTTGCCGCTGCCGACGCCACCGGGGGTCAAGGAAGACGCGGTGCAGTTTGTCGATCTGCACGAGTACGAAGGCTTCTTCCGCGATTTGGAATCGGGCTTTCCGCAGCCCGTTGCGGTGTCGCGCTCGCGCTCGATTCCGGCCAACAGCATCCCAGCGCCAGCGCAGCTTGCTGTGGTCAGCGTCGGCAGCTTTGAAGCGTCGTTTGTGCCGCAGGTGAAAGACTTCGCGCGGCTCGATCCGCGGTTTCGCATGCCAGAAGGAATCTGGGACAAGCTGCCGCAGTACAAACAAGCGAGCTTTGCCGTGTTCAAGCTGAAACAAAGCGCCACCAGCGTGCATCCGATGGCGTTTGTGTTTCCGCGCGCCGACGCGCAGAAGCTGTTTTTTCCGACAGTGCACATCCACGACGGAAAAGTCCACGACAAGGCGGGCTTTGATCACAGCCTCTACTGCCAAGTCGGCCACGAGCACAGCAGGGCGCAAGGCTGGATCGAATCGCCCGAGCTTGCCAGCTCGTTTGTCAACGTCGCCAAGAGCAAGGGAATCATTGACGGCGGTGCCCACTGCTACAAGCGGGAACTGCACGGCAATCTGAAAAACCAGGACACGTATCTGTAAGCGGCGCGGTCAGTCGGCGCGATCTTCGGCGAGGTTTTCGAAGCGGGTGTACTGGTTTAGGAATGCGAGGCGCGCGGTTCCGGTGGGGCCGTTGCGCTGCTTGCCGATGATGATTTCGGCGACGCCTTTGTCGGGCGAATCCTTGTTGTAATACTCGTCGCGGTAGATAAAGCAGATGACGTCGGCGTCCTGTTCGATGGCGCCGGATTCACGAAGATCGGACGCCATCGGTCGCTTGTCGGCGCGGGATTCCACCGATCGATTGAGCTGCGACAGCGCCAGCACCGGCACCTTGAGCTCTTTGGCCAGCGCTTTGAGACCACGCGAAATTTCGCTGATCTCGCGCTCGCGGCTCTGATCGCGTCCCTGCGGCGATCCGTGCATCAGCTGAAGGTAGTCGATCACCACAAGTCCAAGCTGATCAAGTCCAGTTGGGAAGATCGAGGAATCCGAACGCCAGCGACGACATTTGGCGCGAATTTCCATCAGCGAGGGCGCGCCGCCGTCATCAATCCACATCGGCGCTTCGGCAATCCGTCCTGCCGCTTTGGTGATTCCTATCCAGTCGCGGGTTTCCAAAAATCCCGACCGCAGCTTCTGTGATTCGACCCGCGCTTCGCTGCAGAGCACACGCTCGATAAGCGACTCTTTGGACATTTCGAGCGAGAACACCAGCGTCGGCACCCCATGGTTGAGCGCGGCGTTCTGGGCGCAGTTCATGACAAACGCGGTCTTTCCCATCGATGGACGCGCCGCAATGATGACCAGGTCGCCGGGCTGAAAACCGGCGGTCATCTCGTCGAACTTCATGTAATCGGTGGCGACGCCAGTGACCGCTTGCTTGCGCGAAAAGCGCTGCTCCAAGGCCTTGATGGCGGTGTGCAGGACGCGACGGACGGGTTCGTAGCTTTGGCGGTTCGATCGATTGGCAATCTCGAACACCGCTTGCTGGGCTTGGTCGATGTAGCCGTCGACGTCAATCTCATCGGAATAGCCGCGTTCCTGAATCGTGGAAGCGGCCAAGATCAGCCGTCGCGCTGTCGCTTTTTCGCGCACGATGCGAGCGTGGTGCGCGATGTTTTC
>DAORGN010000242.1:0-6756 GCA_035340095.1 Pseudomonadota bacterium | reverse complement strand
CAGGCGCAGGATGGGCGGCTGCGTCCGGTTGTGATGGACTTTGGCATCGCCCGCGAAGGCAAAGAGAGCAGCGGTCTGACCGAGGCGGGCATGGTGATGGGAACTCCCAACTACATGGCTCCCGAGCAGGCGGCTGGGCTTGTTGAACAGATTGATCGGCGCAGCGATGTCTACAGTCTGGGTGCGACGCTGTACGAGCTGCTGACCGGACGGCCACCTATCGTGGGTGAAACCGTGGTCGATGTGCTGTTCAAAGTCCTGCAAGAAGATCCGGTGCCACCGCGACAGCTTCAGCGATCTGTGCCTGTGGATCTGGAAACGATTGCCCTGAAGTGTTTGGCCAAGGAACAGAGTCTGCGCTACGACAGCGCCAAAGCACTGGCCGAAGACCTTCAGCGATACGTTAATGGCGAGCCCATCGTCGCGCGCAAGGCCAGCCTGGCGTATCGACTGGGAAAGCGGATCCGCAAGCAGAAGTCTCTGTTTGCCCTGTCTCTTCTGTCTCTGTTCTTCATTTCGGCGCTTGTCACAGACAGACTCCGCGTACATTTTCAGCACGCGCGCCAAGCGAAGATTGTCAAAGCACAGATCGAACGCGCCCGCGTACTTGGACAAGATGCCAAGGAAACAGAGTGGTTCATGCGCGCGGTCTATGAACTGCCGATGCATGACGTGACGCGCGAACAAGAGATCATGCGGTCGCGCATGCGACAGCTCGAAGAACAGATCGACAGCCTCGGGCGAGAAGGAGGACAGCTCGCACACTACGCGCTGGGAAGAGGCTACATGGCGCTGCAATCGAGTGATCTTGCGCTGCATCATTTGCAAAAAGCGATGGAGCTGGGAAAGGCGACTCCGGAGCTTCACTATGCGCTGGGTCGGCTGATGGGAGAGCGCTTTTTGGAGACGCTGCGCGGAGAACGTCGGCGCGGTGATGTGGAGTGGCTGCGCGCGCGAAAACGCAAGCTGGAACAGGAATTTTTGCAACCTGCGATGGAACACCTGGCGCAAAGTCGAGGCGTCAAGCTCGAGTCGGCGGAGCTTGTCGACGGACTTCTGGCTCTTTATCAAGCGCGCTATGAAAAGGCCAATGCGCATGCGGATGCGGCGCTGGCAAGCGCGCCTTGGCTTTATGAAGCCTACAAACTCAAAGGGGATGTCTGGCAAGCGCGAGCGCTGGCGCAGTACATCGGCGGCGCAACGGAAAAAGCCGCGGCGGACTTGGTCTTGGCGATCGCGGAATACGACCAAGCAGCAGAGCGAGGACGCAGTGACATTTCGGTTCTGGAAGCGCGCGCAGAAGCGTGGGGACATCTGCTCCAGCAGCTTTACGAAACGCATCGTCCGTTCGACGACATGATTCCGAAAGCCCAGTCGGCTTGCCAACAAGCCATCACCGTCGCTCCGAAAAATGATGTCGGCTACCGAGAGCTGGCCGGGATTCATCTTTTGGTCGCACAATCCCTGTTTGATAACGGAAAAGATCCTCGACCCCATGTCAAGGAACTGACCGACGTTGCCAAAGCCGGACTGCGCAATGGTCGCGGTGATCCAGGGCTTGAAAATGCAATGGGAGACGGTCTTCTGCTCGTGCTGTTTTACGAAGACGGAAGAGGGCTCCCACTATCTGTCGATGTGAACGAAGCAATTGATCATCAGCGACGAGCCATCGCACTGAATCCGAGCTATCTGTGGGCCTACAACGGAATGGCCGGACTGTATCTGTTTCGCAGCGAGCGCGCACAGAAACAGAACACCGATCCACGCGAAGATTTGCAGACCGCGATCCGCTACAGCAAAGAAGCGGTGCGGCTGTCCCCAAACTATGGAACGGCCTACTCGAACTTGACGTATTTTTACATGCGACTGGCCAGCTACCAGCTTGAGCACAAGCAGGGAATCGACGATGCCATCGCGGCAGGAATCGCGTATGGACAGGAATGTCAGCGACGGAAACCGAAGCTAAGTGACTGCGCTGCAAACTTGGCACTGTTGCATCTGACCCGCGCCCGATCGTTGTCTACGCAGCCGCAGATGGACGCAGAATTTCTGGCCGCGGTGAAGGAAACGCTGGCGCAGCTCGATAGCGCGGAACAAAAAGGTGACAGCTCGCTCGAACTTCATCAGAGCCGCGCGCGGGTGCAATTGCTTTACGCACAGCATCAAATTCACCATTCCCAAAGCGCCGACACGGCGTGTAGCCGCGCCAAAAAGAGCCTGGATGCTTGCTTTTCTCTCGTCGCTGATGATGCGCAGTGCAAGATCATCGAGCGCGAGCTTGGCATCCTGTGTGGCAAACAGAACCTGGGGAAAACAAAGCCCTAGCGATTACAAAAACGCGGCGCCAACGTCATCGGCAAACAGCACTCCACGCGCAGACAAGCGCAGCGAATTTTCATCTGCCAAAACCAAATCACGCGCGACCAAATCCGCGATGATCGATTGACAGACACGGCGCGGATCAACCTTGTGAAGCGCGACAAAATCCGACCATGTGACGCCGTCCAGTTCGCGCAGCCGGAGCCACAGCGCTTCGCGCCACAGCGCTTCGGGTTCGCGCAGTTCATACAGGCTCAGCGACGGATTTTCTGCTGATAGACGAAATTCCCCCGGCCAAGGATTCTGCCAAGTACGCAGATAGGAAGACGGTCCGCGGATGCTTGCAAAACGCTCTCCTCGGCCATCCGGAAGCTGGCGAAAGGAATGCGCCGAGACGCCGATTCCCAAGTATTCACCATGCGTCCAGTACAGCCGATTGTGAGCCGATCGGTAGTCCGGATCAGAAGGCAGTGCGCGTGCAAAGTTGGATATTTCATACTGGCGAAAACCGGCTCGCGACAGCGTCTCGATGGCACGCTGATAGGAATCAGCTTGCTGATCAGGACTTGGTGGCTGGGCGTTTCCGCGCCGAATCTGCACTGCAAGAAAGGTATGCGGCTCGACGGTGAGCTGATACAAAGAGACATGTTCCGGATTCAGAATAAGAAGCTTTTGTAAGTCCTCTATTTGCTGTGATTCCGTCTGTCCGCTCATTCCGATCAGCAGATCGATCGACAAGTTCGCAAAGCCCGCACGGCGCGCCAGGGTGACAAGCTCGCCGATCTGATGCGATGCATGTTGCCGACGCAGCGTCTTTAGCTGTGCATCCGAAAACGTCTGTGCGCCGATCGACAGACGACAGACCCCAGCATGTCGCCACGCGGAAAGCTGCGCCAGCGACACGTCACCGGGATCACATTCCAGCGTCACTTCCAGTTCGGATTCCGTTTCCAAGTCAAAGCGCGAAAGCACTTCACGCAGCGCGATGGAAAGACAATCGGGACGCCACAGGGACGGTGTACCACCACCAAAATAAACGGAACGCAGTCGCCTTCCTGCAAACAGTGGGGCTTTGGCGGACAGCTCGGCGATCAGCGCATCTAGGTATTCCTGATGGGGAATGTCGGGCCGCACAGCGACGGCGAAATCGCAGTATGCACAGCGCTGACGGCAGTACGGAAAGTGTACATACACACCAAATCCGGGGTGGTCAGTCCGCGCGTTCATCGGGGTTCCATTGCCTGTCAAGTGCACGCAAAATAGCAGGTTCTATGACGAAGCTTGGCCTGGTTCTGTGGGTCATTCTGTCCTGTCGGTTGGCATATGCCGATACAGAGGGGTGGCTGATCGTCGATTCGCGGCTGCCGGTGTATTCGAGCGCGGACGATCGGCACAAGCTGAGCCTGCGGGTGATGACCGATTTTCGCGTTGCAGCGCGTGCGCATGGGCTTCAGCAGGCGCTGATGCGTGGCGGTTTCGCTTGGGAACCGCGCCCGTGGCTTTTGCTTGGCAGTCAGACCAACGCGAACGTGCAAACCAGCGACGGTCAGAAGTTCATCCGCGAGTGGCGGCAAGAGCTGGAAGCGACGGTGGCGATGCCGATGCTGCCGCTTTTGTCGTTTGCCCACCGGCAGCGCCTCGAACTGCGAATCACCGACGGGAATGTCAGTCCGCGGCATCGCATTCTGCTGCGGCTGAATCTGACGCTGCGCTCGCAAGTCCAGCCGTATGTCTGGGATGAAGTGATGGTGACGCCGCTGCCGTATTGGCTGAATCAGAACCGATTTTCCGTCGGTGTGGCCTGGCGTCCGCGCAAAAATTTTCTGCTGGAATTGGGGTATCTGTGGCGGCTGCGCAACGTCGGTGCCGCCGGTTTGGTCAGCGATCACGCACCGCGGCTCGCCATCACATTCATCCCATCCAGCGTCGAGGAACTGGGCCCCTACATCACCAGCGAATAGCGACTATTCATCGGCAGCAAGACGAGCCGCGCGCAGCTTGATAAAGCGCAGATAGACCGCTTCCATTTCATCGCACAGCGCTTCGATTTTGGCCCCATCGCCGCGCCCGTACACTTCCCGAAACAAGTCCGGACACAGATAGCGCACGCACAAGTTGGGCTGGTTTTCGACGCGGAGCGAACAGCCAGTCGGTCCGCGAAAAGCACAACCGGCATGATCCCCGCGCGGCAAGCGAAGATCGCGCGGCAAACTTCCCGAAAGTCGCAGCGCCGCGATCTCGTCGTCGTTAAATGCATCCTCGGTTTGCAGACCGCAGCAGTGACCGCCGGCAAAGTGACCATGCGGCGGCGGATGTCCAATGGCACAGGTCCGACAGCTCTGCACCTCACCGATGGCAGCTTTGAGCAGCTTGCGCAGACGCAGCAGCTCCGCCGCACACGCGCGCTCATCGGGCCCAGCTTGCGCCATGTCTTCGTCGCGCAGCTTTTCGCGCAGCCGTCGCACTTCAAACGCTCGCGTCTTGGGCTGGCGCAGTCGGTCGAAAAGATGAGCGAGCGGTATCCACATCAGCGGGCCAATTCTACGGGTTTCTCGACAGACAAGCCAAGCGCCGCAACTCGATGAAGACCTTGACTAAAATTCGTTATTTCCGATACATTTAAGCCGATGCGTTTCCTTACTGCTCGTGTCGAGCTATCCCCCCTGGCATTGGCATTTACCGCACTTGTGACGATGACCGGCTGTCCGAAGCCGTCCGCCATCAAGGTTCCGCCGCCGCCGGCGGGTGACCTGCTGCGCTTTGTCGCCAAGCCCAGCGACAAGCTCACTGGCAAAGTCAGCGTTCGCTTCGAAGACGGCGACCTGGGTGTCAAAAAGCCCGCGGTCTACGCCTTTCTGTTCAAAGAAGAGCACGTCGCCCAGACCGTGGATGCATCGGGCAACATGAACTTTTCGGCGTCGTTTTTTGACGTCGAGCCCGTCGGTGATTCGGCGAAGGAAAAGAAGGCTGGCGAGCCGCTCGCACGGGCGCTTCAGTCGGTCAAAATCGCCTACACGATGAGCTCTCGCGGGGATGTGACCAATTTCGATGTCAAAATTCCCGACGACATCAAAGACACCAAAGAAGGCAAGCAGATGGAACGGCAGCTCGGCTACGTCCGTCTGATTGCCCAGTGGGTGTACGGGGCCGATCGCGGTCCGCAGTTTGATCCCGGTCACATCGAGTCGGGCAAGACCTGGCCGATTCGCGCGTCGATTCCGACACCGACGGGTGGATCGAAAAACTGGGACATGACCTGCGCCTACACCAAAAAAGAGCAGGGCGTCGCGTACATCAACATGGAAGGCAAAGTGTCGGGTGAAAACCAGGGCACCAAGCTGTCGGGCGAAGTCAAAGGCGAGCTGCGGCTGCGCATCGGCGAAGGCCGCCTGACCTACCACGACATCGACACCACGTCGACGTTCCGCGCGGGCGACGCAACGTCCGGCGGCCACCAAGTCCACATCCACGTCACCTGGGAAGCCGAGCAAGCCGCTGTCCCAACCGGCGATGGCACCGCTGTGATGCCGTAGCCCCTGCCCGCTTTCGCGCTGCCACCACCATCTTCGGCTTCCTTCATCCCCGCGTCCGGCATAGGCTCCGGACATGCATTTCGGGAAAATACACTCACAAACGTGGAAGTGGCTGGCCGTCCCGGTCTTGGCGGCGGGTCTGGCCGTCGGAATTCGCACCGCCAGTGGCGATGATCCCACCGGAGGTCTCGACGACGCGCCGCGCGGCATGCTGTCATTTGTCGCCCCCGACGTCACCGCCTGTCCGCAAGGCTGGCGTGCAGCGCAGGAAACCAGTGGGCGGCTGGTGGTCGGCGTCACCGATAGCGACGCGGTGGGCAAGCTGATTGGCACGCCGCTTTTGACACAAGAAGACCGCACCCACAGCCATGCGTTTTCGGTGACTGCGGATCTGCCCTACAAGTCGATCTCGGCGGCCAACGGCGGCAACAACCAGGGCGCCGGCGCTGGCAAGTACCCCGATGACGGTCAAACCGAGCTTGCGCCGACCGGGCTCCCCTTTGTGCAGCTCCTCGGCTGTGTGAAGCAGTGAGGTCCAACATGAGCCGTCGCGCCTTCGATCCACTTGGGTTTTCGGCATCCGTCTTCGCGCTGGCCAGTCTTTTGTCCTGCAATCCCGCGCCCGCGACGAGCGACGACGGACCTGCAGATTTGTCGACGATCCCACCGACGTCGCCACCGGACTTTGCGTCGGTCGCAGGCGATTCGGTGCCCGCCGGGGCCGTCGCATTTTTTCAGCGCAAAGACTGCCCGCAAGGCTGGGAAAAGCTCGGCGCCGCATCGGGTCGCACCCTGGTGCCCACCGTCGGGGCTGATCCAGTCGATGTCAGCGTTGGGACACCACTGCAAGACAGCGAAGAACGCAGCCACAGCCATGCGATTTCCGGCACCATCAACCTGTCGA
>DAORGN010000241.1:0-6866 GCA_035340095.1 Pseudomonadota bacterium | reverse complement strand
TTCCATGTCGCCGATCTCGTCGAGCAGCACGGTTCCGCGACCCGCCACTTCGAGCCGACCAGGCTTGAGCCGTTCCGCGCCGGTGAACGCGCCTTTTTCGTGTCCAAACAGCTCACTTTCGGCAAGCGGTGCGGGCAGGGCGACGCAGTCGATGGCGACAAACGGTTCCGTCGATCGCGCCGACAGCGCATGAATGGCGCGTGCGCCCACGCCTTTGCCGGTGCCACTTTCACCACACAAAAGCACCGTCGTATCCGGCGACTGCGCGACCTCTTGGATGCGCGTGCGGACTTCCCGAATGCTCTGCGATTCGCCCAAAAATTCTTGCGCCAGGCCGCTATGGCTCGTCGCAGATGGGGCCGGTGTCGCTTTTAACGCGGTGCGTGCGACCCGCTCGGCTTCGACGACTCTTTCGACGACATCGGCGAGCGCGGTCGACTTGGGTACGTAGTCGGTCGCGCCCCGTCGCATCGCCTCGACGGCGTTGTCGATGGTTCCATATGCGGTCATCATCAGCACCGCCGGCGTCGGCCTAAGCTGCCGCAGGGGCGGAATCAAGTCGAGTCCAGTTCCGTCGGGCAGCATGTAGTCGAGCACCACCAGGTGATACGGATGGCGGCGGGCGCGATGCAGTCCTTCGGCGGCTGTCGTCGCTACGTCGGCTTCGATTCCTCGGCGACCGAGCAAGCGCTGGAGTGCCCGCGCATACGTCTCTTCATCGTCGACAATTAGGGTGCGGCACTCGCTCATCAGCTACCTCTTACATCGCCTAAGACGATCTCGCGGAAACGATCTCCGTCGAGAACCTCGTGCTCTTGGAGTTCTTTGACTGCTTGTTCGACGCTGGCCCGATGGGTACGAACAAGCTGACGGACGCGATCGTATTGGGCGTCGAGTACGGACCTGACTTCCTGATCGACGGCGCGGGCTGTTTCGTCGCTGACTTCGCGATTTGCGTAGCCCGAAACATCAAGAAACTGGCCGCGGCCACTGTCGAACGCCTGAAGACCGAGCGCTTGCGACATGCCAAATTCGCTGCACATCCGTCTGACAAGCTGGGTGGCGCGCTGCAAATCGTCTTGGGCGCCGGTGGAAATGTCGCTGAGCAGCTCTTCTTCCGCCGCTCGTCCACCGAGCAGAACCGCAATCCGATCGAGCAGCTCGCCGCGCGTCAAAAGATAGCGATCGCCTTCTTTTTCACTCGGTTGCTGCATCGTGTAGCCCAGTGCGCCAACACCGCGCGGAACGATGCTGATTTTTTTGACCTCGTCGGCGGACGCCAGCTTCGTCGCCACCAAGGCGTGTCCGCACTCGTGATAGGCGACGACCTGCTTGTCTTTGGGCGACAGCCGACGCGACTTGCGTTCCAGACCAGCGACGACCCGCTCGAGCGCTTCTTGGAAGTCGATGTCCGCGACGGCTTCGGCTTTTCGCCTGGCGGCCAAAAGTGCTGCTTCATTGACCAGGTTCGCCAAGTCCGCACCGACGAGCCCCGCGGTCATCGCAGCGACTTTTTCGAGCTTGACGCTCTTGTCGATGACCACTTTGCGGGCATGGACTTCCAAAATTTCGACGCGGTCTTCGAGCGTGGGGCGATCGACGACGACTCGCCGATCAAAGCGTCCGGCACGCAGCAGCGCAGGGTCGAGGATTTCGGGCCGGTTCGTCGCCGCCATGATGATGACGCTCGTGCTCGAGTCAAAGCCGTCCATTTCGGTCAAAAGCTGATCGAGCGTCTGTTCGCGTTCTTCGTGTGTGACCACCGGGCCAGCGACGCCGCGCGCCCGTCCGATCGCATCGAGTTCGTCGATAAAGATGATGCTCGGGGCTTTTTCCTTGGCCTGGGCAAACAAGTCACGCACCCGCGCCGCACCCACACCGACGAACATTTCGACAAATTCCGATCCCGAGATCGAAAAAAACGGCACTTTGGCTTCCCCGGCGACGGCGCGAGCCAATAGCGTCTTGCCCGTCCCCGGCGGCCCGACAAGGATGACGCCGCGTGGAATGTGTCCACCAAGCCGCGTGTAGCGTTCCGGTGACGTCAAAAAGTCGATGATCTCGACCAGTTCGGCTTTGGCTTCGCGCTGCCCGGCAACGTCGGAAAAGGTGACGCCGGTGCCCGATTCGCCCCACTCTTGGGCTTTGTTTTTGCCGAAGTTAAAAACCGAATTGGACAGGCCGCCAATTCCGCCGCCGCGTCGCATCAGCCAGTTGGCGAAGAAAAACAGCATCACCATCGGCAACACCCACGATCCGATCGTCACCAGCAGCGACGGCGTCGACACGGCATCGTAAGGAATCTTCTTTTCGTTCAGCTTGACGACGAGATCGCGCTCGGCGGTTTCGAGCCGTCCGGTCCGATACTGCGGACCGCGGCCTTCTTGTCCTTCGGCGCCTTCACCGACGATGGTGTCGACCTGAAAGCTGACCCGGCGCAGCTTGCCTTGTTCCACAAGCTGGGCGAACTGGTCGAACGACACGCGCTTTTCCGACAGACCGATAAGCCGTGGCAGCCCGACGAGCATCATCAGCAGCAGGAAAAACAGCCACAGCTTCGGTGACGAGCCATTGCCATCGGGGCCACCCAGACCACTGCGGCTTGGCTTGCCGATCGGTGTCTTGTCGGAACGACCATCGGTTGGCCGCGGCGACGACGATTTGGCCCACAACAGGTGGTTCTGGTCATCGCTGATGCTGTGATCAGCCGACTGCGTTTGCCGAAATACACTGCGCACAAGCTGCGCCGCGAGTGGGGAAAATGGGCGATCCATGGTCAATTCCAAGGCGAGCGAGCCTCTCGAAGAGGAGCCGAAGCTGCACCGTCCTCGGAACGCCCGAGCGCCGGTGTCTCGCCCAGACTCTACTCGCGTTCAGAAGCACTCGCTACCCCCACCTGCGGTGCCTGCGGGAGCATTCCCTACAACCCGCCCCACTTGCTGCTTGCTTTGCGCGCAATGCCAAAAGGGATCAATTGAAAAACCCCCGCAAAGTCCGCATAGTAGTGCTGGTATGTCCGCTAAACTCCCCGTCGCAGACCGTATCGCATCTGAACTCCTTCAATGGCTACCGAAGCAGGCGTGGAGCCGCGGCATGGGCTGGGCCTCTCGGCTCAATCTTCCGCGCCCACTTCGCGATCCGCTCTATCGGAGCTTTTCTCTCGCATACGGGATCGATCTGGGCGAGCTGGATCGCCCGCTGGGCGAGTTTGACCGCTTCGACGATTTTTTCTGTCGGCCACTTCCCGACGGAGCGCGCTCGATTTCGGCGCGCGAGCATGCGCTCATCACCCCTTGCGATGGGGTGCTCAGCGCGTATGGCAGTTCGCATGACGGGCTGTGCATTCACGCCAAAGGGCAAGAGTACACCGTTGCTGGACTGCTCAACGACGAGGTGATGGCGCAGCGCTTCACCGGTGGCATGTTCGCGACGATTTACTTGGCGCCGCACAACTACCACCGCGTCCACAGCCCGCTAGATGGCGATGTCATTGGCTATCGCCACGTTCCCGGCGCGCGCTATCCGGTCAATGCGCTGTCGGTGCGAACGGTGCCACGGCTGTTCCAGCGCAATGAGCGCCTGGTGACCTACCTGCGGACTGATTACGGCGAGGTCGCGCTGGTGATGGTCGCAGCTACCGGCGTGGGCAATATCACGGTAAGCTATGAGCCTGCCCTGGCTACGCCAGCAGGCGGGCCAGATCGGGGGGCGTGTATCTACGAACACGGCCAGGAAAAGCCAATCAGCAAGGGGGCGGAGCTTGGCATGTTTCACCTGGGCTCGACAGTCATCCTGCTTTTTGAGCAAGGGAGGGCATCGATTGATGTCCCCGCTGGCACCGTGGTCCGTCTGGGCCAACCGATTGGGCAGCTAACGCTCAACAAACAGGGTCAGACATCTTGAGCAAAAAGAGCATTCCCAGCGACGATTTGTCGTTTGAGCCGGACGAGCTGGCCGAGGTCGGCGCGGTCCTGGCTCCAGCGAGTCAAGCGAACGAGCGCGAGGAACCTGCGAGCAGCAAGACGCCGCCGCAGGCGATGGGTTCGTTCGATGATCAAGTGGATGCTGCGTTTTCGGAAGAAGAGACGGCTGAAAAACAGCCCTCGATCGCCGAAGACGTCGATGCGCAGAGCCATCTGGGGGATTATGGCGACGCAGCGGCTACGCTCGAGTCGATTCCGCCGGTGAGTGCTCCTGTCGTCACGGTCCAGCCGTCGAGACGATCAACCGAAGGGATGGTCAAGTCATCCGCCGGAGAGATCGAAGACGCGACGCCGCCGGCACTCCACGCCGAGAGTGCATCGCTTCCGTCAGTGATTTTCGATGAATCGCCATTTGGTGAAGAACCGAAAGCCACTACCGACGATGGACAGTCGATCACACCGCGAGTTGCGGCGATTGCAGCGGCGATGAATGGCCGCGGTCAGCCGATAAGCGACGCGGTGCTTAGTTCGTCGCCTCCTCCGAGCGCCAATGCACTGTTGGTTTCGGTGCAAAACGAATCGGGAGGTCTGTCGACGGCGGGGGCTCCGGGCCGATCGTCTTTGTCACCAGCGGCTGTTGTGCCGGGACCTGCCGACCCGCTTGACGATCACGAAGATCCGTTTGGCGAAGCGGTGTCACCGTCGGGCGCGACTCCGGTGATGCATCTCGATGATGCGGAGTTTCATCTCGTCGAAGATCACGATGATCCGCACAACCTGGCATCGGGACGCACGCCGGTTGCGACCAGTGAACCGGCTGTCGCTGGCGATCCGATCACCAGCGCTCCGCCCGTCGATGGAAACCCGAGCACCTGGGGGGCCGCGTCGGCTGCAACGCCACCAGCGCCGAGTCAGACCGCTGCCGTCGATGGATCGTGGGCAAGCCCCGATAGCGGGCCAGTGACCACAGTCAGCGTCGACGAAATTGATACTGCGTTTGGCGAAGCCGCTGCCGCTGCATCTGCCGCTGAAAAAACGCCAGATCCGACGCCACCCGCCGCTGAACCGGCTGTCGCACTGCCATCGCGCGACTCGGGGCCGCGACGTCCGAGCATGGGTTCGACCCCGTCGGCGCCGCCACCACCACCGCCGGTTGCGAATCGTCCGCCACCACCGCCACCGCCGGCTGCGACCCGACCGGCTGCACCGCCGCCACCACCGGCTGCTGCACCCAAACCTGTCGCTGTGGCCCCGGCTGCTGCCAAGCCGCTGCCCGCCCCGGTTCCCGCTTCGCTGCCCAACTTTGGCGAAGACGGCAAGCTGAAGAAAAAGAAGCGCAGCAAGCAGTGGTTCGAGGAAATCTTCGACGAAGATTACCTTCACACGCTGCCATTTTTGACCTCGCAGCAGACCGAGCGCGAAGTCGATTACCTGCTCAGTGCCTTGGAAATGCCCGCCGGATCACGGCTGCTCGACATCGGCTGTGGCTATGGTCGTCACGCGATGGAACTGGCGGCGCGTGGCTATCGCACCGTCGGGTTGGATCTGTCGCTGCCACTGCTTATTCGTGCCACCGATGCGGCTCGTCGCGTCGGCGTGAACGTCGATTTCGTGCACGGTGACATGCGCGACATGACGTTCGACAGCGAGTTCGACGGCGCCTACTGCTTCTTTTCGACCTACGGCTACTTCGACGACGAGACGAACCGCCGCGTCGCTGCCGGGATTTGCCGTTCGCTGCGGCCCGGTGGACGCTTGGTCCTAGAGCTTCTAAACCGCGACTGCTTGATTGGCGATCTGCCGACCCGCGTTTGGTGGCAGGGCCATGGCTGCGTTGTCCTCGAAGAAGTCGACTTCAACTACTTTACGTCGCGGCTCGAAGTGCAGCGCCAGATCATCCTCGAAGACGGTCGGCAGCTTGTCCAAGACATCTCGATTCGGCTCTACAGCCTGCACGAAATCGGCAAAATTCTGCATCACGCCGGCTTCCGCGTCCTGGAGGTGTCCGGCAGCTTCGAGCTTCGCAACCGCTTCTACGGCACCGAATCGCGCCAGCTTCTGATCGTCGCTGAAAAGCGGCCACCCGACGCCACCGCCTAACTTTCGCTCCCTGACCGGAAGTCGCCGGGCCGATTCCCAGGTCCGCGCGCACCGCTTTACCTGCTTATGCCGTCTGTGGTATCGCCGCAAAAGAGGTGAAACCATGACGAGCTGTGCCGCGCCTGGCCGTCGCATTGTGCGATCCGGCCTGATCCAGTGCTCAAACCCGCTGAATGACGAAACCCGTCCCGTCGCCGAAATCCAAGAGGCGATGTTCCAAAAACACCTGCCGCTCATCGAACAAGCCGGGCAGCGTGGCGTCCAGATTCTCTGTCTGCAGGAGATATTCAACGGTCCGTACTTCTGCCCGTCGCAAGACCGTCGCTGGTACGATGCCGCCGAGCCCGTCCCTGGCCCCACCGTCGAAAGGCTCGCGCCCATCGCCAAAAAGTACGGCATGGCCATGGTCATCCCCGTCTACGAACGGGCGATTGCCGGTGTCTACTACAACACTGCGGCAGTGCTCGACCACGACGGCACCTACCTTGGCAAATACCGCAAGATTCACATCCCGCACACGTCGGGTTTTTGGGAAAAGTTCTTCTTCAAGCCCGGCAACCTCGGACTTCCCGTCTTCAAGCTCAGCTCGGGCATCACCATTGGCGTCTACATCTGCTACGACCGCCACTTCCCCGAAGGCGCGCGCATCCTGGGCCTGCACGGCGCTGAGATCGTCTTTAACCCGTCTGCCACCGTCGCGGGTCTGTCCCAGTACCTGTGGAAGCTAGAGCAGCCCGCCCACGCCGTCGCCAACGGTTACTACATGGGCTGCATCAACCGCGTTGGCACCGAGAGCCCGTGGAACATCGGCAAGTTTTACGGCACAAGCTATTTCGTCGATCC
>DAORGN010000240.1:0-6881 GCA_035340095.1 Pseudomonadota bacterium | reverse complement strand
TTCCGCACTCGGGGCCGCAGCGGGCGTCGGCTTCGCAGCCGCTTTCGCCGGGGCTTGGGCTTTTGCTGGGACCGGGGCCGGGGCCGGGGCTGGGGTCTTTGCTGGGGCCGGAGTCGCCGTCGCTTTGGCCGGGGCTTGGGTTTTGGCCACTGGCGTCGCAGCAGGCGCGGTCGCCTTGGCCGCCGCATCGCGCGTCTTGGCAATCAGTGCTTCGTCGGGAACGCGACGAACGGTATCGCCAGAATCAGCCCGACTGACCGGCGCGGCGCTCTGCACTTGTTTGGGCGCAGCGTCCTTTATCACCACCTTTGCCGTCGGGGCCAGCTTCGCCTCTTTGGGCACCGCCGGACCCGACTTGTCGACGTGGGTGGTCGAGCGCGCTTTGTCGATCGACACTTCACCCTTTTCGGCCTGGGCCATCGCGTCGGCGAGCGCATCGCCCTCCCCGCTCATCGCCATCCAGGCTTTCGACGGCGTTGCTTGGCTTTCTGCCGCTTTGGTCGCCACGGGTACTGCGGCGTTCGCTTTGGGTACAGCTTCGCTTGTCTTGGCGGCTTTTTCCGTCGGTTTCACGCTCGGCTTGGCCGACTTTTCCGCCGCCGCTTTGGCTGCAGTCTCTGCCGCTTTGCTGATCACCACCGGACGGGTGTTGTCGGTGGTCTTGGCCGCGCTCGGATCTATTTTGGCTTGGGCCGGCTTGCTCGTCGTCGCGGGCGCTGGGGTTGGCTTGGCCACTGCCGCCGGTTTCGCTTGGGCCCCGCCGCTCGCCAGTCGCTCACTGTAGAGCGCCGCCAGCCGCATAAGCGCCGCCCGTGGCGTGTCGACTTCATGCAGCACCGACAGATCGGCTTCTTGCAAAGGATGCAGTCCCGCCGCCGCGCCACTTGCCGTCACCGATTGCAGACGAGCCGCCACCACCTCTCGCAGCTGCGCTGGCGCAATCCGCGAAAGCGAGATCAGCTCCATGCTCTGCTTTATCTGACTTGGACCGGGCCGCGCCTGTTTTTCGGAAAACTGGCCAAAGGTGTCAGGCCGACACGACAACAGCAGCAGCGTCGCCGCCGTCAGCCCATGCAGCGATCCCATCACTTCCGCGAGCGCGTGTAGACCAGGCTGCCCGAGCTGTTCCAGCACTTGATCGGCTTGATCGAACAGGATCGTAAAGCTTGCCGGACGACGAATCGTCGCCAGTCGAATCAGCGAGCAGAGCACATACCGCGCCGTCGCTTCCTGATTGATCGTCTGTTTCGCCCCGATCTTTTCGCGATCTTTTTGCGACAGTTCCTCGCCGGCCAGCCACGCCGTCGTCAGCGCCCGCCGATCCGCATACGGAAACTGCACAATCACCTGCCGCGCCGTTGCATCCAGCGAATTTTCCGTCGGCAGCGTCAGCAAATACGATCGCAGGCCCGGCTCGATCTCTGGCCACACTTTCTGCGCCGCTTCGGCAAAATCAGCGATCGGCCTTCGCTTGCCACCGTCGAGACACAGCGGCCCAAGCTGCTTGAGCACTGCCGTCGGCCCCTGATACATTCCGACCCGCGCTGCGTCGAGCAGATCGTAAGTCTGCGAAAAAATCACTTCCCACAGCAGCCGATCGATCGGCCTGTCCAGCTTGGCGCCTTTTTTGTCGACGCGACACAGGCCCGACAAAAGCTGCTTGAGCGTGTAGCGGAACGGCTGCGCCAGATCGGGCAGCGCCGGAATCGTGACCACCAGCGACTCGGGTCGGTGCTGCCGCTTAAGCCACCACAAAAGATGGCTCTTGCCCGCACCGGGATCACCGACGAGAGCAATCAGCTGACCAAAGCCACGACCAGCTTGCTTCAGGGCGCGCTGCAAAAGTTGCCGCGCTTCGGGATGCA
Source organism: Pseudomonadota bacterium (assembly GCA_035340095.1). GTDB lineage: Bacteria > Myxococcota_A > Polyangia > Palsa-1104 > JAEUJZ01 > JAEUKA01. The sequence goes on along the minus strand of DAORGN010000240.1, from coordinate 5,016 downwards.
GCGAACCAACATCGACCAGATCGTCGTGATCAAGGTCGCTGACCGCAGTGTGCGCAAAAGGATTGGCAGACGACTTAGTTGTAGCGGCAGAGGTCATGAGCGATGACGAGCCTTTTTACCGTCGAATCATCATATCACGACGGCGGGGCCGCTCATTTGGCCAAAAACGCCCAAACTTCTGCGGATTTGCCTTGGCCGGCTAGTTCAGCCACTTGTTCGCGTTGTCATCACTGCCGCTGCGCCCGCCGTCGAGCACCTGAAACTTGCGCGGTTTTTCGGTCCGCAGCGTGCGTCGCACAAGCGTCCACAGCGACTGTCCACCGTGGTTTTTCAACAGCGCAAACGTCACGCCGAGCGTCAAAAGATTGGCCCCGAGCAGCTCCCATTCCCCCCGCAGCAGGTTGGCACAGAGACCAATCCCGAGGAAAAACCACGCCAGCGTCCGTCCCGACGTAAGCTGCGGCACGCCCCACATCTGCACTTGCAGGCCGCCATAGAGCTGCGCAAACGCCAGCAGCACCATCGAAAAAATCGGCCCACCTTCGAGCAGAACCGGAAGCTGCGCGGTCCCCGAGTTCGCAAGCCCATGCAGTCGCCCAAGCAGCCCGACGATGAGCGATGACGAAAGCAGCACCGCCGCGCTCCAACCGACGAATCGACGCCGGCCAATCCGCTGCTCAATCGCACTGCCTATCGACCACAGCAGCAGGCCCAAAAACAAAAGCGAAAACGGGCTCAGCACCACAAACGGCGCTGTGACAAGCCGCCACGGCTGCGGCCCAATGGCCCGCGCTGGCACAAGCAGCAGCGAGCTGTGCACAAAGTCGCCGACGACGGGCAGAAGCGACAGCACAAAAGTCAGCGCAAACACCGCAAACACCGTCACGCAGCCCGGCAAAAACGTCGAGCCGAGCCTGACTTTGACCATCGTCTGTCCGGGCTTTTCGCGCATGGCCATCGTTTAGCGCTTGAGCAGCCGCAAAATGTCTTTTCCGACGAGCAGCAGCATCAGCCCGAGCAAAATCACCAGGCCGACCATGTGAACGATCTGCTCGACGCGGTGGTTGACCCGACGCCGTGTCACCACTTCGATGCCCAAAAACACCAGTCGTCCCCCGTCGAGTGCCGGCAGCGGCAGCAGGTTAAAAAAGCCGAGCAGTGCGCTGATCTTGGCTGCCAGCTCCAGACCTTCGACGAAGCGCTGGCCCATCTGCTGCGCGATCATCTGCGTGATGCCGATGATGCTGACAAAGTCGTCCATTTTCGCTTTGTGCCGCCCGGTGATCATGTTGGTCAGCGCCACGACTTGCGCGACGGTGAGCCGCCACGGTTCGATCGCTGCCAGCTTGGCCGCGGCCAACACCCCGAGTCGTTCGCGATCGGGGCTCACGTTCATCTGAATGCCGATGCTGTAACCGCCGGAAGGATTGGCCACCGGCTGCACCACCACCGTGCGCAGCTCGCCAGCGCGACGGACCTGGATTTCGAGCGGCTGACCACCCGATCCGGCAATCCTGGGCCGCACTTCGTCGATCATTCCGACGGGATGGCCGTTGATGCGGGTGATGATGTCGCCTTCGGCAAGTCCCGACGCGGCGGCGGGCTGACCGGGGATCAGCTTCTGCACCATCGTCCCCGGCACCCCGGCAAAGAAGTTGATAAAGAAAAACACGATCACCGCGAACACGTAGTTCACGATCGGTCCGGCGGCGATGGTCAAAAAGCGCTGCCACGCGGGCCGGTTTGGATACGAGCGCGGATCGTCAGCCGCAATCGCTTCGTCGTCGGGATTCAGGCCGGCAATCTGTACGTATCCACCCAGCGGAATCGCGCCAACTTGAAACGTGGTTTCGCCGCGGACCTTGCTAAAGAGCGCGGGACCAAAGCCAATTGCAAAGCGGTCGACCCGCATGTTGCACAGCTTGGCGACGATGTAGTGGCCCCACTCGTGCACGATAATCAGGATGCCGAGTGCCAAAATCGCCAGTGCGACATAAAACGCTGTAAGCATGCGCCACAGCTTAGCCTGAATCACTCGTCGCCGCCAAGGAGGGCCAGGACGGCAAAAGCCTTGCAGAAGCGCAACTTAACGTGCGATGCTAAAAACGAGTCGTGCAGATGCTCACGCAGCGTCACAGCATGGGGGCTGTGCGGTGATCACGAATCGGCGCATCCCCCCCTTCCCGTTTGTCACTCGCTGGCAAAAATCCGGCCCACAAGCACAGACCAAACAATCAGTCGGCCCGCGCAAAGTCGCGAAAGCACTGGCGTTGTCGCTTTTTTTGGGTTGTAGCGGACCGCAAACACAGGTCGATGGGCACACAAATCCGGCTTCGCCGCCCGATGAAGTGACCGTTGCGCTGGTTGGCACAAGCGATCTGCATGGCTACGTCGAGCCGCGATCCCAGCAAATCAAAGACCGCGACGGCACAAGCCGAAACATCGACAAAGGCGGGCTGACGCTGCTCGGCGGCTATTTGGCCAACTTGCGCAAGCGCTATCCAGTGCTGCTGCTCGATGGTGGCGACCTGTTCCAAGGCACGCTGGTTTCAAACCTAGGCGAAGGCAAAGCCGTCATCGATGGCTACAACGCCCTGGGTTATAGCGCGTCCGCGCTCGGCAACCATGAATTTGACTACGGTCCCGATGGTCCCAAGTCGGTGCCAGCCACGCCCGAAGACGATCCGACCGGCGCGCTCAAAGCACGAATTGCGTCGGCGCACTTTCCGTTTTTGTCGGCCAACGTGATCGACAAAAAAACCGGACTGCCTGTCTCGTGGCCCAACATTTATCCGTCACGGATTGTCCACATTGCCGGCATTCCGATCGGCCTTGTCGGCGCTGTCACCGAAGACACGCCGCGTACAACCAACATCTTGAACCTGCGCGATGTGCAGATCGCGAGCATCATCCCGGCAGTCCGTGCCCAAGCCGAACAGCTGCGGCGAAGTGGCGTCGCTGCCGTCGTGCTCACGATTCACGAAGGCGCAAACTGTAGCGACTTCCACAACGCCAAAGACCTGCGCCCGTGTGAAAACGAAGATGGTCGGGTGCTGCCGATTGCCCGCGCGCTGCACGATGTCGTCGATGCGGTGGTGGCTGGGCACTCACACGCTGGAATGGCGCACTTTGTCGATGGAATTCCCGTCATCCAAGCGTTCGCTTATGGCCAAGCGTTTGCCCGCGCCGATCTGGTCTTCCGCAACACCAAGTCGGGTTTTGTCCTCGACAAACCGAAGACGGTGGTGCACCGGCCCAAAGAGCTGTGCTCGGTACAAGTGCCGATCGAAGACGAACCGCTGCCACCAGCACCGGACAAGCCCAATGGCGACGGTGCCGGCAACCGCGGAGTGCCGCCCCAGCGGGTCTGGCACTGCGATGCAAAGATGCTCGGCGGCAAAGAGCTAAAGCCTGCGACCTACGAAGGTCTGCCGGTGGTTCCGTCGGAACCTGTGCAGCTCGCGCTGGCACCACACATTGCCAAGGCCGCCGAAAAACGCGGCACGCCGCTTGGGGTAACGATGACGACGCGGCTGCCACGGCACTTCAAAGCCGAGTCGCCGCTCGGGCAATTTTTGGCCGATCTGACCCGCGGCGCGGCAGCTTTTTCGACGGGACAGCCAGTCGATTTGGCGCTGCAAAACGGCGGTGGCATTCGCAATGAACTGCCGGCGGGCAAGCTAACCTACGGCGATCTGTTTGAAGTGCTGCCGTTTGACAATCGGCTGGCGCTGGTTCGGATGCCGGGTCACGCGCTCGTCGAGCTGTTCCGCAAAAACATCCAAGGCAGTCACGGCGTCCTGGTACCAAGCGGCGGCTTCCGCATCGAGTCCCGCTGTGACGGCAGCGAGCTCAAAGTCGACATGTTTGGTCCCGACGGCAAGCCCGTCGACTCCGATCGCATCTATGCCGTCGCGGTGAGCGATTTCTTGGCGCTCGGCGGCGACAACTTTGGCACCATCGTGCCAAAGCTGGGCCAAGGTTCGGTGCAAGTCTTCGAAGACACCATGCTGCGCGAGGTCATCGTGGGCGAGCTTCGGCGCTACCAGGGGCCGTTTCTTTCCGGCAGCCCGCAGCCCCATCGACTCAACTTGCCCATGCCGCGTCCGGTGCGCTGTCCGCCGTCGAACATGTAGACCGCAGACGCGAAACGAACGCCGCAGCATCGCCGATCACGACGACCGCAGGCGATCCGGCAGTGGATCGTCGGAAGCTACAGGCGTTCGATTCGGCAGAGGATGGCGGTGATGTTGTCAGTCCCACCAGCGTCGTTTGCCGCGCGGATCAGCTTTTCGCAAGCGTTGTCGAGGTCGCTTTCGGAACGCATGATCTCGGCGAGCCCCGGATCGGACACCATGCCGGAAAGTCCGTCGGAGCACAGCAGATAGATGTCATCGATCTGCGGCTGATCGATCATCGTATCGACCTGCACCGACTCTTTCATGCCAAGCGCCCGCACGATGACGTTCTTCTGCGTAAAACGCGCCCCGTCCTCACCCGACAGCCGCTTCATTTTCATGTAGTCGTTCAGCAGCGAGTGATCTTCGGTCAGCTGAATCAGCTGATTGCGCCGCAGCCGATAGCACCGACTGTCACCGACGTGCGCCACGATCACGCGATCGTCACTAAAGAGAGCTGCGACGATGGTTGTACCCATGCCGTGCTTTTCTTCGTCACGTTGCGCGGTTTCGTAGATCCGCTGGTTGGCGTGTTTGATGGCGATCGTCAACCGATGGGTATCGTGCCGAACGCCGGTGTCTAGCTTGAACGGCCAGGTTACGATCGGTTGCTCGAGCGTCGATTGGAGATACTCACCGACGCACTGCACCGCCATACCCGAGGCAACCTCGCCGCTGGCGTGGCCCCCCATGCCGTCCGCGACGACGGCGACTCGTTCATAATCGGGAATGAGGAAGCTGTCCTCGTTGTGCTTGCGCTTCATCCCGATGTTGGTCTCGCCTGAGAAGCGGACCCGCATATTCCGCATGGGAAACGATGAGGACATGCTTGGTCAGC
>DAORGN010000239.1:0-6954 GCA_035340095.1 Pseudomonadota bacterium | reverse complement strand
GTGAGACCGTTGAGGGTGAGACCGTTGAGCGTCAGACCATTGAGCGTCAGACCGTTTAATGTGAGGCCGTTGACGACGTCGTCATTGGACTGCATCGAATCGAGGCGATTTAGATCGAGGGTGAGCGCTGGGCCATCTTCGTGTCCGCAGCCGCTTGCCAAAAATAGAAGGCCCGAGCCAAGAAATGAAACTACGCGCTGGAGCCGCATGATGAATACCTCTTGCCATGGTGAGCACTGCAAGGGGCGTGCTCACAATCAGCGTAGCCCAGCTTTTTGCGTTTGTCTGTGTGGCCCGGCTGGTTTCCGTCGCGCAGGCAAAGAAGTCAATCGCCAGTTCGCGCTGGACCTGGGGTCTGTCGTTTCCACCTTGAAGACCCCAATCCGCAAGGGGTGGTCAGTTCCGGGCGGGCTCTGGCTTGGCGAGCGAAAGGGTGGCACACAGCCGCATCGAAACGCCTGGGCTGCGCATCGATGGATCCAGTGTGTTGCGGTTGGTGCTGCGCTGAACGATCGCGGCAAAGAAGTAGCTGCTGCTTCGTACCGAAGCTTCATCTTTGGCCAGGGAGGAAATCGTCCATTCAAAGGCGTTTCCGGCCATGTCGTTGATACCGAACGGACTCTTCGACAGCGGGTAGCTGCCGACTTCATCGGGGCCCATCGACACCGCATCGAAGTTATAGGTCGCGTCGAAGTTGGCGTCGCCTGCCAAGATGTCGTCACCGTGCGGCCACTCGCGGTCGTCAGCGCCCTTGGCTGCGCGTTCCCATTCCAGTTCAGAACAAAGGCGCGCGCCGGGCAGCTTGCCGCTCTTGGCGAGCCAGGCCGCGTAGTCTTTGGCGTCTTGGAAGGAAATGCCGCTCACGGGAAGCTTGTGCCAGTCGTGCTCTCGGTGAATTTTTCGCGTGTCGTACACCAGCTTTTGGTTTTCACGCAGGATGTACTTTTTGCTGGTCGGTTGGATCGTCAGCTCCCACTCACCACCGGGAAGTTGGGTCAGACCGACGGCGCCAGGCAAGCTGCTCGGTGTGGGTTTGCTGAGATAGCGACTGCGCTCGGTGGGGGACAGTGCGGACAGGAATGTCAGCCAATCGGCGAACGTCGTTTCGTGTTTGGCGATGAGAAAACCGCCGGTCTGGACCTGATGAATGGGAACCGCGGTCAGCATGCTCTTGCGCATGGTTTCTTCGGAGCCAGAGCCAAACAGAAAGCGGCCAGGCGGCACGTAGACAAAGCCATCGGGAACGCGCGCTTGGGCCGGCAGGTCGATAGACAGCTCGACGGTTTCACTGCGGGTCAAAAAGACCGGATAGCGCACGTCGGCAAATCCCGGAGCAGACAACGTCAAAAGATACGAACCAGGCGGCATCGTCGTCGAAATGGTCGGTGCTGCGCCGAGGTCGCGCGGAGTGGTCAGGATGCGCCGACCTTTGGGATCGCGTTCGTAGCGAGCGATGGAAACCTGGGCTGAATCGGGGCTTTTGCGGACCGAGATCGTCGACGGCGCATTCCACTTGAGCTTGCGCGCGCCAGACAGATCGTAAAGCGCCATCCGCTGAAGCAGGTCATCGAGCTGTTGCGGACGGCGGTCGCGTTCGGCGATGAGCGCACGTTCGTAGAGCACATCCGCGAGCAGCTCACGCGCTGGGATGTTGGTGCTGTCAGCGGTGAGCGCGGCTTCAAACGTCTGACCGGCGCGGGAATAAGCTCGTTCGGCATCAAGGCTGAGCGCGAGGGCACGGTTCCACATCTCTTCGCCGTCGTTGTTCTGCATCGAATCGAACGCGGAAAATGCCGCCCGGCGCAGCTCATCGACTTCGCGGTTGCGACGACGCGCTGCGTCAAGATCGGACTTGCCGTCGCGCAGATAACCATCAATGCGGATCGAGAGGTTGCGGTGTGCGGTGTATTCGAACGCGGAGTAGCTGAGTACCGCCAAAAGTGGCAGCGATCCGATGAGAAGGTTGCGCAGAAGGGTTCGCTTGCGGACGTTGCGCCACGATGCCGCGACAAACTCGGCTTCTTTGGCTGCGATGTCTGCCGATTCGACCAGCGCAAGCTCAGCGAGCTGGGCGGCGGACCACAGCGCATCGGGGGATCGCGACATGCGGCGCCACTCTGTCGCAGCGGTTTCGAGTCGCTGTTTGACCGCACGGCTTTCGGCAAACTCTTCGAGCCAGCGACTGAGCGTAATCCAACCTTTGATAAGCGCTTCGTGCGCGACTTCGTAAGCGGTGCCATCGGCGGTGTCGCGTGCGACGAGAAGTCGACCGCGAACCAGCGCTTCAAGCGCCGAGCGGGCGTTGGAGTCGGAATTGATAAGCTCTTCTTCAGTGCGACGGGCGCGCGTGCCTTCGAGCGTCACCAGGCTCATCAGGACTCGGCGGGCGCTTTGGCGCTGGGCCGGCGGTAGCGTGCCAATCACATGGTCGGCGTGACGGGACAGCGCGCCGGTGACACCGCCAATGTTGTCGAGTGCGGCTTGGGTGATGCGGTTGCCTTCGCGGGCTTCCCAAAGTTCTGCCAGCGTAAACTGGAGAAGAGGGAGTGCACCGTCGGTGGATGCAGTTGAATCGACCAGTCCGCTGATCAGATCCGTGCTTTCAAACAGCACACCTTTGACATGGGCTGGTCCGACGACGGCTTCGCGAATTCGATCGGGACCGAGCGGGCGCAGGATGTACAGCGAACGGGTCACGGCCTCGCCAATGCTGGGTAGACTCGCGACCCGCCCCAGGTAATCGCTGCGCACGGTGATGAGCAGCCGCACCGATGTGATCCGGGCCAAGAGACTGCCCAGCGCTTCGCCGACGATCTGGGCTTCGCGTGGATCGGCTATCGTCGACAGCTCTTCTAGTTGATCGACAAACAGCAGCAGACCGCGGTCGTTGCCCAGCCGCTGGTGCAAGATCCGCCCCAGCCGCTCGGGCTCGGCGCTGATGTCGCGCACAAAATCGTCGTCGCTCTGCTGACAGACGGACGAAAGCCCTTGTGCCAGCGCGCGCAGCGGATGCCGTCCGGGCACCATCGACACGACGCGCCAGGCCCGTCCTCCGGCCAGTGCTCCTTCCGCAACCAATGGCAGGACACCAGCGCGACACAGCGACGATTTGCCCACGCCTGACTCGGCGGCAACCAGTACGCAAGCATCGGTGCGGAGCCGTTCCACCAGCGTGCCGATTTCACTTCGTCGTCCGAAAAACAGCGAGCGATGTTCCGCCTCGAAAGGCAGCAGTCCTCGATACGGGTTGCCTTCGGGAATCTTGTCGACACCGCCTCGGGGCAAAAGCTGTTCCAGCGAGGATTCTAGTTCTTCCGACGAGCCGAACCGTTCTTGCGGACGGGATCGCAGACAGCGCAAGACGATTTTGGCAAAGCGCGCGTCGATGTCCAGCGGCCAACCCGCCGCTTGCAAGTCGTCGGCAGGTGGCTGTGCCAAGATCGCTGGCGACGGCAGTTTCCCCAAAATCAGCTCATACAGGATCATTCCGAGTGCAAACAGATCGGCGCGCTGGGTCGGCGGTTCTTTGGCTTTGACTTCGGGGGACACAAACTGCTCGGCCTTCCGTCGGAGTTCCTCTGCGCTCTGCGGCAGCAGCAGTTCCGGCTGGGAGTCAGCTGGTTGAATCGTCCCGTCTGAAATCGCGCGGGTTTGCGAGATTTCTTCGCCGCAGAACTCACGCAGTCCAAACTCTGTCAGCTTGATCGCGCCGTCGGACGCCACCAAGATGTTGCTCGGACGCAAGCTGCGGTGCAAAACACCTCGTCGGTGCGCTGCCGCCAACCCGCGTGCCGCTGCGGTGGCAATTGGCAGCACTTGTCGCCAGGGCAGCGGCTTGGGAAGCTGTTCGACGGTTTGGCCGCGGACGTACTCGCTGATGATGTACGGTCTGCTGTCGATGGTGCCGACGCGGTGGACGGTCATGACGTTGGGATGCTGGACTTTGGCCACCGCGCGGGCTTCTGCGACGAAGCGGTCACGCTGATCCTTGACGTGCTCGGCTACGTCGAGGAAGCGGATCTGAACCGGACGATCAAGCACGGTGTCTTGTCCCATGCACAAAGAGCTGTGTTCGGTTCGGCTGATCGTCCACAGGACACGATAGCCGTCGAACAGCTTCGGTGGGTTCCAGTCAATTTCAGGGGAGCGTGACATGCTGCTTGATCTCCTCGTCATGGCCAACGACGGTTGGCAGACGAATGTCTCTTTGTCCGGCCAGAGAGACCGTGATGAGGTAGCTCCCTGGGCTGAGTACGTGTCCTCGGAGCGGTGTGGTCCCTAGCTCGGTGTTTTCGGTGACAAACCACTTGCCTTGGGCGTCGATAACGTAGCGCTGGACGGTCACTTTGGCCCCGGTTGGCTGACTGCTCAGCGACAGGCGGCCTGGACGTTGCCAGCGCACCATCCACGTACCTTTGTCGTCGTATAGCTGAATGCGCTTGATAAGCTCGTCGAGAAGCTGTTCTTCGTGCGCCCACTCGGCAATCAGCGCGCGGTCGTACAAAAGGCGCGCCAGATCGTCGCGGACGGCCCGCTGGTTTTCACTGCCGCGCAGCGACTGTTCGAGCGCTTGACTGGCTCGGCTGTAGGCTCGTTCGGCTTGCGCCGCTGCTGATCGCGCCAGTTCCCACTGCTCTTGCACTTTGTCGCGTCGCGGACCGTCGAGCATTTCGAGCGCAAGCTTTTGATACTGCGTCACCAGCGCTTGTCGACTCTGTCCTTCCGCAATCGCTTGCTGGGCACTGGCCAGCAGCGTCAGGTTTTTGCGCTTGAACTGAATCTGTTCGTAATACGCAGAGCCGGAGAGTCCGAGCACCAGCAGTGCCGTCGGCAAAAGTGACCACCCGATCCGGCGAAAGTGCTTATAAACCGGCGGCTCGGTGGCAATCCGGATCGCCGGCAGCGACGGTCGTGACGGCTGAACCGGCGCTTGTTCATCGATCCAGCGCTGCATCGTCGGCCAGCTCGTCGCGAGCAGCGGATGCGCCAGCTGGTACGATCCACCCGACGGGGTTTCGGTCATACAGACCAGCCGGCCACTCAAAAGAACGTGCAGTACTCGCTGTGCGTCGGGACTGTGTGATGACAGTTCGTCTTCACTGCGTCTGCACAGCGCTTTTTCTGGTGTGACCAGCAACAGAAGCAGCCGTCGCGCCACGATGCGGCGATCGCGCGACAGCGACCCAATGACGTGATCGGCGTGCCGGGCAATCGCACCGGCCAGACCCCCAATCGCCGACAGCGCCTGAAGTCCCATCGCGTTATCGTGACGAGAATCCCACAGCTCGGCGAGCACGATTCCGAGCAGCGACAGCCCACCGTCGCTCTGCTGGGCAAAATCGAGCAGCTCGTCGACAAATGTGGCTGGCTCGAAGCGGATGCCTTTGCTCTGCGCGGGCTCGACGATGACTTCTCGCAAACGGTCCCGCGGCAGCGGTTTCAAAAAATAGACATCGCGCGTCCAATCGAGCAGGTCGGGCGACAGCGATGACAAAGGGCCGATGCTCTGACTCTGCGCCGCCAGCACAAGCCGCAGCCCTGGGTGCGGTTCAAACAGCGTCGCCAGGGTCTGCAGATACAGCTTGGCTTCGGCGGGCGAGCCGTGGTGCAGCAGATCCTCAAGCTGATCGATGAACAGGGCGATGCCGCGTCGCTCACTCGTTCGTTTTTGCAGCAGTTTTTGCAGCGCTTGCGGATCGGTTTCCATCATCGCCCGCAGGTCGCTCTGCTCGCTGCGTGGCCCGATCGTTTCGGCCAGCGCTTCGCTCAGCGACTGCAGCGGATGTCGTCCCGGCTGGGTCGAAATGGTGCGCCAGCGACGACCGCCGCCGATGGCTCCTTCCCCAATCAGTGGGATAAGTCCGGCGCGCACCAGTGACGTCTTGCCGCTTCCACCATCCCCAGCGACGAGCATCACTGGTTCACTGCGCAGCCGGTCGAGCAGCGTTCCGCAGTCGGCTCGTCGACCGAAGAAAAGCGACCGATGATCGCTGTCATACGCGAGCACGCCGCGATACGGGTTTCCCTCGGGCAGCATCGCGGCATGCTTGCCTTTGACACACTGCTCAAGCGCCGCCTGCAAGTCTTCCCCCGATGCATAGCGGTCGGCGGGATTGCGCTTCAGACAGCGGTCGACAACCTGCGAAAGCTGTGGGTCTACCGACGGGGCCAGATGGGTCAGCGGCGGCACATCACGTTCGGGAACCACCTGCGGCAGTTTTTCAAACGGGACATCGAAATGCGGCGGCACACCCGACAGCAGTTCGTAAAACAGTGCGCCCATCGAATAGACATCCGACCGTCTCGTCGCGGGAGCTCCGAGCAGTCGCTCCGGTGCCATGTAAATCGGCGTTCCTTTGATCTGGCTGCTGCGCGAATATCCGAGCGGTGTTTTCGGTGGATCGGTTTTGCGCAACTCGACGGGGCGAATCTGATCATCCGACTGCGCCACCGCTGGGAATGCTGCCGGCAGCGGCACAAGCTGGGCTGCGGACAGCGCCGCCTGTCCCTGCACCGAGATTTTCACCGGGCCATCGAACGGCGGCGTGGCATCGGCGGAAAGCGGCGAAAAATGCCCGGACGCCGTCGCTTCCATCGTCGGTGCGACAACTTCTTGATTGGCCCAGCGAACCGACACCGCATCAGGCTTGTCGATGTACTTCGCCAGCCCAAAGTCGAGCAGCTTCACCTCTCCGTTGTCGGCCAAAATGGCGTTCGCTGGCTTCACGTCGCGGTGCAAAACCCCCCGCTTGTGCGCTGCAGCCAGACCTCGCGATAGTCCAATGGCCAATTCCAGCGCAAACTGCCAGGGCACCGGCTTGGGCAGTGCTTGCAGATCCTGGCCTTGGATGTACTCGGCGATGATGTACGGGTGGGCGTCGATTTCACCAACGCGATAAATGGTGACGACGTTCGGATGTTGCAACCGGGCGGCGGCGCGCGCTTCGATCAGAT
>DAORGN010000238.1:0-7045 GCA_035340095.1 Pseudomonadota bacterium | reverse complement strand
CGCCCATGCCACCCATTCCGCCCATGCCACCCATTCCGCCCATGCCACCCATTCCGCCGCCACCGGCTGCGGCCTTTTCCTTCTTCTTGGGCTTTTCAGCGATGAGCGTCTCCGTGGTCAGCATGAGTCCTGCCACCGACGAAGCGTTCTGGAGAGCGGTGCGCACGACCTTGGTGGGATCGATGACGCCCGCTTCGATCAGGTCTTCGTACTTGTCGGTCGCAGCGTTGTAGCCAAAGCCACCCTGGCTGTTCTTGACCTTGTCGACGACCACAGTGCCTTCGACGCCGCCGTTCTGGGCAATCCAGCGCAGTGGCTCCTCGATGGCGCGACGGATGATCGCCACACCATATTGGCGGTCGCCCGGAAGCTTCAGCGCGGCGAGCTTCGGCAGCGTCCGGATCAGCGCAACACCACCACCGGGGACAATGCCTTCTTCCACGGCGGCGCGGGTTGCATGCAGTGCATCCTCGACGCGAGCCTTCTTCTCTTTCATCTCGGTCTCGGTCGCCGCGCCAACCTTGATCACCGCAACGCCACCGACGAGCTTCGCCAGCCGCTCTTGCAGTTTTTCACGATCGTAATCGCTGCTGGTGTCGGCCACCTGAGCGCGGATCTGCTTGACGCGCGCGTCGATGTCCGCTTTTTTGCCAGCGCCGTCGACGATCGTCGAGTTGTCCTTGTCGACCTTGACCCGCTTGGCGCGGCCCAGATCCTTGATCGTCAGGTTTTCCAGCTTCAAGCCGAGATCCTCGGTGATCGCCTGGCCACCGGTCAGGATCGCAATGTCCTTGAGCATTTCCTTGCGACGGTCGCCAAAGCCTGGGGCCTTGATGGCGCAGCAGTGCAGCGTGCCACGCAGCTTGTTGACGACCAGCGTCGCCAGCGCTTCACCGTCGATGTCCTCGGCGATGATGAGCAGCGGCTTGCCCGAGCGAGCAATCTGCTCCAGCGTCGGGATCAGATCCTTCATGTTCGAGATTTTCTTCTCGGAGATGAGGATGTACGGATCTTCGAGGACGGCTTCCATCCGCTCGCTGTCGGTGACAAAGTACGGCGAGATGTAGCCACGGTCGAACTGCATACCCTCGACGACGTTCAGCGTGGTCTCCATCGACTTGGCTTCTTCGACGGTGATCACGCCTTCCTTGCCGACTTTTTCCATCGCGTCGGCGATCAGGTTGCCGATCACGGCGTCGCCGTTGGCGCTGATCGTTCCGACTTGGGCGATCTCTTTGTGACCCTTCGTCGGCTTCGACATCGTGCGCAGCTCGCCAATGACGACCGCGACGGCCTCGTCGATACCGCGCTTGATTTCCATCGGGTTGTGACCGGCGACGACCATCTTGGCACCTTCGGTGTAGATGGCCTGGCCGAGCACCGTCGCCGTCGTGGTGCCGTCGCCTGCGATGTCAGAGGTCTTGCTCGCGACCTCTTTTACCATCTGGGCGCCCATGTTCGCGAACTTGTCCTCAAGTTCGACTTCCTTGGCCACGGTGACGCCGTCTTTGGTCACCGTCGGTGAGCCCCACGACTTTTCGATCACGACGTTGCGGCCACGCGGACCGAGCGTCACTTTGACGACGTTGGCAAGCGCGTTGAGACCGCGGGCGATCTCATTGCGAGCGTGCTGGCTGTAAAGAATGTCCTTGGCTGCCATGTTGCTGGTTCCTTTTGGCCAAACAGGGGGGATTTTCGACTAGCTGTCGATCACCGCGATGAGATCCTCTTCGCGCATGATGAGGTGCTCCTCACCATCGAGCTTGATCTCGGTGCCGGCGTACTTGCCAAACAGCACGGTGTCGCCCGCTTTGACCTTGGGCGCCGCAATGCTTCCGTCATCGAGAACGCGGCCTTTGCCAACCGCCACCACGATGGCCTGGGTCGCCTTTTCCTTTGCAGTATCAGGGATATACAGACCACCAGCGGTGCGCTCTTCTTCGGTCTTGCGCCTGAGCAGAACACGGTCGTGTAGGGGACGAACCTTCATCGAAATCCTCCTTGGGGTGTTTTGGTTTTTCAGTCTGCGATTGAGTCGTTAGGGGAACGAATCGTAGGCGTTAGCTCGACGAGTCGCCGGAGCTGCCTGAAGACGAGCTGTCCGACGAGGACTCGCTCGCTTTCGATTCGTTGATTTTTGATTGCAGCTTGTCGATGCGCTGATTTTCGGTCCGGGCAGAACCGCCACTTCCGTAGCCGTCCTTGTACCAACCACCCCCTTTGAGGTGGAAGGCCGCAGCCGTGATCAGTCGCTGGAGCTTCGGCTGCTTGCACTCCGGGCAATCAGTGAGCGCTTTTTCGGTAATGCGCTGGGAGGTTTCAAACGTGTGACCGCAGTTTTGGCACTCGTAGTCGTAAGTCGGCATGGTGCAACCCTTCCAAACGGCGCTGATACGCTAAGTACGCGCTACAGATTGTCAAGCACTCACCCCCCACGAGTGCTAACGAATTCTGCAAAGTCGTTGATTTTCAAGGACTTTGGCTGCTTCTTTGACAGTTCAGCGCAGCTCATGGGCGCCCAGATCGTAGCCGTCACCCTTGGGTCTGGGCGAACCGAAGTGATCGTTTCGCACGCTGTCGTCCGCCACTCCTTTGTCGATCACGTACATGCGGTTGTTGGGCGTGCTCAAAAGCCGCATGCTCTGATCGAGGTCGGGTATCGCGCGAATCAGGCCCTCGCTCGGCGGAACAACGACTGTGCCGTCGATGCCGACGACGATTCGATTCAATCGACAGTCGCCCGAAAACTGCGTTCCAAGTGGCTGACCGCTGCCATCGGTGCGAGCGCTCATCGCGTTTTGGATGATGATGGAATTTGCGACGGCGCGCGTGGTCATTCCGCCGGTCTCGCAGCGAATCGCACCACCGTCGACGCCCTTTTCCCCGTTGTTGAGGATGGTGTTGAAGCTTAATAGTCCGCTGACGCCAGCAGCGACGAACACACCAAAGCCGCCGACCGATTGGCCGTTGCCGCTAAAGACGTTGTTCACGATGCGGTATTGCCGGGTGCCGGTGCCGATTCGTAGACCCAGGCTGCGGTTGCCGCTCACGATCGACTGCTCGATGACCAAGCGATTGCAGCCCAGCGCTTCGATGCCCACCGCACCGTTTTGGACGATGCTGCGCAGCACCCACAGGTTGCCGTCTTTGCCGCAGCTTGCACCGACGCTGTCACCACGCACCGTGATGTCGCTGACCACGAGCGCGGTCTGGCTGCCACTCACGCTGAGCGCGGCCACTTGCACGGGTGTCATCGCATCGCGGCCAGGACCGACGATGGTGGTACGTTTTCCATCGCTGACCGAGAGCCCGCCATACAGCCCGCTGGTGCGCGGACGGACGACCACAAAGTCGGCTTTGCCCAGCGCAGACGATATTTCGCAATATGGCTTGTCAGCGCTGCCCGTCGGACCAGATCCGCTGCGTGGACAGCGATCGGCATCGACAAAGACCACTTTGCTCACCGGAACGCACTGCCCAACCTTGATATCGGGCAAGTCGACGAGTCCGCCGCCCAAGTTACAGACCTGCGAATCGGTGCACTCGCTGTGTTTTTGACAGGCGCGACAGGTGAACGTCGACGGATCACAGATGGGTCGACTGCCATCTCCGCAGTGGGCATCCAGTCGGCACTCGCCGCAGCTTCCTTTGCGAATCCCGGCGCGCAGACAAGCCGCGACGCCTTTTTGGTTCTTTTGCTGGCAGGCCTGATCGGCTGACTCGGGGGTGGAAAGAACGTCGCAGGCAACGCAGATGGCGCCGTTGCAGACGGGACGATCGTCTTGGGCGCACTGCTCAGAGCTGACACACGGTGAACCGGCTTTGCGACGGCACTGGCGGGTTTCGGCATCGCACTCACCACCGGGACCGCAAATGTCAGGGGTCAGCACGCAGTCGATGACCATCGTCGCCGAGCCGCAGCCCATCGCGAGCATCACCACCGTCGACAATATGGCCAGCCACAGCAAGTGCATCTTTTCGCACAGTCCCGGCGAGCAGGGTAAGGAGCGTAGGCAGCGCGGGCAGGTGGTGTCAAGTAAGCAGCCGACGGGACAGCAATCGGTCGCACGTTACGGCGTGGCCCGCGGTGTCATCGGCACACGAAATCGGTGGGTAATCGGCACCGTCGGCAAAAGATCCATCTCTGCTTCGACATAACCGTCGGTCCAGTTGTTTACCACCAGCGGCAGCCCCGATGGACCCAGCCGATCCGACACGATGCCGGCGTGATCGGGACCGGCTTTGCTCGGGAACGTATCGAACAGCACCAGATCGCCCGGCAGATACGGTTCATCTTTTTTCAGCTCGACGAAGAACTGACGAAAGTACGGCAGCATCATGCGAATCCGCCGATGGTCGATGTTGGCGTCGGGCGGCTTTTCCAGCGGATACAGCTTCGGCTTGCGCAGCGCGTCTTCGTGGATACCGCTTTGCAAGTCCCAGCCGGCGTTGCGCAGTGCCCGCACCAGCGTATCGGTGCAGACGCCCTCGGTGCGCGGCACGTCACCGCCGGGGTAGCTTAGCCGCCGATAGTTTGAGACGTATGCGGCTTTGTTTTCACAGAGCTTCTTGGCGCCGATGAGCACGTCGAGCGTGTTGACGATCCCATCGCCATCGCGGTCCTCGTACTTCGGCGGCGGGCCCCACTTTACGGAAAATGGCGCGCCAAGCTGGGCTTTGGCTTCCTCGCTGTCCGCTTTGTCGATAAGCAGCAGCAGATCGTCCCGGCTCGGCGTGCGCGACAGACCCGAAAGCGTCGTCGGCGTCGCAATGATCGGATACGCAACAAGCGCCACCGAGCCGCGCCACACCGTCAAAATTCGATGCTGGTCATCGATGCGAATGGCAAGCGGTCCATCTGAAACCGACCAATTGGGCGAATGGATCGCAACCCGTCCAGAAAGGTCGGCAAAAATGCCTTGATCGAGATTCCCGAGCACAAGCAGAGCGACGGCCAGCTTCCACATCGAATCCTCCGCGGGCCAAAACGCGGCACCTATGCAAACCGATCCAATTCAATGTACCCGAGGCGCAGGTTTCGCAAGCGTCGTACCCCACCCGACACCACGACCAAACATCGACGGCAAACCACACAGCGATTTGCGGCTGGGCTTGGCGACGAAAGCGCAGCGCAAGTGACAAGCTTTCGCCTTGTTTTCCGGTTTTCATTTCACCGATTTTTGTAAAATCATTGGTCAACTCACCTCTATCCACAGAGGATGCGCCAAAGGGGAGGCAGCATCGTGGCGATCACTCGTCGAGTCCATTGGCTCTGTGCCGCAGGTTTTTTGGCTCTGTTTCAGGATCAGTCTGCGCACGCCCAGAACCGCGACAACTTCCGCAACCCAACCTTCGACATGCAGCTGTATCGGCCAGCGATCGACTCGCGTGGCTACGTGACGGTGAACTCGTCGAAGTTGCTCGGGCACCTCGATTTTTCGCTCGGGCTGCAAGGGACGTGGGCGTTTCAGCCGCTGTATCTCCAGTTAAATGGCGGATCGAATTACGCAGGCGACCCAAGTGCACCGGCGGTGACCAATACGCGGACGTTTTCCGTCGATCACCTGGTCACACCGCAGCTTCAGTTTGCGATCGGTCTGTTCAAGTGGGTGGAACTTGGGATCGGTCTGCCGCTGGGTCTGGCGATCGGCAAACGCCAGCTGTGCGACGCAAACGGTGAAAACTGCGGTGGCTACAACCAGGCCGCATCGAGCGATCAGCTCCGCTACACCAAAGTGATGCTGTCGGACATCGGGCTGCACAGCAAAATCCGCGTCCTCGATCCGTCGAGCTTCCCGATCGGCCTGGCGGCGCTTCTGTCGGTGTATTTCCCGATCTCGAAGTGGGCAAACGACGACGGCTACAAGACGTTTCTTGGCGAAGACAACGTCACGCTCCGCCCGCAACTTATCATCGAGCGCGAGTGGGGTTCGTCTCGGCGCATTCGTACCGCAATCAACGTCGGAGCCCTGGTTCGCTTTGGCTCGACGGCATTTACCGATATCGGCAAGAGCATCGCCGTCGGAAATACCCAAACTTGCTATCCATCCGACGCGACGATGCCGACCGGGGAATGCAACCCCGGCACGACGTTTGGCGGCACTGGCCTAAGTCGGTCCGTCGGAACCCAAGTGACCTACGGCATATCGGCGGCATTCGGCGTGGTGCAAAATCGCTTTGACATTCTCGTCGAGGCGTATGGTTACGCCGATGTCACCGGCAACGACAAAGCATTTCCCGTCGAAGCGGTGGGCGCAATCAAGCTGTATCTGGCACGCAACTCGTTCTTTTTGGCCGGGGCTGGGGCCGGTGTCTATGGCAACGGCGGCGAGCAAACCGGCAGTCCGAGAGCCCGCGCCTTCCTTGGCTTCGTATACGAACCGCGCATCGGCGATCGCGACGGCGACGGCATCCGCGACAACATCGACCAGTGCCCGGATGAACCGGAAGACCTCGACGGATTCCAGGATGAAGACGGCTGCCCGGAGCTAGACAACGACAACGACGGCATTCCCGACAGCCGCGACCAGTGCCCCAATGTGCCCGGCACCTGGGACAACAAAGGCTGTCCGACGGACTCGGATCGTGACGGCGACGGCATTCCCGACAGCAAAGACAAGTGTCCCGACGATCCCGAAGACCGCGATGGCTGGGAAGATGACGACGGCTGCCCGGAACTCGACAACGACGGCGACGGCATTCCCGATCACCTGGACAAGTGTCCAAACGAAGCCGAAACGGTCAACGGCATCGACGACAAAGACGGCTGCCCTGACGGTGAAGACACCGACAAAGACGGCATCCCCGACAGCCAAGACAAGTGCCCCTACGAACCAGAAGACAAAGACGGTTTCGAGGACAGCGACGGCTGCCCGGAACTCGACAACGACAAAGACCGCATTCCCGACAAGGACGACAAGTGTCCAAACGAGCCGGAGACCTACAACGGCTTTGACGACACCGACGGCTGCCCCGACAAAGGCCGCGTCATGATGGAAGGCGGCAAGATCAACATCCTCGACAAGGTGTACTTCGAGACGGGCAA
>DAORGN010000237.1:0-7048 GCA_035340095.1 Pseudomonadota bacterium | reverse complement strand
CGATCGTGAACGGCTCGAGACCGGACAGCCGCATGGCCGGGGCGGCCTCGGGCACCGGGCGCGGAGCGAGGTCGGCGACCGTGCGTGCGATGGCCGCGATGTGCGCGGGCGTGGTGCCGCAGCAGCCACCGACCAAAGACACGCCAAACTCTCGGACAAAGCGTTCCTGAAAGTCGGCCAGCATCTCGGGCTTTAGGTCATACGTCGCGACGCCGCCTTCGTTGCGCGGCAGTCCGGCGTTGGGCTGTACCGATACAAAACGGCTCGCGTTTTGGCCAAAGAAGCGGACGTGCTCTTGCATCAGGTCCGGCCCCGTCGCGCAGTTTAGGCCAATGCCGTCTGGTTCGATCGCTTCCAGCGCCGGCAGCGCCGCCGTGACGTCCGTACCGACCAGCATCGTGCCAGTCGTCTCAATCGTAAGCTGGGTGAAAATGGGAACTTCTCGACCCGATTCTTCCATCGCGCGCCGAGCCGCCAGCACCGCACACTTGACGCTGAGCAGATCCTGCGCCGTTTCGATCAGCAGAAAGTCGGCTCCACCGTCGATGAGTCCGCGCATCTGGGTCGCGTAAGAGGCAAACAGATCGTCCCAGCTCACATGGCCAAGCGTCACCAATTTGGTCGTGGGACCGACGGAACCGGCGACAAACCGCGGCCAATCCGTCGTCGAGTAGCTGTCCGCAACCTGGCGAGCAATCTGCGCCGAAAGCCGCGACAAATCGTAAGCGCGATCGGCGATGCCGTATTCCGCGAGCACCAGCGACGTCGAGCCAAAGCTGTTGGTTTCGACGATGTCCGCGCCCGCCGCAAAGTACGCTGCATGCACATCCGCAACGGCTTTGGGCCGGGTTTCACACAGGATTTCGTTGCAGCCGTCTTTGCCAGCAAAGTCGTCCACGGTGAGCCCGGCGCGCTGGAGCATGGTTCCCATCGCTCCGTCGCAGACCAGCACACGCTGTTTTAGAGCTGCCAAAAAGGGGAACGCCGCAGTGCGACGAGAAAGATCCCAGCGAGGACGTATCGACGAAGCTAAGGTAGTCATTTCGCAGCAACCTATCACGGTACATTGTCAGGGTTTGTCGCAATCGACTACTTTGGATGATTGTGTGCCCTTTGGGGGCGTCGCTTCTTTTTGCAAAAGCATCCCCATCGTCGGCACGCATCGACTCGCACAACGTCAAGGGGGGAACCTTCATGCGAACTGTCTCTCGGCTTATCACTTTGGGCTTTTTGCTTCTCAGCTTCGCGGTTTCAAGCTGCAATGACACAAGCCAAACCGGCACCATGGACATGAACACACCGCCGCCCGATCAGAGCACCGGGCTGAGCGTCGCGGCCATTTCACCCGCGGGCGGCATAAACACCGGCGGAACGACCATCACCATCACGGGACAAGGCTTCCAAAGCGGCGCCACCGTCACTGTCTTTGGCGCGCCCTGCCAAAACGTCACCGTACAGAGCCCGACCAGCCTGACCTGCACCACCCCGGCCAAAGCCGGAACCTGCGGAGCCGCCGCCATCGTCGTCACCAATCCCGACGGCAAGAGCGTTTCGCGTTCCGATCTGTTTGCCTATACCAGTGCGACGCTGTCGTTTTCACCGATGAACACCATCAGCACCGGATCATCTCCACGCTTTGTCGCGATCGATGACTGGAATGGCGATGGGAAAGTCGATCTGGCGGTCGGGCTCATCGCCGGCAGCGGTCAAGTCAACATCCACAACGGCGACGGACAAGGCAGCTTTGGCGCCGGCAATGGAATCACCGCCGGCATGCAGCCGCGCGACATCGTGTCCAAGGATCTAAACGGCGATGGCAAGCCCGACCTGATCGTTGCCAACCAAATGAGCAACAACATCACCGTCCACTTGGCGAGCGGAACCAGCTTCGGCGCGCCGACCACCCTAACCCCCGGAATGGGCCCCCAAGGCCTGGCACTGGCGGACGCTTAACTGAATTTTGGATTGGCGCCACTTGATGACAGGGGCGATGAACGGTTCGGTCAGGATAGGTACGGACAGGGAAGGAATGGTCAGGACATCTACGCAGGGAATCGACGTGGCGGGTCATCCGCACCGATCCACGACACAGATTACGGAACGGAATTTTCAGAGGGGCCAAGGTTTGTGGAACTGCTGCTCGTTCCGATGAGAACACCGAGCCCACAGGCCGAAAGCAGAATCAGCACAATGACCACAATCTGTCGGAAATACGCTCTCTTTTGCGCCGCCGCTTGGGGGTCTTGACCCAGGCTGCCAGCACTTACGGCGCGCGGACTGTCGACATCGACTTGCGGACTGGGTGGGCTCGCAGAAAAAATGTTCGGTTGCGCGGGCGCGGTCGCCGGGGAAGCGGGCAGGACAGGACTTTTCACCACGGGACGAATCAGCACTGCCGGCGCTGCATGCTGGGCGATGGGATCAGGCCGCGTCACAATCGTCGGGGTTTCCGATAGAACCGGCGATGCATGCACGGCCTGAGTCGGCACCGCTTGGGGCAGTTCCACAGACAGCCATGGACCCCCTTCCCCGCCGAGCTGGAAACGCATTCCGGAATGAAGCGGAATGCTCCCACGGACAGGCTGTCCGCCTTCGCGAAACGTTCCGTTGGCACTGTTGAGATCGACCAGGAACACGCCTTCGGGACGGACTTCGATTCGCGCATGCGTGCGTCCGACCAGCCGCTCGCGCTCTGGATCAAAACGGACATTGCAGATGCGCTCGCGACCCAACAGCAGCGCACCGGGCACAGGCGGAAGCACAAAACGCTGTCCGGCCAGACTCCCAGTTTCGATGACCAGACTTCCGGTCTGTGCCTTGGCGAGCAGCGGAGAGAGCGTGATCTCATTCATAGGAAGACCCAAGCCGAGCGCAGGTTTTGTGGCCCACGGCGCTTTGCCAACGGGTCACGCGGCGGAGCGTAAGACAGACTCTTCCGGATTGGCAAGCGGGAACGCTAGGAGCGGATGTCTGCCCATGCTATACGCGACGCATCGCACACAATCGGGAGACCCGCGGATGATTGAAACGATCCAAGCTTGTTCGCTTTCGCAGATCGGGAAGTCGGCTGCGCAATCTGGCGAAGTTCTCGACGGAAATCCGACTCTCCAGCAGTTTACCCAGATTGTGTCTGATTACAGCGGCAACAAGCTGGGAATTGACTTTGCAAGCGTCGAGCGGCTGGGCACAGAGCTGGCGGCGCGGCTTCCTGATCTGAAAATTTACAGCTATCTGTCGCTGGCGGTGTTCCGCAATGCAGACGGAGAGCCGACGCGCTACATCAAGCTGGGTGCGCTGCTTTTGGCGTTTTTGGATCTGCTGGCGAGTCCGGACACCGTCCAAAAGCTGTTTCCGAAGAATGATTCTCGACGGCTAGGACAGCTACAGTGGATGTCCAGTGAGCTTGCGCTGTTTTTCGAAATGTCACCGCCTTCGCCGAGCGAAGCGGCGGAATTTTTGGCGTGCAAACAGATCGCGGAACAAGTCGCCGAGCAGGCCGGCACAGCGTTTGGACTACAGCATCCGCTTCTGCGCGAGCTGCGGGAGATTCTGAAAAAACAAGCAGAGACGCTGCCACCTCCCGTCGAGAAAAAAGCGATTCCCATCGAACCCAAAGGGGTCGAAAAGCCAGCCGAACCAGAACCTGTCAAACCCGTTCCGATCGTGCGCGAAGTGGTGCCGCAGCAAGTGATCGTGAATCCGCCCGAGCTTCCGCCATCGCCACCACCTCTGCAAGATGTGGCGACGCTGGAAATCGACGAAGTGGAAGCGCATCTCGCCGATTGCGTGATCCGTTTTTCCGATCACTTGCGCAGTGAATCGATCGAAAATCCGGCTCCGTATTGGATGCTGCGGGCGCTGCGTTTTGGCAGCCATGACCTGCTGCGTCCCGAGCGTCTTGCGCAAGCGGAAGCGAACAAGGGAAAGACCGATCTGCCGGTTCCGCAAGGACATGCGCGGATCAAAAAGGAACTGACCCAGCGACTCGCAGCCGGACATTACGCCGAGGTCGCAAAGGAATGTGAAGAGCTGTTTGCGCAACATCCGCTGTGGCTTGATTTGCAGCGGTTTTCCGGCGAAGCACTTGCACAGATGGGGGCCTCGCGAGCGCTTTCCGCCGTGCTCGCGCAAGCAGCGCTGCTCGTCACGCTGTGTCCGGAACTGCCAGCTCTGCGTTTTTCCGATCGCGATGCGACACCGCTCGCGGATTCCGAAACGGTGGCGTGGCTGGAAAAAGCGGCCCGTCAGAAAAGCGGAGCGGAAACCGGGCATGCTGTCGGAAAAGAAGCAGAAGACGCGGCGGAAACCGGTCTGCCGGATGAACTGCTTGCCGCCGCAAAGGTGTTGCAGAAACGGATTGCGCAAGCGGGCTCAGGCAGACAGCGTTTTTCCATTCGGCTTCAGCTTGCGGAGATGTTGCTTGCGAAGCAGCGGAGTGACATCGCGATGCCAGTGATCGAGCAGCTGCTGGCCGACATCGAGACGCATCGGCTCAGCGATTGGCAGCCAGAGCTTGCGCAAAAGTCGCTGCGCCTTGCGGTTCGGGTCGCGCGCGCTGCCGAAGTCGATCCGCAGACGCGACGGGCGCTGTGGAATCGGATCTGCCAAATCGCGCCCGCAGATGCGATCGAACTGGGCCCGGAAATCTGGCCCGCGTAATGCATCCAAACTGCGCAATCTGCCGTCGGACACGCAAGCCACGTTGAGCAGATAGCCTTGCAAATCCGCCTTGCTTTTGCTACGCAGACCTCATTCGGCAGCGGTGCCGATTGTTTTTGTGGAGGCTCACGATCATGGCAGCAACTCCAGGGAAAGAGGGCGCCGTCGCGCCCCAAGAGCGTGTCAACATCCGTTACAAGACCGAAACGGGAGGCGCCGTTGAGGAAACAGAGCTGCCGCTCCGCCTGCTTGTGACGGGGGACTTCACCGGGCGTCCAGATGCCACGCTCATCGAAGAACGCAAACCGATCAGCATCGACAAAAACAACTTCGATGAAGTGCTGAGCAGTCAGCGAGTCGGTCTGGCGATGCAAGTCGACAACACACTGTCGGGAAAACCAGACGAGCAGCTCGCGGTCCACTTGAACTTTTCGAGCATGAAGGACTTTGAACCGGAGTCGATTGCCCAGCAGATTCCGGAGCTGCGCGAGCTTTTGGAGCTGCGCGAGGCGCTCACCGAACTGAAAGGTCCGCTGTCGCAAAACGCCGAGTTTCGCAAGCGACTTCAGAAGCTGCTGGACGACGAAGCCGAGCGCGGCAGCATTTTGGATGAGATCGGTTTGGGAAGCAGCAATTCCTGATCGCTCGGATGTCAGGATCACACGCATCGGTTTCGTAACCCGCAAGATGGATTGGGAATACATCCGCTCATTGCGGTGTTCCCAAGGTGGCAAGGAGAGCCCGTGGCCCAAGAGTCTACTGCTGCCCAGTCGGCACAAATAACGGCCCCAACCGAACACGCCGCACCGTCGGCCAGTGTCCTCGATCAGATCATCGAACAGACCCATGCGGCGAAAGCAGAAGCCAGTCGCCCGCTGATGCAGCGAGGTGTCCGCGCACTGCTCAAGCAAATTCTGGCAGCGCAAGGGGACACCAAGTCGGCGGAAGCGACAAAGATCGATCGTTCTGCCGTCGATCGCGCGATTGCCGAGCTGGACAAAAAACTGGGTCAACAGCTCGACAAAGTTCTGCACAACGAAAAGTTTCAGCAGCTCGAATCGGGGTGGCGAGGACTGCGCTTTCTCGTCGACCGAACCGACTTCCGCCAGAACATCAAGGTCAGCGTTCTCAACGTCAGCAAAGACGACCTGCTCGCGGACTTCAAAGACGCGCCCGAGCTGTTTCAGTCGGGGCTCTACTACCACGTTCACAAAGCGGAGTACGGTCAGTTTGGTGGCAAGCCGTATGGGGCCATCATTGGCAACTACGACTTTGGCCCAAGCGAACCCGACATTGAGCTTCTGCGCTTCGTTGGTGGTGTGGCATCAACCGCCCATGCGCCGTTTATCGCCGCTGCCGATCCGCGCTTTTTTGGCATCGGCAGCTACGAAGGACTGCCCCGGCTCAAAGATGTCCGCAGCCAGTTCGAAAGCAAACAGTACATTTCGTGGCGGAGCCTGCGTGATTCCGAAGATGCCCGCTACATCGGTCTGACCTGCCCGCGCTTTTTGCTGCGTCGTCCGTATGGAATCGACAATCCGGTCAAGTCGTTTGGCTACACCGAAGAGAGCGGCAGTCACGATCACTTCCTGTGGGGCAACACGGCGTTTGCGTTTGCAACGCGACTCACAGAGAGCTTTGCCAAGTACAGGTGGTGTCCGAACATCATCGGTCCACAGGGCGGCGGTACCGTCGAGCAACTGCCGGTTCACCTGTACAAATCCGATGGCGATTTGGTGCAGAAGATTCCGACCGAAGTGCTGATTCCGGAAGTGCTGGAATACGATCTTTCGGAAGAGGGCTTCATTGCGCTCACGATGCGCAAGGACAGCGACAACGCCTGCTTCTTTTCTGCCAACTCGATCCAAAAGCCAAAGACCTTTGGACAGAGTCCGGAAGGGAAAGCTGCGGAAACCAATTCTCGCCTCGGCGCGCAGTTGCCATACATGTTCATTGTCTCGCGACTTGCGCACTACATCAAAGTGCTCCAGCGGGAAGCGCTCGGGACCGACAAAGAGAAAAAAGACCTCCAAAACGATCTCGAAAAGTGGATTCGCCAGTACGTCACCGAAGACGACAATCCGATGCCAGGCATTCGTGCCCAGCGTCCACTGCGGATGGCCGACATCAAAGTGGAAGACGTCGCGGGTCGTCCGGGCTGGTACTCCGTCGCGCTCAAGGTAAGGCCGCACTTTAAGTACATGGGCGCGTCGTTCACGCTATCGCTGGTGGGTCAGCAGGGACCGCCAGGAAAATAATCGCGCAGGCTGCGGCAGAGCCGTTCTGTCGCGGCTTCACTTGAAACACTCCATTTGGAAAAAGGAGCTACAGCCTATGGCACTGCAAGCGCATATGACCGTCGAGGGAACCGAGCAAGGCAAGATCGAGG
>DAORGN010000236.1:0-7055 GCA_035340095.1 Pseudomonadota bacterium | reverse complement strand
GCCAGTACCCGCAGCTAAAGAACCTTCAGCGCGGCAAACACTGGCCCGAGAACGCAATGCGGGCCGCGTTTGTTGCCCTCAAGTGAGCCACGCATGAGTCCGGCAGAGCTCGAAATATTGGCCGAGCTAGTCGCGCAGCGGGTGGTTTTGCAGCTGTCGCAACGTGGCATGCTGACTTAGAAGTTCTGCGGCCGCCTTCGATGACGACGATTCGCCAGCTTCCGCTAGGTTCTCGGTAACTTCGAGCCAAGCCGAAGCCGAAGCCATCAAAAAGGAGCTGAGCAAAGAGCTCGCAAAGTGTCAGCCCGTCGACCTGCCGGACTAGGAGCCCGCAAACATGCGCTCTTTTACACTCGAACCCCTGCCGCCGGACACGACCCCGCAAGCTTCGCGCGTCCCTCGCAAAACGTGGGACCGTGCGCCAACTCCGATCTACATGATGGCAAAGCTCAAAAGTGCCGAAATTCGACGTGTGCGCATCGGCCTAGCGTCCGGCGGTCTGGGCATACATCGATCGGTCTCTTGGCCAAAGCGTTCGCAGCGCTGGACTGTCTCGCACATCGACAGCGGCTTGAGCCTTCACAGCGCCAGCCTGCTGTATTGGGAGGCCAAGCGCCTGCTTGACGTTGCGCTGCTGCTTGGCCTGGCGTTTGGCGTGGACTTTGAAAAAGACTCTCTCGCCGTTGCTAACGCTAGATTTGATGCCGGAGTACTCGAACGCGATTGGCGCTACTACTTCGGCGAAGCGGTGCACCTTCCCCGCGAGTTCAAAGCCTGGCAGATCGCAGCCAAGGTGCTACGCAGGCGCAACACGGAACAGTGCCGATCTGCTTGCAATCCAGACACATCGAGCGGGGAAAGGTTAGGACTCTGGTGAGCTGTCGAAGTAGTCAGCCGGGTTGGCGTTGACTTCATAGTATCGATCGTGGGCCAGATCGGCACCGAGCGGTGCGGCTTTGGTGATGGTCGATTCCATGTTGCGCGATCTTGCAGCGCCGTTACCTGGCTTTGCAGCGGTGGCTTCGCATGCCCTCGTCTTGGGGTTGCAAGTGCTGCCAGCTGGGCATCCACCAGGGCAAGGCGATTTGGCCGACGATGCGTCCGACTCTGCCATCTGTCCGGCCTGGCTCGATGCCGTCAAGAATCCCATCCCAAGCAGGAACCAAAGCACGATGAACGGGCCAACAATCGTTGGCGGACGCGGCTGGTTGCTTCGGTAGGCGTCCAGCTGCTGAGGGGTAGCCGAGCGCAAAAAACGCATATGCACAAGATACCACACAAGGCGAATAAGCCCCGTGACCCACGCTGGCGAAACCATTACCAGGGCTAGCGCAACGTGTTTCCAGCTGACGACGGCCGGGTCAATGCCGAAAAGCCACTTGGCGACCAATCCAATAAAGCTATCAGCTTCCACCGGGCTACTCCTTCCACCCGTTGACTTCGAGGCGAACGTCGGGATCTCGGGCTGGCGTGACCCTGCCGTAAATCGTCGTGCTCAAAAGCGGCATCACGACGAGCGACCTCTTTATCGCCGTATACGCTCCGCCTGTATTTGGCTCGACTTCGCAGGCGACAATCGGAACCGTCCCAGAATCGGGCGACAGCTCAAGCACCACGTCAAACGGGTTGACGTTGCCGACCATGCGCGCGGCAAGCGTGGTTTCTACCGCATCAGGGCCGACATAGTCGCTTAGGTCGATAGCAACATAGCTTGACCATGCTGGGTCTGCGCCAGTGTTGACCGACAGGGCAATCACCTGATCGAGATTGACGTATTGATAGTCAGACATGCGAAACCGGCGAACGATGGAGGAACCGTCGCTGTAGAAGCATCCCAGATACTTCCGGGACTCGTCGCCGGTTTTGAATGCCTTGGACGCTGTCGAGACTCCGACGGCGGGCATGATGGCAGCTGGCGCGGTTTCGCTGGTCTCGATTTTGCCCACGCGGTTTTCGCTGTAGGCATAGACATAGACCCACTTATCAGCAGGCCAAGCCCCGGACGGAACATCCAGACTTGTGGAGTCGATCGTTGTCTCGGCCCAGGCGCAGTAGGTGTGCTTGTTGAGCGGAGCATCAAAGATCATCATCGGTGACGGCTGAACTACGATTGTGCCGCCGTCCGTGCATCGCATCTTGACGGATGGCCTGCACAAGTAGCTTGGCCACGTCAGCGCATTTAGCAGATCTTGCTCGGCGTTGAGCGCATCGCCTGTGACCTTGGGGACGCTGTTGTTTGCATAGGTCGCATACGGGACAAATGGAAAGGTAGACACTTGCAGAGTCCTTATCCGGGAACGAATCCCGATGGTATGGCGTTGTCATTTGGGATCATGCCGTAGTCAGCAGCAGGCAATCCCACCGAGGCGTCAGCGGGGAACACGAGCCCACCGATCCGGGTTGCGAACCCCACGCGGCGCACTGCCTCGCGGGCTGCGTCGAAGTCCGGGGCCCCTCGCGACTTCGACGGCTCGTAAACTGCCGCCCATTCAAACTGCGCAGCGGACCGCCCACGGCGGCCGAACCCCTCGCAAAAGAACGTCGCATCATTGAGCACACCAAGCCCCGCTCCATCGAGCCAAACCGTGAGCCGCCACCGGCCGAGCACGTTGCTGGTCGTCACCCCCTGCCAATAGGCGCGGATGGTGCGAGCAATGCACAGGCCCCGGCCGAGCTGGCCGAAGTTGATCCGGAAGTGGCTTCCATCCGGTGTCTCGATCTCCGCTGCGACTTTGGACAGGTCAGCTGCGGTAAGCGTGAGGTCTGCCTGTGGGCATCCCGGCGCGACCGAGTCCGCATCGTTGACCCAAAAATCCCACACGGCCGGGGTGGCGTAGGTGAACCCACCGCGCGTTTTCGACCCGGCGTAGGTGTGCGCAGTGCGAAGCGCGGCTCGGTTGCACTCCAAAATCACAAGCTGTGTCGGGTCGGCGTAGTCAAGCAGCGGAGCGAGCACGGCTTGCAGCATCGCCTTCGTAGGCGGCCCGTACTCCCGCAGCCGCGAGATCACCGCAGCGCGCCGAGCTGCAAGCGTTCCGCTGCGGGCGGTGCGGCTGTAGGCAAGGCCGAGCGCTTTTTCCCACTCCCGCAGCCGGTAGGAGCCGCAGGTTAGCGGGGTGATGTCGCGCTCGAGTTCCTCGATGGCGGCGATCGCGGTGTCTTGCACCGTCTTTGCGATGCACCCCAGGTGACGAGTTACCGATCCACCGTCCTTGTCGTCAGGCGCAAGGAGCTCGGGAACGCCCGGCGGGAAGGCGCCGATCATCGATGCGGCGATCTCCTCCGAACTCATGGAGCCTCCAGAACAATGATCGCCTTCAGCTCGACGAGCTGCGGTCCCTGTCCGGGGACATTGTCGAACGTCGGGAAGTCGTCACCGGTGCCAGCGGCCGCGCCGACACCGATCGTGATACCGACGCCAAGCCCAACCGAGGGAGACTTGCGCACGACCTTTTCGCCGCTCGATGAGTCGACCGCAGCAAGCGTTACCGCCGCGAGCTGGCCCACCGTCACGTCGTCTTGCCAAGCGTCGCGGGGGTCGCCGTAGCCACTTGACCGCGACGGGCCGAGATTGTCGACGAAGTCGGCGATCGCAGCAGCGACCGGGATCGTGCTGCCTCCGCCGGGGTACACGCGATAATTAGCCGGGGTCGCGGGCATGGCGACATCGAGCGTGAGCGTGGTCAGTCCCGGTACTGGCGAATCGAGGAGGTAGGCAGTCACACGCGCTTGGAACGGCACGGCCTGCGCCGGGAAGTTGATTGCGATGCGCGGCTTGTTGCCGTTGTCGACGGCCGCCATAAGCGACGCAGACATCGGGGCAACGTCGACAATGCAGCTCGTGCCGGTGCCGCTGATCGCATGGGTCGTTACGGTGTCTTTCCAGTCGAAGCCAAATCCGGGCAGGGCCTCGACGGTCGCTGTGATGGTGAGCTCCTCCCCGGACACGAACCGGGGGCGGACCACATACACCGTGTCTGTTGCGATCTTTTGCAGATTGAGCCACGCAAGGATCTTCGCTGCCTCGGCAGCGCCGGGATCGCGAGCTCTTCCGCTGCCACCAAAGAGCGGCACGATGGAGACAGATCCGGCCCCATCCCGCACCGGGTAGACGTAGGCGCGTTTGACGCCAATGTAAGAGCCGGTCGAGTCGACGGCCGCTTCGGTCCATTCGCGCCAATCGTATGCGCTGCCCCCTCGGGGACGGTCGCGCAGCCGGGCTACCAGTCGCAGCGCGAGCTCGATATCTGTCTCGATATCTCCGCCGCCAGATAGCGCCGTGGTAAGCGTCAAGGTCGAAGCCAGGCCGGGCGGGGGGGAAGTCCAGCGAAGCAGCGTCCCGACCGGCAAGCGCGCCAAGCTGCCAGCGGTCACAGCGTCAATCACGATGGCCTGACTGCCGCCGCCGGGCATCGTGAAGCCGATCCGCAGCTTCAGCGTGATTTTCCCGCTTGGGTCAGTGAGCTGGGCAGCGGTGGCCACCAGGATTCCGGGGGTGCCTGTCGCCGTTGCTCCGCCGTTCTTTGCGGTGGTGGCACCCTTGCGACCGTACTTGCCAGGGACATCCGAAGGAAGGCCGAGTGTGTCGGCCCAATCATCGAGGCTACGCTTGCTGTTGCGCGTCCTCGTCACCCCGGAGGCGTCGATATAGACGGACGGGATCGCGTCGTCGTCAATCCCCTTCGCGGCTGCGAGTACTTCGCCAATCGCCTGCGCAAGCGCTCGGGCTTCCTGGCCGAGAAACGATCGCGGGCCGAGCTGCGGAGCGCGTCCGGTGACGGGGTCCGTGTGGGCCACCTGGAAATAGGCGATCGCCAGGTTGAGCACTTCTGTTTCCGTCAGAAAGTCGCGGCTCACAGCGTCACCTTCCCCGGCTTGCCTGTCGGTGACTTCCACGACAGCGTGACGGACAGAGCGCCGGGCCGCAGACGGTCTACCCGACACGTTCCGCTGGTGATGAGCTCATCGTTGACGCACTGCTCTAGGCAGTCGTCGCCGCACCCTTGAAGGCGCGTCCCGGTCACTGAGCCGTCTTTGGTGATCTTGTGGCGAAAGGTTCCGAGGTCGCCGTCGAAGGCGTACTCGGTTTTGTGCGCAACGAACGTCGCAAGCACCGCATACACCGCGAGATCATCGAGGTAGAAGTCGCCGTCTTTGTTTCGGGCGAAGTCGAGCCGCCCGCGTGTCACCGAAAAAGCAACATCCATGCGGGCAAAGGTACGAGCGGCCTATGGTGGCTCGGTCGCCTTCACGTTGGGCGAACCGGCAAGCGTGATGGTTGCTAGCGTGGGTGATTGGCCCGTCGTGGTTCCCGTCTCTGGGTGAACGTGATTTTTGATGAGCTGCAAGATCTTGCGCAGCTCGCCCACGGTGACGATCTTCCCGATGTCGCCGCTCCCATCGTCACCTAGAACCACGTCGCGCCCAGCTGCGGGCAGCACCACAACGTCGCCGTTTTTCGCGAGCTTGATCCGGTGGCCATACTTCGACCACAGCAGCACTTCCCCGCCTTCGATCTGCGGCTCGCCGGTCACGTACTCGGCAACAGAGACGAGGTTTGAGAAGCCTGCGTTGACCCCCAGCGCGACGAGCTCGGCCCCGTCTGGCGGTTCGGTGGTCAGCCCGTAGTGCTGCGCTCGACGAGCCGATAACGTAGGCTGCGGTTCGTCCGGTGCGGTCTGCCAGCTCTCTGCCGAAAACCAGCCCTCCGAAGTGCGGCCCCGTAGGATGAGCTTCCTGATGATGCTTGAAAACGTCATGGCGCTGCCTGTGGCGTTCCCGTTGTGGATTCCGGCGTGCGGAAGGTGGGATCGGCGATAACCCCGAGCGAAGCCGACAGCACGCCCGGCAGCCTGATGACCACTTCGGTGGTATCGCCGCCGGTCTTGCTGCCCCGGCATCGCACCGACTGCACGTAGTAGTTGCCAGCCAAGCCAAGCTCATCGTCGACGACATAGACCATGGTGTCAGCGACCCACCAATGGCCGTTTTGATGGTGATCCGCGACGGTGTACTTAACCCACCACGCATCAAAACGCCCCCGCTTGTAGATCCACTCAGCGTGCTTTTGGGCTAAGCCGTTCTGGTACATTTCACCGTCGGCTACGGTGTGACGATGGAGAAACGGAAGGTTGCCAGGGTGGCGGACGTTTCCCCGCTTCTTGCTGGCGTTCGGGTTCTGCGGGTCCTTGGGGCCATCCCATCCGACCTGCTCGCCTACCACCGTTACTTCCGTCCAGCGTGTCTTGGCGTCCTCTTCTGCCTCGCAGTCGAGCACGTTGTTAGACTCGTCGCCGTCGACGTTGCGAATGTAGTAGAGCGGCTCTTGGTTGTAGTCAGGCAGGAAGCAGCACAGCTGACCGTCTGGTGAGACATTGACAAGCAGGTTGATCCGCTTGCTGTACTCCACGATCTTATCGAACACCTTATCTCCGGGCTCGATTTGGATCACATGCACCACGTCGAGCGCCTTCTGTGCCTGCAATGCGACGACGGCTACCCCCTGCTTGAGCGAGCGGCGAATGTTTCCGTCGAACCTCACCCCCGTGAACCCCCAGGATTCGTCAAAAAAGCCGCTCGTCGCTGGGTCGCATACGTCGGCGTAGGTCTTATTTTGTAGGGACAGCCACAGCGGAGCGTCGCAGTTTTGCAGATGCCAGCCAAGATCGGCGCTGGTGATTCCGATGGTGCTACCGTCTCGCGGGTTGTACTTGGGATGCCTGCGGACGATGCGCCCTCGGTGCTTGACGGTCGGAGCGCCGCCATTCACTGACGGATTTTGCAGGATGAACTCGACTTTATCGCCGATGCGTAGAAGGTCGCGATACTTCCGCGCCTTGTTGTCGACGGTAAAATGGCACTCCTCCGCGATGCTCATCACATCATCGGAGTAGTCCCAATCAAGGATCTCTTCTACGGTGGTGCCGTTGACGTTCACACGGCAAGTGGTCTGCGTACCTTCGCTCATGCTGGCATAGGTACGGGGGGGAGGGATTACCGGCTTTCACCTGATCACATCTTCCCTTTCCGACGGAGAATTTGGCCGAGGAAGGGTT
>DAORGN010000235.1:0-7097 GCA_035340095.1 Pseudomonadota bacterium | reverse complement strand
CGCCGCCACCGCTCGCACCGCCTCGATCCCATCCATCTTCGGCATCATGATGTCCGTGTATCTAGGACTACGAAAAAATGTAACAATTTAAAGGATTCCCGTCGCTGTAGGCAAAGGCTCACACCACCGCAAGGCGGCACAGCGAGGGCTGATCGTGGACGTGCGGGGACCACGGAAGGCGCACAGCATGGGCGAGATCATAAAAAGGATGAAAGGCGAACGGTTCATCGGCTGGTATTTGCGCTGGGTCGACAGCGACGGCAGGCGCAAACAGCGAGCGAGCGGACAGCCGACCTATGCCGAAGCGAAGCGCATGCTCGTCGAAATTGAAGCGCGGGTCGCGAGGGGCAAGCTCGGCGTGCCCGAACGCGACGAAACAACGACAATGACCGTCGCGGAACTGAGCGAGCGCTATTTGCGGGAATACGACTCGCCACGGATTCGCGACCTGCCGCGCTGGGTGGCCAAGCAGCGCCTGATCTTGCGGCCCGTGATCGACGCGGTTGGGGCCCAGCCGGCGGTGTCGTTTGATGCCAACCAGGCCGAGCGGCTGCGAAATCGGCTGATGCGACGCTATGCCGCCAACTCGACGCGGACGCAGCTTACGAGCATTGCGAGCGTGTTTGCCTGGGCGACGAAAAACCGACTGCTTTCACACAATCCGTTTGTCGATGTGAAAAAGCCGAAGAAAGAGTCGCGGGTCGAGTTTCTGAGCAGCCAAGACGCCCGCAAGCTGCTCGATGCTGCGGACCTGCGAGCCAAGCGCGACCGGCGCGGCGTTGTCCTGTCGATCGCGACGCGGCTCGGACTTTTCGGCGGACTGCGCGCCGGGGAAATTTTTGGCCTGCGCTGGCGCGACTGCGACCTGGCGCGCGGGATTCTGACGGTGCGCAAGTCTTATGGCGATGACACCAAGTCAGGAAAGCCGCGCACGGTGCCGATGCCCGACGAGCTGCTCGACGCACTGAACCGCTGGCAACCGATCTGTCCCCCGACCCCTGAAGGCGTGGTCTGTCCGCTCAGCCATGACAAAAACGCCGGTGGCGGCTGGCACAAGACCAGTCGTCGTCGTCCAGAGATCACAAACCTGTACCGCGCCGCTGGCTTGCCGGTCCCGGCAGCGCCTTGGCACTGTCTGCGTCACAGCTATGCGTCTCTGTTTGTGCAAAGTGGCGGCTCGATTGTCACGCTACAAAAACTGCTGGGACACAGCGACATCAAGACCACGATGATCTATGCGCACCTCGACGATGGTTTCGTCACCGCAGAAGTCAAAAAGCTGCGCATCTGATCCAGATGGCCCAGATGCGCAGGACCAAAAAACTAGACCAATTTGTCTAGTTTGCAAGCAGCACGACCACATACTCCTGTCTGATCAGGAAAGAACCTTTCGCAGCAGTACGTATGGGAAATATCTGACGGAAATTCTGTCATTCTTTGAACAGCATGCGCGGATTCATGTTCTGTATCTGGATGCGATTCCCAATGCCCGCATCACACTGCAATCCAAAAATTAGACAGATTTGTCTAGTATGGCGCTTTGTTGCAATGGCTGTTTGAGGGCTGAACTGCGCGCAACCGATTCAGGTCATTGGAATCGGGCAACCCAAAAGGTACACTCGGGCGATGCAGACAGGAGCAGACGGAAACCGCCAGGCCAGCCAGGGTGTGTCGCTGCTAAAAACCGTGACGGTGGCGTTCCTTGTGCTTGGGACGTTTTCGAGCCTGTATCACACGTATGTGCAGCAGCTCCTGTTTTTGCACCATGACACCGGGACGGTTTCACGCTACGCCGCGCTGGGCCGATTCTTCGGGGTGGCGTTTTTGCTGCTGGGGCTGTCGCAGGTCTACGCGGTGCTGCAGCTTGCGCGCGCCCCGGTCGGTTCATCGGGGAAGGGTCTTGCCGGAGCCGCCGCGGGCTGCCTCAGTGTCAATCTGCTGTTCAATCTGGTCGGCCAGGTCGCACCGGATCTGACACTGCCGTGGTTTACCAGCACCAAGTTCTTCGTGGTTTTGTCGCTGCTCGATCTGGCCGGGGTGCTCATGCTGTTGGCCGCGGTGCTCCGGGTTTCCCGACGAGCGTTCGATGGCTTGGCGGTGGCATTCGTGGTGCTGGTGCTGACACGCGAAGCGATTGGCTGGGGAACCGGTCTGCTGACGAGTGATCGCTCGCTCATCACAATGTGGGGCGGCTTTGCGGTGCGCTTCGTGTTCGCGGCAGCAGAGCTCGGGCTGCGATACGCGATTCTGCAGCGAGCCAGTCAAGACCTGGCGTCCGGGGCCGGCTCTGTGCCGTCGACTGAAGATCAGCCCGACGAGCTGCTCGACAAAAGTCAGCTGCGCGCCCGCGGTCTTTTGGTGGGCGGGTTGTGGCTTGGCGGCGGGGTCCTCATCACGGCGATTGGCTATGCAGCGGCGGCGGCGTCTCCGACGGGCGGACGATACGTGGTGGCCTACGGCGCGATCATCTACGGCGTCGCACGCATCATCCGTGCCCTAAACATTCGCTAGCCGAACCGACCTGGGCGGTCGCCGATCGGGTCTGACGATAGACAGCGACGATCCCAGCTCGGCACGCTGCGGACTGGACCCTACAGGGACCACGCTGCATCCGGCGCTGTGCGTTGTCGTCGCTGTGACTGCATGCGCGGCATCATGATGTCCAAGATGTCGACAGGCTCAAGCGCCCGTCGGTATGGTCTGTCTTTGGAAGATTGTGAGCCCATGGCAAACCCGCCGGGCCGAAAGCCCTGCCGTCGAAGCGCATCGACGCGCAAGTACCAAGCGTTTCATCATGTTAGCGCACGACAAGGGTGGGCGGATCGGGAAGCCCGGTTTGGAAACCGAACTTGCGCAGCCGGAATGCCGGCGAAAACGGCCCCAAACTACTGTTTTTGAAGCAACAGCAGCGACATCGTCTTGGTCTTGCCGGGGCCGTAGTCGATGCGCTCAACGGTGTTCCAGCCGATTTCGCAAAGCGCTTCGGACAGTCGCTGCGGATCATAGCGACGACCGCGCCACATCAAAAAACGACGGTCGGGCCCGCCGGTTCGCATCTTGACCGTCGCGATGGCGTCGAATCCGTAGCTGCCTGGGACACTGGCGTGCGGCGTCAGCTCCCAGCGGAAGTTTACCTCGTCGGCACCGACGCAGTTCCGCCGAATGATGCCGCCAAGCCACGTCGCGTGCGAGGGGCGCATTTTCCCTTGGAACACCGGATCGAGCCTGAGGATCTTTTTCCGATCGTCACACGGTCCGTATGCAGCCATGGAGATGTCGCACAAAAACAGATCGCCCTTGGCGCAGCAGCTCAAGGTGTCGCGGAAAAATCGCAGCTCGTCGTTCAAGTTGACGAGGGTGTAGCCCAGCATGGTGTACAGCCGTTTTCGGCCCCGCTGCGGCGACACCATCATCGGCAGCCTCGGTAGTTCAAGAAAGTTGCCGTGCACGGTATAGGTCTTCAGGCTCGGCAGCGTCTCGGCGATGTGACGGTGGGCCGCATTGAGCAGCGAGTGACTGATGTCGAGCAGGAACAGTTCGGTTTTGTTCGGTAGCTTGAGCTGCTGCAAAAGACTGTGAACCAGAAGCGCTTCGGTCTTGCCATCGCCACTGCCGAGCGCACTGACGCTGAGCGCATGCTCACCGACCACTTCAGCAATTCGCCGCGCCATCGGTTCGATCGGCGCACAGCCACGGTAGGCCGCTTCGTACTCCGGTGATGCGCTGGTCGCCATCCAGTCTCGGGCGCTCTGCGATTCGATGTACGCGAAGGTCTGTTCCAGCTGGCCACTTGGACCATTGAGCGTCTCGGCAAGCTGAGTGATCATCCCGACGGGATCATAGGCTGGCCCGAGCCACGACGTCGGAGTCCAGCGCGACCCGATGCTCCTATCCGCGGCCAGTTCGATGTCACTGACGCGCAGGTTCAGCGCCGGAACCGCCAAAAGCTTCAGCATCAGCCCGCGTCGCGCCCGCCGCTTGTTGTGCTCGAGCGAACGGATCGTCGTCCCCGTCACCCCCACCAGGTCGGCCAGCGCATCCTGCGTCAGCCCCGCCGTGGTCCGTCGCAGCCGCAGTCGCTCTCCGAACTTGGGCCAGTCAATCGGCCCGAGCAGCTCGCTTTCATCGGAATCCCCGACGATGGTGAGGGTTTCCTGAAGCGCCCGCACCGCCCGTTCGTGGTCTTTTATCTGGTTTGGCTGCAGCCGCTGAAGCTCGTGCAGCGCGTCGACGAGCTTGGCCTGCACCAGCGCCGTATCCGCACTGTCGCAAAGAGACTCCGGAGTGGGCATCGTCGGCGCCGCGTGTTCGATCACCATGTCCGACAAATCGTCGTCAGCGACTTCTGTCTGTTGCATCACCGTCACCTCTGGGCGCAGACATAGCACAGCTACGCGACGGTAAACCGGGCAATTTCGACGGCGAAATCTGCTTGCCACTGGTTCGGTTTGGTTCGGAAACCGGTTCGGAAGAGACCCATGGCGCGAACACCCGAACTACCAGATGAATCCGCTCCACAAACCATGAATTACCCCATTGCGGAGGCCACCATGACCCAACCGACCAGCCAGACCCAGACGACATCGACACCCAGTGCGACAGACCGAAGTGTTCCGGCAGAGTCAGCACGGGATGAATCGCCAAGCCCGCGCAGCAGCGACACCACAAAGCAGCTGCGCGGCTTCGCTCGCATGAACAAAGCCAAGCTTCAGCGCATCGCCAGCGAGGGTGGCATCGCTGCGCAGAAATCACGGCTCGCGCACCGCTTCACATCCGAAACGGCCAGCGCAGCCGGAAAGCGTGGCGGCCACCGAATCGCCCAAAACCGCGACTACATGAAAGAGCTGGGCCGTCGCGGCGGAATCGCCAAAGGCGTATCCATGGCCCAGAAACGAGCGGCATTGGCGACCGTTCAAAGCGGATTGGATGCCGGTACGCTGCCAGTGGATATGTCGGTATCACGAACCAATCTGGCATCCGCGACTCTTGCATAGCCAAGAATTGATGGATCGAGCTGCACCCAACCAAACAAGGCTGCTGAATTTTTTGAAATGTGCTCGATCTACAACGGACAGGGACTGCCAAAACAAAGCAGTCCCGAAATCGATAATTTTGCGATGAAATCGATCAATAATTTTTTGAGATATCATTGATGTATAAAATCTGAACGATGCGTATTTCCGTCGCCGTCAAACCAGATTGTTCCTTTCGATATCGCACAACTAAAAGGGATTTTTTCCACGTCTATATCTATTTCCTTGATCTTTCTCAAATGCGCTGTCAATCGTCCCGGAAAACCGCCAACAAGAATTCCATTGAAACCTTTTTCCTTCAGTTTCTTCGCAAGTTCACAGGCAAGCACACCGTCGTGTTTCTCTTTTGTCGTTATCGCGTCTTGCTTGGCCCACTCATAGAGTGCGTTTTGAGGTTTAGCGAAGCCAATTTCCACTGCCTTGGTTTTATTATAACCAAATCTACTCAGAGAAGGATACTTGGGCTTCTCTATGGTGTCTTTTTTAAAATACATTTCATACTGATTATTTTCGAGCGTTTTTCCACCAGCCCAACAAACCAGCAGCTTGATCCCTATTTTCATTGACGGCGCTGGAGTTGAAAGCCTGCTTTCGCATATCATATCAACAAGCTGATCAAACTTAACTATTTTCGTATTATGACCATTTTTGTTCGGATGAGACGTAACGTAAGTCTCCAATTCATGCCCATGCGCGCAAATATACACAATATCTCCTGAAACAACCCGAGACAAGTCTCCCCCCGGTCTTATTTCAATCATATCCGAACGTCTCTCCTGATAATTTTTGAATGTCTTTATGATTGTCTCATCGCAAAATGCCGGGTCGATAACCCAATACCAATAACGTGCCATGTTGATCCCCTCAGGATGCGTTGCTGGTCTGCGTGTCGACGCAGGAAGCATGCCGTGATGCACGGGCCCAGCAGGCGGTCGGCACCATCGCCGCAAGCACCCACTCGACAAGCTTGGGGATGCTGTTTCCGACGCTGGTGTTAGATGAGGGGATGCAGGCTCGGCCACGCAGCTCGGATCGTCAGGTTGTGCGCGCAGGCAGCGCACGTTGTGCGCACCGGCGGAAAACCTGTTCCATCGCCCCGCTGCCAGGCCAAGCGTGGCGACCGCATCGACGAAATTGCGTCTTGCCGTAGTGAAAAATCGGCAGAGGTAGTACAAGACGCCAGGGTGATGCCGTGGTGACGTGCTGTGCTGTCAAACAAGTGAGTCGACTGGATGCGCGTGGTGTCGCTGGCCCACGCTGGTTTTTTGCGTCGGTTTCGTCGCTGACAGTGGCGCTGCTGCTGTCGGGCTGCTCGAAAGGGGGCTACGTGGGCCCACCCGGCGATGGACCAGTGCGCCCCCCGCGTGACCTGTCCACGTCGGTCACAGAGCCCGACTTGCGGAACGAAACAACGGATGGCGCAACGGACTTTGGCGCGGTTTCTGACTTGGCGGGGCCACGCGATTTCAGCGTCATGCCTGATCTTGCGATCCCTGTGGATTTGGCCGTCCCACCGCCAGATTTGACCGTTCCGCCGGACCTTACCCCGAGCGGCCCGATTAGCGGTGGACCGTGCTCGTCTGGTGCGAGCGGCGCGACCGCATTTCGCATTCACTTTACAGACAGCGGAGGCCGCGCAACCGTCAGTTACGATGTCCACGGTCTACCCGACAAGACCCGCTGGAAGGTAGGCGTGTACGGATACAGCGTCGGATTCACCCCAAAGTTTGTCGATCCGTTCCTCGGCAGCGGCGGCCTTCAGCTTGATTCCAGCGACTTTATCGACGTCGAGCTTAGCACCGCTGGCGTACCCCGAATTACCAGTTCCAGCCTGTCCATCTGGGGTCGATCGTACTCCACGGGATCTAGCGGCAGCTTCAACTGGCAGACCTTCACCGGCACCGGCGCAACACCCCTGAACTATGTCAGCAACGTCGCGCCGTATAGCTGGTATTCCGGCGACATCACTGCATCGATTGCCCCCAGCGATGGCGGCATTTTGCTTCGCATCAAGGCCGGCGGCAGCTCAAACTCTTTGGTCGTCAATCGCCTCGAGCTCTGCAT
>DAORGN010000234.1:0-7131 GCA_035340095.1 Pseudomonadota bacterium | reverse complement strand
AGATCGGGACTTCGGCGGTGGCGGCGGCGACGACTGGAGCGATCGTGGCGATCGCGGCGGTCGTGGCGGCGGTCGGTGGTAATCCCCGATGACCTTCAGCCAAGCAGGCGGCGGCAAGCGCGCACGCGAAGCCAATCGCGATCGGAAAAAGAAAGAAAAAGAGGAACGGCTCCGTCGCAATCGTGCGGAGCGCTCGAGCAGTGGTCGAGATTCATCTTTTGATATCGACTTCGCAAGTCCTGTGGAGACGCTGCCCGAAGTAAAGCTCGAAGACATCATTGTCTCGGGTGTTGCTCCGCGCGGTCCCAAGGGCTCAAACGGACCCACCAAGCTGTTCGTTGGCGGCTTGAGCTGGGATACCGAGGGTGCGCAGCTCCGCGAGGCCTTTGGTCGCTTCGGTGCACTCAAAGAGGCGACGGTGGTGACCGATCGAGACAGTGGTCGGTCGCGCGGCTTCGGCTTCGTCACATTTGAAAATCCCATCGATGCTGCGGCTGCTGTTCGTGAAATGAATGGCGCCGAGCTTGATGGCCGCACGCTTCGCGTAAATCCCGCCGATCGCGGCTAGTCGCCGCTTTTTCTCTTCCCCATCGAGACGTTCAAACGTCCGCCTTCCGCTTCTTGACGGAGGGCGGTTTGCTGCGCTTTTATTCGGCTTGCCTGCATCTACATAGATAGGCCTACCGTTCCTTACGTAGGGAAACTGCCCTGGTTGCCAAGGAGTCGTTCGCTATGAGACGCCATCGCATCGTCCTTTCCGTCGCTGTCCAGTTGATTTTTGCAGGCTGCGTGAGCTCAAACCCCGACTTTTGCACGTCGCCTGACGTCTGTGGCAGTCCCGACGACGTTCGTGGCCGCGATGCAGCCACCGACAACCTCGACGCCAGTATGAGCGGCGGCGACATGGCGACCAACGTCGGCGATATGTCGATGGAAACCGCGCTCGACCTGAGCAAAAAAGGGCCGCTGTCGACGATACGCTTCGACCTCAAGGTGAACGTCAACCGATCGAACGTCGACTTGACCGTGATCGGACCGAGCAGCGATGGCAAAGAGATCACCAAGACCGGCGCGCCGTTCCCGTGGGTGCTCCTTTCGCCAGGTTTTTCGACGGACCACAAGCAATACCAAGGCTACGGCGACCGACTGGCCAGCTATGGCATCGTGACGATCTTGCAAAAATCCCCAAGTGAGTGGGATCACACGCGCTATCGTGACGACACCATCGCGCTGATTTCTTGGCTGCTAAATCCCATGGGAATGGGGGCCGATCGTCTGGCGGGGCGGCTCGACAAAGATCGGCTCGGCCTGACTGGGCACTCGCTCGGCGGCAAGATCAGCTTCCTGGTGGCAGAGTCAGACAGTCGGGTAAAAGCCTTGTTTGGCATTGATCCCGTCGACACCCGCGACCCGCAAGCGGCCAAGGACATTGCCAAGATCAAGCTCCCGACTGGCGTTTCCATTGGTTTCGTCGGTGAAACGGTGAGCCAGTCAGGCTTTATGCCGTGCGCGCCAGCGAATGCAAACTATGAGGTGCTGTACAAAGCTGCGCCTGCGCCTGCGTTTGCCATCACGATGGTTGGGGCCGCGCACATGGACTTCGTCGACAATCCGGCGTCCTGCTGGAACTGCGGCGCTTGCGGCGGCGGCACCGCGCCCAAAGATCGCACAAACCAACTGACGATTAAGTACGCCACGGCGTACTTCCTGTCGACGCTCGGTGGTGAGCGTCGTGCCGTCGACACCCTGTCTGGCGTGCAGTTCCAAAAAGATGTCACCGCCGGCTTCGTCTCTCGCGTCGCCAAGTAACCCTTTCGCTTTCGCGCTGAAAGGAGCGCAATCCAAGCCCCATGTCTACGCCTAGTCCTGCTTGTAACCGTGCCCTTGCTGTGTTTGATACGAAGCACCCGCAGTACCTCGAAGATTTGTGCAAGCTGGTACGCATTCCTTCGGTCAGTTTCGAGGGTTTCCCCGCCGAAGAAGTGACCAAAAGTGCCGAAGCGACCGCTGCGCTGCTTTCGTCCCGAGGCTTCGAAAATGTGCAAGTGCTGAAGCTGCCGGGCGTACATCCCTACGTCTATGGCGATTTTTTGCACGCGCCGGGCAAGCCGACTGTGCTGCTGTATGCGCACCATGATGTGCAGCCGGCTGGCGATGTCGAGGCGTGGGCGTCGCCACCGTTTCAACCGACCGAGCGGAGCGGGCGCTTGTATGGCCGCGGGACCGCCGACGACAAGGCGGGCATCATCGTTCACACCTCGGCGCTGGATGCGTATCTGTCGGCGGGCGAAAAGCCACCCATCAACCTCAAAGTGCTCATCGAAGGTGAGGAAGAAATTGGCTCGGGCAATCTCGGGGCGTTTATCGACAAGCACCTCGAACTGCTGCAAGCCGATGTGATGGTTCTGACCGATACTGGCAATTTTGACGTCGGAGTTCCGTCGATTACGACGAGCTTGCGCGGCCTGGTCACGGTCGAAGTCGAAGTCACTTCGCTCAAACAGTCGGTGCACTCGGGGTCATGGGGCGGTCCGCTTCCCGATGCTGGACTGGCGCTGAGCAAGATCCTGGCGACGTTGGCCGATGAGCACGGACGGATTGCGATTCCGGGGATCTACGACAAAGTTCGGCCCCTGTCGGATGTGGAAAAAGCGAGCCTGAACTCGCTGCCATTTACGATGGACCAGTTCCGCAACCAAGCGGGTATCGTCGAGTGCGTTCCGACGCTGCCGGCCTGTGGCGACAATCCCTGGACGATGATCTGGCGCGAACCGTCGGTGTCGGTGAATGCCGTGGAAGTATCGAGCCGTCGCGATGCGCGCAACATCATCAACGGCACCGCGTGGGCACGGGTCGGAATGCGGCTTGTCCCCGATATGGATGCGCACGAAGTGGAGTCAGCGCTGATTGCCCACCTGAAAGCGGCAGCGCCGTATGGTGTGCAGGTCAACGTCACTCCGCTTGGCGCCAAAGGCCCGTGGTTTACATCACCGGAGCATCCGGCGTTTTCCGCGGCGCTGCGTTCGCTGCAAGCGGGCTATGGCCGCGCCCCCGTCCTGATTGGCTGTGGTGGTTCGATTGGTTTCGTCGGTCCGCTGTCGGAAAAACTGGGCGGAGTTCCGGCGCTGCTCGTCGGTGTCGAAGATCCGTACACCAATGCACACTCGGAAAACGAGAGCCTGTGCATTGCCGACTTCTATAGCTGCATTCGCAGCCAAATCCACCTGTTCGACCAGCTGTCCCGCATCTAAACCCCGACTCTACGAAACCAACATTTTTGTGCAAAAGCGTGGGGGCGACCGGAGCGCTTTTTTCGGACCGCTTGCGGGACGGAAAAAGTCTCGTCGGGAAGCGGGGCCCTACGCGAAATGTGCAGGTT
Source organism: Pseudomonadota bacterium (assembly GCA_035340095.1). Classification (GTDB taxonomy): domain Bacteria; phylum Myxococcota_A; class Polyangia; order Palsa-1104; family JAEUJZ01; genus JAEUKA01. The sequence goes on along the minus strand of DAORGN010000234.1, from coordinate 3,752 downwards.
CGGGACTTGACGGGGGTTAGTAGCCTTCGGCCTGCGCGATGATCTCGTTCATGATTTCGCGGGTGCCGCCGCCAATCGGATACAGCCGCGCATCGCGATAAAGTCGTTCGACGAGGGTTTCGCGCATGTAGCCCAGTCCGCCGTGAATCTGTACGGCCTGGTCGACGACGAAGCTGCACATGTCGGTGGCGGCATTTTTGCACATCGCAAGCTGGCTCATCACGACATCGCCGCGCTGACAGCGTGTGGCGCATTCCCCAACGAGCGAACGCGCCGCCGCAAGCTGCGTGGCCATGTCGGCGAGCTTGTGGCGGATCACCTGATGACGCGCCAGCGGCTTGCCAAAAGTGCTACGCAGCTTCGCAAACGCGACCGATTCATCGTAGGCAAGCTGGGCAATCGCGACACACTGCGAGGCCAAAAGCAGCCGTTCTGCCGCGAAATTGCGAAGAATGGCGAAAAACGCACTGCCTTCATCACCGAGCCGATTTTCGACGGGAACTTGGCAGTCCGCAAAAGTCAGCTCGGCGGTATCGGATGCGCTCCAGCCCATTTTGTGCAGTTTGCGACTCGCGGCAAAGCCAGGGCTTCCTCGCTCGACAATGAGCAGCGACAAGCCCATGTGTCGTTTGCTCAGATCGGGATCGGTGCGCACCGCGGTGACGATGACATCGGCTCGACAGCCCGAGGTGATGTAGAGCTTGCTTCCCTGTACGACGTAGTGGTCGGCTTGGCGGCTGGCGCGGGTGCGTATCGCGGCGACATCGCTGCCACCATCGGGTTCGGTGATGGCCAGGGCGGAAATCCACTCTCCGTGAAGGATTTTGGGGGCAAAGTGTCGTTTTTGCGCATCGCTGCCCAGATGCAAGATAGGCGGCAGGGCAATCGCATGACTGCCAAGCCCGACCGCTGTACCGACGGAACGGCCATGCAGGATCATCGCCTCGCCCGCGACGATTTGATGGGTAATATCGCCACCGCTGCCGCCATATTCGACGGGAAAACCAATTCCCAGCACACCGGCCTCCGCGGATGCTCGGTAGAGTTCGCGCGGGAACTGTCCGGCTTCTTCGTAAGCCATTGCATGTGGCGCTATCGAGGTTTCGGCAAAGCGGGCCACTTGGCGTCGGAGAGCGTCGTGCTCTTCAGTTTCAAACAGGTAGGGCATATGGGGATATTACGCGCTCGCAGCGCTGTCGGGCATGCGCGGTGTACCGAAGGCCGTGGCATCGGCATCTGGCCCCGGTGTACTGCATTGTTTTGTATCCACAATTACATTTGATTTTCATACAATAGTCTGGCTTGGGGGATTGCTGTGCATGGCCACGCCACCTTGGCGTGACCGCGAAGAGGTACTTGGGGCTGTGGCCCGCGCTGCTGCTCATGGTCGCCTGTCACGGCGACCGAAATGGGTCAGCACCGACGGCAAAACCGCCGCGACCTTCGCATACGCTGGAAGCGCTTGGGCCTTCAGCGACGGGACAGCGTCCTCGGCCAGTCGCAAACGCCGCGGCACCGCTGCGAATTCTGGGCTACGGCCCACAGGGTCGCGCCGATTCGCAGGCCATGGTTTTTGTCCGCTTCAACCAGCCGGTGGCACCGACGGATCGCGAACGCAATCCCTCGCTCGTGCTCGATCCGAGTGTGCCCGGTCGAACCTACTTCGCAAGTCCCGATCTGCTGGTGTTTGAACCGTCGCAGCCACTGCCTTTGGCGCGTCGTTTTTCGGTGCTGCTGCGCGGACGGATTGATTCATATGACGGCGCGTCGCACAGCGAGCCGCTGAGCTGGTCTTTCGAGACGGCGCCACCGAGCATTCGCTTTTTCTTGCTGCCGCGGCGAAGCCCCGACGATCCGCAACCGCGCACCGACCCGGTGTTACTGGCCGTCGACCAGCCGACGACCATCGAGGAGCTGAGCAGCCATTTGGTCGTCACTGCGGTGCCGCTTTTGGGAACGGTGAAGCCGAGTCGAGCGGTGACGGTTCAGCTTGTGCGGGCCAGTGAAGCGGATCGCAAGCGCTACGAAGTTCCCGACAAAGAAGTGGCCTCGGATCGGCTGTTTGCGGCGATTCCGTTGGGTGGGTGGCCAAGTGGAACCCAGGTGACGCTGACGGTGAGCAAGGGCCTGCGCGGACTGCAAGGACCGCTTCCCACGGACAGCCAGAGCGCCGTGCGGTTTCAGACGCCACAAGTGCTTTCCGTCGAGCAGCTAAGCTGTACCCAGAAAGCACCGTGCACCATTGAGCCAGTGGTGCTCAAGTTCAGTGCGCCGATTACCAAGCAACAGACGCGGTATATCAAGATATCGCCGCTGCCGGCAGCGTATGCGCCCGAACTGGTGCTTCCCGACGGGGAAGGGATGAGCCAGCAGGTGCTTTTGCAAGGCCATTTCCGGCCCGATGCCCAATATCGGATCGACATCGCCGGGGAGCTTTCGGACAGGCATCACCAGCGGCTCGGCAAGCCAGTGACGCTGCGTCCGGTGTTTGCGCGGGCGCCGATGCTGCGCTTTGCAAGCAGCGGTGGCACGCTGCCGGCGTCGGGACGGCTGACGGTCGGTTTGGAAAGTCGCTTCGTCAAGTCGGTTCGGGTGCGCGCGGTGCTGCTTGAACCGGAAACGCTGGTGGGACTTTCGGGGAAAAATGGCAGCGACCTGACGTGGCCGAGCCGAGAGCGGCTCCAGCGGTTAAGTTGGCCGGATTCATCGACGGGACAGACGCACAAACAAGTGACGCTTCTGCCATCGGGGCCGACGGCGTGGGCATCGGCGGAACTCGATTTGCGAGAGCTGCTCGGCGATGTTCGTGGCGCAGTACTGCTCGAAGCGAAAGTAACGGAGCTTACGCCGGGCGGTGGGGACAAGCTGCCGCCGCCGGTGATGATTCTTTTGCGGGTGACGGACCTGGGTCCGGTGCTGCTGACGGGTGGCAATCGATCGCTGATGTACGTGACGCGGCTGTCGAGTGGACAGCCGATTGCCGGGGCCGAAGTTCATCAGTATGCGCCGGGAAGTGAGCCGCTCTTGCTGGGTCGCACCGACAATCACGGCTTGCTTTCGCTGCCGGGCATGTTCGAGTGGGCGCAGCGTTCTCCAACGGCGCTTTTGTCGGTGAGCGAGGCGGCGAGCAAAGACCGCGCGTATCTGCCTCCCGATGGCCGGGTGTCATTGATACAGACCAATACGGCACCGGGTTTGACGCCGGGCGAAGACGTGCGGGCGCTGGTTCTGACCGAACGGCGGCGCTACGGTCCCGACGACAACATCCGAATTTTGGGCATGACGCTGCTGGATACGGCGGCGACACGCACTGGCACGCGGCTTCTGCCCGAGGGGACGCCGGTGCAAATCGATCTGGTTGACGAATTCCGTCAGACGGTCACGTCGGCAGAAGCGAAGACCACGCACGAAGGCAAGTTCTTTGCCGAACTGAAAATCCCCAGCGGCACGCCGATCGGTAGCTATGCCATCGTCGCGCAGGTGCTGGGTGAAACGGCACAGACGCGGGTGTTTATCGAAGAACCGACGCGCCCGGAATTTTCTGTCGCAGCGATGCCGATCCCGTCAGATGTCATTGCCGGGACCCGTCCGACGGTCCGGGTGACGGCGGATTATTCGTATGGCGGGCTGGTGCGGATTCGCAAAGCGGCCTACCAGCAGCGCTGTCATGCAGTGCGGTTCCGTCCGCCGGGCTTGCCGTCGACCTGGGATGTTGGAAACAAGCCGCCGGGCGATCTGCTGGATCGTGGAAC
>DAORGN010000233.1:0-7172 GCA_035340095.1 Pseudomonadota bacterium | reverse complement strand
GTCGGGACGGTTGGGATCGCTGCGAGCTTCTGTTTTCTGCCAACCACGGTGAAGATCCCCGACCACTGCAGCGGATCGCCTCGGGTGGCGAGCTATCGCGGGTCATGCTTGCGCTGCGCGGCGTGCTCGGACAAGCCGATGAAGTGGCCACCTGCGTCTTCGATGAAGTCGACTCCGGCATAGGTGGAGCCACCGCCGATCGCGTCGGTTGCAAGATCCGCAGCCTGGCAAACGGCAAGCAAGTGCTGTGCATCAGCCACCTCGCCCAGATCGCCGCTTATGGACAGCACCATTTCCGCGTGGAAAAGCAGGTCTTGTCCGGTCGCACCGTCACCAGCGTCCGTCCGCTGCGTCCCACCGAACGACGCGACGAAATCGCCCGAATGATAGGTGGCGCCCGACTGACCGAAAAGAGCCGCGCCCACGCCGATGAGCTGATCGCCCATGCCCAACTGGCCGGCGTCCTGCGCAGCGCGCCGCAAGCGTCCCAACCAAACCCGAGCCGCGACAGCCGATCCCGACGCACACTGAAAGCGGATGCAAGAGCCTGATATATTGAGCACTATGCCCAGTAGTGTCGGTCGTCTGGCGCTTGCAACCCTGCTTGGCTTCGGGCTTGTGGCGGGGGCCGTGCAGGTCGGGGAGGCAAACGAACCTTCTCGCAATGCACCATTTCCGCCGCTCCGCAGTGCACAACAGAAGCCTACCTGGCTGGGCGGTGCGCCAGCGGGTGGCTCTGCCGCCGCCGTTTCCCAGGCTGCCACCGCCGAAGCACCCAGCTTGCCGATCGGTTCGCCAACCCGCAATGCCCCGGCGTCAGCCAGCAGCGATGGCGTTCTGCCCGATGCCAAGTGGTGTGGCATTGAACCGCAGTCAACGCAGCCTGAGCCCACAAATCCGTGCAAGCTGACGACGCTGCCATGCGGCCCGATCGGTTCGGACAAGATTCACAACGGCAGCGGCGAAGACACCGACGATCTGGATGGAGACGGCCAGCGCGATCTGGTCATCGGTGGACGCATCAGCGTAACCGCCAAAGAAGTCTTCTCCGCGATCTACCGCGGCACCGAAAACGGCTACCTGCTCAGCGACTATCGGATCGTCCCACCACGCGCCGAGCCAACGTTCGCCAGCGTGCTGCTCACTGAAAATGGTCGCACGCCCCTGCTGCGCGATGGTCACGATCTGGTTGAAAGCAGCGGTCGCAGCCTGAGCATCGCCAGGCTCCGTCGCTTCGATGGCCAGCGCTTCCGCACCCTGCTCACGTTCTGTGCCCACCGCAGCGAGCCGTCGCCAAGCGCGCCCGGAGGCGTTCGCCAAGGACTCAACCGCGTCGACTTTATCGACGTCGACAAAGACGGTAACAAAGAAGTCGTGATCCAAGGGCTGCTTGCTCCGGTGGTCTTTCGCTTTGCCGACACCGGGCTTCTGCTGCTCGAAGATCGCGCGCTCACCCAGACGTATCGCGAAACCAGCCACGAAGCGCAGCGGGCCCGCAGCCTGCGCGCCGAAGCCGAAAAGCTCATCGACGAAGGAGAAGTGCGCCGCGCCGCCGAAACGTACCAGCGCGCGTGGCTCAGTGCACCATATGACATCGAGCTGGGACTATCGGCAGCGGACGCCCAGGTTCGCGCCGGTCAGCCCGATCGCGGGCTCGACATGGTGACGAGGCTGCGCTACCAGGCCCCCGACCGCGGCACGATTTACTGCACGATCGGCGCGGTGCAAAAAGCGCTGCGCAACACCGCCGGAGAACAAGCCGCTCTCAAGGTCTGCGCCGAAAAAGAAACCGATGAAGTGCGTCGCCGCCAAGCGCAAAACCGACTCCGCGAGCTGGCCGGTCTGCCGGTGGTGCAGCCGCAAGTCGTCGCACCCAAAGACTCGAGTGCGCAGTCGATCCTCGACGAAGGGCTCGGAACGCCGTAAACGCCGCCTGCGCCGCACAAGCTACAGACTGTCTTCGTTGCGCTGCGCAAAATAGTCACGCAAAAACGCCGCCAGCTCGCCGCCTGGATCCCGCAGTCGCCACGGCTGTCCCGGTTCGTCCAGCAGATCAACCCGCGGGTCAAAACCCAGCCGCAGAAGACGCTGGTTGCGATCGAAGTAGCGACGGTCGGCGATCGATCCGTGCCACAGGTGCAAAATCCGCCCCGGTACAGCGCCAATTCCCGCCAGCCGACGCTGACCAATCGACGCGCGCAGACGATCGGCCCAGGCGACAAAGTGGCGATGATGCGGCGTCCCCAGGCCCAAAAGCCGTGTCACACATGTCGCAAAAGGCCCATCGAGCAGTGCATGCGCCATCACATGATCCGCGCTGCCGACGATACAGGCGTCATAAAGACCAACTTCGGACAGCACGTCGCGGCGCATCGCCCAGGCAAAGCCGCTGTGGCCGTGGGCATCGAATCGCCCAGCGCGCAGTGATTCCGGATCGCGGCTTGTCTTTGCGGCAAAACCATCGACCACTTGCGGCTTTTCGTCGTGCTGCGCCGCCAGCGGCGACGGCATAAGCGCCACGTCGGAAAAGAGCTGCACCGCGCACTTGTCCCCCAGCAGTTCCATCGCGTGCTTCTGCCAGTCCGGATTTTCAAACAGCACATCACCATCGACCCACGCGACAAACCGACAGCTTGGTGGCAGCCGGCAAAGCGCCAAGTTGATGAGCCGCTCTTTGTGCCACAGCGTATCGGCTGCCCGCACTTGCACGACGTTTGGGCCTGGTGCCAGCTCAAATGTGCGGTCGCGCTCGGCACACTCGATGGTCAGACACGGCACGGCGCCCAGCGCGGCGCAAAAACGCTGGTGGTTGTGCCGCCGCGCTGCATACCCCGCCGGGTTGAAGTACGTCGTCACCACCCACAAAGCCGTTTCCGCAGACCCGCGCCACATCCGCCCCACTATCGCAAGCCGGCTCGCCGACGTCACTTGGCCTGCAAGTGTCCGACGGAATTGACCATGGGATTGAGCTTTGCCGGCTCTTTCGGGATGCTCTAACGATGCAAAGTTGTGTCCGCACAGTCCGTCCCGCCCCCGCCCGGTGCGCGATCCTCGCAAGCCTGGCGATGTTGTTTTTGCTTTCCGGGAGCGTCGCCGCCGAAAAAACGCCTGCCGCCGCGCCTGTTCCGACCTACGCCGCGATCAATCCGGACAGCGAAGACGACAAAGAAGCCGAAAGCGACCAGGACACGCCGCGCCGGGCGCTCGAGCGATTTTTGGCCCAAACCAGCGCCGGGGATTATTTCAAAGCCGCCGAAGCGATCCCGGTTTCGTCGACCAACGTCGGTGATGGGGCGGAAAAGGCGCGTCGGCTCGCGCTGGTGATCGAGCGGCGGATGAACACCAGCCCCGATGAGCTTGCGAAAGTGTCCGATCTGCCGGCGGGCAACCAGACCGATGGGCTCAAGCACCAGGATGTGATCGGGCGCATCGACATGCCGCTCGGTTCGGAAACGATCCGGCTCCAGCGGCAAGGTACGCCGGGTCAGCGCCGCTGGGTGTTTTCACCCGCGACGGTGGCGCGCATTGATGCGTGGTACGAGCGGCTCGAAGACCACTTTGTGCTGGAAACCCTGCCCGAAGCGCTCCTAAACCGCGGGCCGCTCGGGCTGGCTTACTGGCAGTGGCTGGCGCTGCCGTTTTTGCTGATTCTGAGCGGACTCGGCGGGATTGCGCTGTCGGTGATGTTGCGTCCGCTTTTGCGCAAGCTGCTGCGCAACCACGAGCTGTGGCTGGCGATGCTGGAACGCCAGCGCGGACCACTGTGGCTTTTGTTTGGCGCGCTGTTTGCGCTTCTGCTTCTGCCGCTTTTGTATCTGACGCCCACCGTCGAGCAGCCCTTCCGCGCGATCACCCACATCGCGATGGAAGTGTCGATCTGCTGGATCGCCTGGCGCATCGCCGACGTGCTGACCACCCGCGCCCGCCTTCTGGAGTGGCTCGAAGCGCGGCCTGGACTGCGCGGCATTCTTCCGCTCATCCGGCAGCTCATCGGGATTGGCCTGACCGCGATTGCCGCCGCGATTGCGCTGTCTGAGCTTGGCTTGTCGCTCACCAGCGTGATGGCCAGCTTGGGTCTGGGCGGTCTCGCCGTCGCCCTCGCCGCAAAAAACACCCTCGAGCACTTCTTTGGCAGCGTCACGCTGAGCATCGACCAGTCGATCCGCGTCGGCGACCAAGTCCGCATCGGCGACGTCACCGGCATCGTCGAACAAATCGGCATGCGATCGACCCGCGTCCGCACCGCCGATCGCTCGGTCGTCACCATTCCCAACGGCAAAGTCGCCGACATGCAGATCGAAACCCTTGCCGCCCGCGACCGCACCCGTTTTTTCCTGTCGCTTTCCGTCGTTTGCGCGCTCAAGCCCGCCGGTCTGCGCAACCTTCGCGACGCGCTCGTCAAGTGCGTGCGCAGCCATCCCAAGGTCTGGCCCGATGTCGTGCGCGTCCACTTTACTGGCCTTACCGATTCGACCCTGCCCGTCGAGATCACCGCTTGGTTCCAAGTCACCGAGCAGGATCAGTTCCTCGAAGCGCGCCAGGAACTTCTGCTCCAGATTTTGGAAGTCATCGAGCAGTTTGGCGCGACCCCAGCGTTTGCCAAAGCCAGCGCCCCGCCCTCTTCTGGCAGATAATTTTTGCAATGCCCATAACGGGAATTTGACTTCCCAAGGTAAAACTGCCACGCTTTACCTAATGACACCCAGCCCTTTGCCAGCTGCGACGACTCCCAGCACCCTCCTGACCTTCTTCCCGCTGCACGAGCCGTACCGCACAGGCTTCCTGCGCGTGTCGCCCCTTCACGAGCTGTATTTCGAGGAGAGCGGCAATCCGCAAGGCCAGCCGGTGCTGTTTATCCACGGCGGACCAGGCAGCGGCACCGAACCCAACCAGCGACGGTTTTTCGACCCGCGCCACTACCGGATCATCTTGTTTGATCAGCGCGGCGCCGGGCGCAGTCGGCCTCACGCCAGCGTGGAAGACAACACCACCTGGGATCTGGTCGCGGACATCGAAAAACTGCGTGCGCACCTTCACATAGATAAGTGGGTGGTATTTGGGGGTTCTTGGGGCAGTACGCTCGCGCTCGCTTATGCCGAAACGCACCCAGAGCAGGTCTGCGGCCTGATCGTCCGCGGCATCTGCTTGCTGACCAAAAACGAAATCGACTGGCTGTTCCGCAAAGGCGCCAGCATGCTGTTCCCCGAGTCGTGGGATGACTTCAAGTCGTTCATCCCCAAGGACGAACAGAGCGACCTGCTCGCTGCGTATCACCGCCGGCTGCACGGACCCGACCGCGCTGTGCAGCAGTCCGCCGCCGTCGCTTTTGCGCGCTGGGAAGCGTGCCTGAGCCGGCTTCTGCCCGACCCGCACGTCATCGCGCGTTTTGCCGAAAGCAGCTTCGCGTATGCGCTGTCCCGCATCGAGTCGCACTATTTCGTAAACGACGGCTTCTTTGCGCACGATGGCCAGCTCCTCACCGACGCGCATCGCTTGGGCAAAGTTCCGACGGTGATCATCCAGGGGCGCTACGACCTGGTGTGTCCGATGGAATCGGCGTATTTGCTCCACCGCGCCGTGCCGCACGCCGACTTTTTCATCGTCAACGACGCCGGCCACTCGGCCACCGAACCGGGCATCACCCACCGCTTGATCGAAGCCACCGAGCGCATGAAGCTTGCCAAAAAATCCGCCTAAGCACGCTAGGATAGGAGGGTGAGCGGCTCTCCTCCGGCGCGTCGCAATCTCGCGATTCTATTTCTGCTCTACTTTGCCCAAGGCCTGCCGTTCGGCTTTCAAAAAGAGCTGTCGGCTTTTTTGCGCCAGGCGGGTCTGTCGCTGACCAAGATCGGTCTTTCGCGCGGCCTGGCGGCACCGTGGCTGCTCAAAGCGCTGTGGGCACCGCTTGTCGACCGCTACGGCCTGCCCGACTTTGGCCGCCGCAAGTCGTGGATCGTGCCGCTCCAGCTTTTGCTCGCCTTGGTGTTTGTCGCCGCCGCGTTCGTGCCGCCGCACGTCAGCTTGCCGACCCTGATTGCGCTGGTGTTTTTGATGAACATCCTCACCGCGACCCAGGACATTGCCGTCGACGGACTGGCGATTGATCTGTTCAAAGGCCAGCAGGTAGGCGGCGCCAACGTCGCCCAGGTCGTCGGTTACAAGATCGGGATGCTCGTCGGTGGCGGAGTTCTTCTGCGCGCTTCAGCCAGCATCGGCTGGCGCGGCATGCTGTTTGCCCTCGCGGCGCTTGTCGTCGTCGTGCTGCTGGCGGTCTTGACCCTGCGCGAACCGAAAGTGAAACCCGAGGCCAGCCACGTTCAGCAGCACCTGGCCGACATCCTCGCGACGCTGGGCCGTCAGCTCCAGAGCCCCGCCGGACGCTGGCTCATCCTGTTTGTCGGCACCTACAAAATCGGCGAAACCCTGGTCGACGCGCTCTACTCCTCGTTTCTCATCGACAGCGGCTATACCCCGGCACAAATCGGCGGCTGGCTCGGGATTTGGGGCATGGTGGCATCGACCCTCGGGTCGCTGACCGGCGGTTTTTTTGCCAGTCGACTGCCCATCCTGACCGCCGTCGCGCTGACCAGCCTTTTGCGCGTCGCTGCCATGGGTGGCGAGTGTTACCTGACGTTTTTGTCGCCGCCGCTTCCTGCCGACATCCTCGGGGTGTCGCTCGCCGAACACTTTGCCGGTGGCGCCCTGACCACCGCGATGTTCGCGTTCATGATGATGCGGGTCGACAAACGGATCGGCGCCAGTCACTACACCGTGCTCGCCAGCATTGAAGTGCTCGGCAAGATGCCGACCGGACTCTTCGCCGGCGTGATGGCCACCCACATCGGCTATCGCGCGACGTTTCTCCTCGGTACTGCGCTGTCGGCGGTGTTTTTGCTACTGCTCATTCCACTGCGCAAACTCCCCGCCGTCTCTCCCCTCGATGCAGATTCCGCGTCCTAGTGCTTGACGCGATTTTTGCGCCTTTGTAACGATTCGCGCTTCGTCCGCGCCCTACCCGGCTCCCCGAAAAATTTTTCGGCTGTCCCGTGTCAGGCAACTGGGTTTTTCCCCAAACGAGGTGTCAGCAATGAAAAAACAGCTTTCCCTTACCCGGCGTTTCTTTCCCCTCCTGTGCGCGTCGGGCCTGGCCCTAAGCTGCGGCGGCATCGATC
>DAORGN010000232.1:0-7205 GCA_035340095.1 Pseudomonadota bacterium | reverse complement strand
ACGCAGCCCACCCGTAGCCGTCCGTTCCACCATGATGTTGGACGGCTTCACGTCTCTGTGGATGATTCCTTGTTGGTGGGCGGCGTGGAGGGCTTCGGCAGCGTCTTTGAGGAGCTGTACTTTTTGCGAAAGATCAAGACCGGCGCTGGCCCTGTCGAGCGTTCTGCCTTCAACCAGCTCCATCGCAATGTATGGTTTGTTGTCGACGGAACCGACCTCGTAGACTTTGCAAATAAAGGGATGATCAAGACGCGCCTGGGCTCGTGCTTCCTGAAGGAATCGCTGGATCATCGCTGGGTCATCGCCATGGATAAACTTCAGCGCGACCATGCGTCCCAGCCGGCGATCGCGCGCTTTGTAGACGGCTCCCATGCCGCCGCGCCCCAGCGTTTCGATAAACTCGTACTTGTCCCAGTGCGGCGCAGGATACGTCTGTGCAGAGACGACCTGTGGCATCACCACCACGCCCGCTTCGCTCTGCATCGTGTGCTCAAGCCCGCCGTCCATCGTGCGATCTAGCGCGGGCTGTAGGCTCATGGGGGACTGTTCTTGCAGCGACGCATGCAGCTTGCGCACCGCTTCATCGGAAATTTTACCCTGCGCGATCAGCAGATCGAGCACCGGACCCCACTTGCGGACGACTTGGTGACGGCCTTGCTCTTTTTGCGCCGCTGCCATGTCGTCCACCGACAGAAGACCTTGTGCGCGTGCGCGCTCGAGCAGTACCCCTTCAGAGATCGAAGCCAGCATCAGGCACTTTCGCGGAAAGAACAGCATACCGCGTTTTGTCTGTAGGCAGGAAAGCTGGTCGGGCCGCAGTCTGTCGATTCGTGACCGCGCCGGGTCTGCTCGTCGATCGGACATTACCTATGCGTCGGCGCTTCTCGCACATCAAAGCTGGGAATCCCCAGCAGCCACGTCATGACTGCACGGACTTTGGGAATGCGCTGTTTTCGTCGGTGCACCACGATCCAGAAATCGCGTGTGGGAATCGGCCCCAGATCCTGGCCGCCCACTTGCTGGGGCAACACTTCGCGCAGGCCGGGCAGCCGCGCCGCAACACTGCGCGACAGAATCGCAACCCCCAGGCCCAGGGCCACCGACTGCGCGAGCGTTTCGATGTCTTCGACGAGCAGGCGCGCCTTCCGGCTTGCAAACGTGCGGTCTGCAAAGCGCTGTTCCGGAATGCTAGCAAGCGATCCGGTGAGCCCCAGCCACGGTACGTCTTTGTGCAGATTCACACTCGACGCTGCATAAAAACCATAGGACTCGGTGTGGAGCTTCCGGGCGGTCAGCTCGCCGCGGCTGGGCCGTGCAAGCCGCAGCGCGACATCGGCTTCTCCCTGCGCCAGACTGCTTACGCGATTGTCCGCGAGGATGTGCAGTCGCAAGTGTGGATAGTCGCGATAAAACGACGGCAGGTGGCGGCACAGCACCCAGCGCAGGATCTCTCCCACGGTCGTCAGCGTCACATCGCCGTGCAGCTTGGGCGAATCTTGTATCGCCAAGGCGGCTTCGTGCGACGCGCTGACCATCGGCAGCACCGCTTGGATCAGCGCTTCCCCTCGCTCGGTCAGCTTCACGGGGTTTGTGCGCAGAAACAGCGGTGAACCGGAGAGCGCTTCGAGCTTGCCAATGTGCCTGCTCACCGTCGACTGACTCTGGCCCAGGGCTTTGGCCGCGGACGAAAGACTGCCAAGCCGCGCCACGGCCTCAAATGTCCGAAGAAGATCCCACTGCACGACACCCTCCATGCAAAAACGGATGACTTGTGTGCAGATTTGCCGATTGCCATCCATTTTCGCAAGACGCCACCATGGAATAAACCCAAAGCGCGAGGCCAAACCCGATGCAGGTACATCACATCCGCAGCGCAACCATGCTGCTTTCGATAGGTCCACACCATCTGCTGGTCGACCCGATGCTGTCGCCACCAGGGGCGCTTCCTGGCTTCAAGCTGTTTGGTGGTGGGCGAACGGCCAATCCGCTTGTGCCGCTGCCGCAAAACACCGATGACATTCTTGCGCAGACGACGGGCGTTGTGGTGACGCACGAACACCCGGATCACCTGGACCCGGCGGCGGTGGCATGGATTTCGGCGCGCAAGCTGCCAGTGTGGGCAAGTCCGACTGACGTGCCGAGCCTGCGCAAAAAAGGACTTTCGGCAAACGAGCTCAAAAGTGGGGAGCTGGGGCTCGCAGTCGAGCTGATTCCGTCGCTTCACGGTCCGGGCGTCGTGGGTTGGCTGATGGGTCCGGTGGCGGGCTTCTACCTGGCGCATCCCGACGAACCGAGCGTGTACTTGACGTCGGATTCGGTGCTAAGCCCTGGCGTGCTCGGGGCACTTGCGCGGCTTCGTCCAGAGCTTGTGATTGCGCCGGCAGGGAGCGCAAACTTTGGACTGGGTCCATCGATCCTGTTTACGCAAGATGAGCTTGTCCGCTTGATTCGCGACGCGCCACACGATGTGCTGCTGAATCACCTGGAAGCGCTCGATCACTGTCCGACCACGCGGCAGGCCCTGCGCGCGCGGCTTGAAAAAGAGGGGCTTTCGTCTCGGGTTCATATTCCTGCCGACGGCGAAACGGTGTCGTTTGTGCGCAAACAAAAGACCCCGCATCCAGCGCCCGGACCGGGGCTTGTGCAGGTGCCCCGTCTGCAAAAGTGGGTGTCGTCGCTGCTCGGCTAGCATCGTCTGCCGGGCCCCGGCGCCCAGCCCACATCGATTCGGCGGCGACCTTGCGAGATCGCTTTGGCGCCGCGCCGCTTGTCAATTTGGCAACGCGGACAGGCCCGGCGGGGCGACCGCTTGCCAAACTGACAGTCCGATTGTACGCGGTCACGCCAGATCCTCGACGAGACGCCCGTTCAGCGAGGCTTTGCGCGATGGCCCGTGGATTGCAGTGTTACTTGGCAGGCGGAGTGAGAAGCCGTGCTCAAGAACTACTTTTGGGTCATAAACCTGCTGGTCGTCGGGATCTGTTCGGCGCTGCTTGGACGGACGACGGCCAATTCGGTGGTCGCGGCCTTGCTTGCGGGGGACGGTCCTGCGTTTCCTCGTCGGGACATAAGCAGCGGTGCCAGCACCGAAAAGATCCGCAGCAAGGACATTGAGTCGATCCTCAAGCGGAACATTTTCTGTTCGGGCTGCGCGCCGATTTCGCTGACGCCGGACAAGGCCCAGCAAGACGAAGGCCCCGTCGACCAGACGCCACAGCGCAGCGGCCTGCCGCTCCAGCTGATTTCGACGATGGTGTCGCCGGGCGACTGGGACTGGTCGATGGCGGTGATTCGCGACACAAGCGATGACCGCAAGCGAGTCGGTATTTTCCGTCGCGGTGACAAGCTGACGCAGGGCGGGGCGATTGTCGCGCAGGTGGTCGAAGGCCGGGTCTACATGGTCGTCGGCAAGCGCGTCGAATACATCACCAGCGACAAGGAACCACCGCCGCCACCGCCGACCGCAGTGGCTACGGCTGAACCGAGCACGACCGATCCGACCGGGATCGAAAAAGATGTCGAAAAGGGCGTGCGCTGCACGGGGTCAAGCTGCGAAGTCGACAAGAGCCTGATCGACAAAGTGTTGGCCAACACCACGGCGCTTGCGACAAGTGCCCGCTTTGTCCCGTGGATCAAAGACGGCAAGCCGTCGGGATTTAAGCTTTACAACATCCGCACCAACTCGATCTTTTCAAAGATTGGGATTCAGAACGCGGATCTCATCAAGGCCATCAACGGTCTTGATATGTCGACTCCAGACAAAGCCCTTGAGGCTTATACCAAGCTCAAAAGCGCTTCCCACCTGACGGTGATGGTGGAACGGCGTGGCGAAAACGTGACGCTCGATTACCAGATTCGGTGACCGAATATGAATACTTTCAAGCGCATAATATGTAGTTCCGCTCTGATGCTGTGTACCGGGATTCTGCCGGCGGCGGCTCAGATCAAAGCGGGAGTTGCGGCAAAACCACAGCCGGCGGTTCGTCCGAGCAGTCCGGTGTCACCGCCGACTTCTCTGCCTCCACCACCGACGGTTCCGCCGACCAGCGGAACGGCGACGAGCCCGAGTGTATCCGCGGCCCAGTCTGCCAAAGCGAGCACGGACGATCTGCCACTACCGGGCGCGGCGGAGTTTCTGGAGTGCAAGGCCTTTCCGCCGAACAAAAAGGTCAACTTCAACCTAAAGCCCGAGGCTGAACTTACGGACCTGGTGGGCTTTATCAAAGCGATTTCGTGCCGCCCGATCATTTTGCCGCAGAACATTCGGCAGTCGAAAGTGACCGTGATCGCGCCGGAGACCGTCACTGCGTCGGAAGCGTATCGCATCTTCCTGTCGTCGCTGGAGTCGATGGGACTGACTGTGCAGCCGGACGGCAAAGTGCTGAAGATCATCGAATCGAACCGCGCGCGTGAAGCGTCGATTCCGGTCATCAGCCCCGGCGATGTGGTGCCGCGCGAAGAACGCTATGTGACGCGGCTTTTGCGACTGAAGTACATCACCGCAGACGATGTGGTGCAGGTGCTAAACCGGCTCAAGGGTCGCGACGGTGACATCATGCCGTATGCGGCGGCCAACACGCTGGTGGTGACCGACCTGGCGTCGAACATTCGCCGCATGGAAGAAGTCGTGCGTGCGCTCGATCAGCCGATGGCGGGCGAAAAAATCTGGGTGATTCGGCTCAAAAACATTGTTGCGACCGAAGTGCTGCAGATGCTTCAGCAGGTGTTTGGCGTCGGCAAAGCCAGCTCACCCGGTCAGCCGCGGCGGGCTCCGATCCAGGTCAGCGGTGGCGGTGAGGCGCCGGCTCCGTCGATGGTGGGAAGCGGCGACGATTCGATCAGCCAGATATTTGCCGACGATCGCACCAATTCGATCATCTTGGTGTCAGCGGAGCGCACGTATCAGCGGGTGTTTGCGCTGATCAAGCGGCTGGAACAGCAGGGATCGACGTCCACTGGCGACCGCATTCACGTCTACGCGCTGGAAAATGCCAATGCCGATGACATGGTGCAGGTGCTGGGCGGACTTGGCATTTCGGTTTCCGCTGGGGCAAGCCGCGGTCGTTCGGGTCGAGGCTTTAGTCCGCCGCCGCAGTCGAGTGGTGGCGCGCAAGGCAGCTCCGGTGCATTCCAAGACGAAGTGAAAGTGACGCCGGACAAAGCGACCAACTCGCTTGTGATCTTGGCGACGGGAAAAGACTTCCTGACGCTGCGCGATGTGATTCGTCGCCTGGATGTGCCGCGTCGCCAGGTCTTCATCGAAGCGATGGTGATGGAAGTCAGCATTTCCAAATCCCGCGATCTGGGTCTGTCGTATCACGGCGCGATTCCGGGTCTGGGCGGTCTGGTGGTGGGTGGTCTGCAAGCGGGCAATCTCCGTTCGCTGAGCCCGCTGTCTCTGCTGTCGGCGCAAGGTCTGGTCGGCGGTCTCGTCGGGCCGCAGATCACCGGCAGCACGATTTTTGGTTCGGGCACAGGTGGATCGGCGCTGCCGCCGCAGTTTGGCATCTTGCTGCAAGCGCTGCAGACCAACAACGACGTCAACGTCATGCAGGTGCCGAACATCCTGACGACGGACAACGAAAAATCGACGATCACCGTCGGTCAAAACCTGCCGTTCCCAAGCGCAATAACCGGTGGTCTGCCGATGGCGGGTCAGTCGGGCAGCATGGCGGGCTTTGCCGCGCTCCAGTCGGTGCAGCGCCAAGACGTGCAGCTGAAAATCGAAGTGACGCCACACGTCAGCGCATCGGAAACGGTGCGGATGGAACTGAAGACCGAGATTTCCGACGTCGCTGCTGACAACTACAACAACCTGGGTCCGGCGACCAACAAGCGAACGCTGGAAACGACTGCGGTGGTGCGTGATCAGCAGCCGGTGGTGCTTGGCGGCATCATGCGCGACAAGGTGTCCGAGGCGGTGACCAAGATTCCGATCCTCGGGGACATTCCCATCCTGGGCTATCTGTTTAAGACCCGGAACAAGAAGATCGACAAGCAGATGCTGCTGATCGTGCTGACGCCGTATGTCATTAACGATCCGTCGGAGCTGTCGCGGATTTTCGAGCGCAAGACGCGGGAACGGCGCGAGTTTTTGGAAGCCTACGCGACGTTTTCGGATGAGCGTGACCTCGTCGGGCCGATTGACTACACGAAGAAACGGGGCGCGCTCGAAGAGATCAATCGCACAGCGGTCGAGAGCGAGCGCGAGCTGGTCGAGCTGCGTACCGCTGAGCAGTCGCTGCATCGTGAAGTGGTCGATTCGGGTCCGGTCGAGCTGCCACCGGGAACCCGTTCAAATGCTTCGCCGGGCGCGACCCAAACGGTGAGTCCGTCTGTTTCGAGCACCACGCAGTCGCCTAGCTCGCCACCGCCGCCAGCGACGGTGAAACCGATTGCGCCACCACCACCAGGGGCGCCTCCGGGCTAACGGCAAGCGAGGAAACACATGGGCAAGTCCGACAAACCAGAAGGCAGAGCCACGGCAAGTGGGCCGCTCAGTGGCACCGTCGCTGCCAAAAGTTCTGGCCAGCACTCGGTGTTGCCGACGAGCAAGGCGGTTGGTGCGGCGAAAAGCTCGGGGCAGCACGCGGTCCTTGTGCCTTCGCGACCGGTGTCGGCTCGCTCGCTTGGGGCGCTCTTGCAAAAACACGCAGGGCTGTCGGAAGTGCTCTTGCGGGAAGCGCTCAGCGAACAGGAAGACCTGCGGCGTTCCGGCGGTGGCCAGACCGAAGGCACGCGGCTTGGCGAGATTCTCCTGCGTCGGCGATCGGTGACGGAAGAACAGGTGCTGCGCGCGCTCGGGCACCAGTTTGGTCTGGATGTGCTGCTCGAAATCCGGCCTGACACCATCGATCAAGACTTGGTGCAGCGGATTCCGATTAACTTTGCCAAGCAGCACACCGTCGTGCTTCTGCGTCGCAATCAAGCCGATGACACCGTCGAGGCCGCGATTGCAGATCCCACCGCGGTGCATGTGCTGGATGACATTGCGCGGGTCGTTTTGGCCGAGGTGTCGCCGTATTTGGCGCCAGCGCACCAGATTCTGGAAGCGATCAACAAAGTCTATTCGCGTGCCGGCATTGATGCCGAGCTGCAAAAAGACGAAGAGACAACCGAAGAAGCAGAGACCGAAGAAGATGTCGACCTGGTCGATGTCAGCGACGAAGCGCCGATCATTCGCTGGGTCAACTCGGTGATCTTTC
>DAORGN010000231.1:0-7385 GCA_035340095.1 Pseudomonadota bacterium | reverse complement strand
AGCCCGACATGACGGAGGAGGAGCAGAAAAACTTCCCTCACAAGAACGTCATCACACGGGCCTTGGGCATGCGTGAGTCGGTCCAGGTCGATATCCGCCACGACACGCTGCTGCCGGGCGACACGATCTTCCTGTGCTGCGACGGTCTCACCGGTATGATTGACGATCAGTCGATCCTGAAGATCGTGCTGGCCGCCGGTGAGGATCTCGAAAAGTGCGTCGCTGACCTCGTCGATCAAGCCAACAAAAACGGCGGCGTCGACAACATCACGGTCATCGTGATGCGCGCCTACAAAGACGACGAAGACAAGAAGTAACCGCCGACGGGATCGGTTTGTCATCGGCCCCAGCGCTCCCTCGCAATGTCCCCGCCTTCTGACGACGCAACCCTGACTGTCAGCCCGAATGACCCAGCACAAGAAGCCGCGCACCACGCTGCGCCGTATCTTTTGGTCGTCGAAGGCAACAGCTCGATCCTTTGTCCACTGCCACCGTCGGGAGAGCTGCTGATTGGCCGCGCCGACGACTGTGGGCTCAGGCTTTCCGATCGCACGGCATCACGCCATCATGCTCGCCTGCGCATCGACGACGATGGCATCACGCTGATTGACCTGGGATCGCACAATGGAACCAAAGTCCTGGGCCAGCGCGTCGTCGGTTCGCGCATGCTCCAACACGGTGATGTGATCCAGCTGTGCGAAGTGACGCTGGTGCTGCATGCGCCGCGTCTTTCGAGCCGTCCTCGTGAACTTCAACCGATGAGCGTGTTGCGCCAGCGGCTCAGCGAGGAAGTCGAGCGGTCGCTGCGGTACGGTCGGCCACTCGCGCTGCTCTGTCTGCAAATCGATGCTGGTGCCGATGTTGCGCGGCTTTCGCTGGTGCTGGGCCAAGCGGCACGGCTCCTCGACGTGATAAGTCGCGAAGATCAGCACGTCTGGCTTTTGCTGCCAGAGCTTTCTGCCGATGAACGGACCACCACAGTTGCCGAGCTGATGCAGTCCGTCCTGCGCGTCGCCAAAACGATTCGTGGCGGCCTGGCTAGCTTTCCGGTCGACGGTGGAGACCCGGATTCGTTGCTTTTGTCGGCCCGTACCGCGAGCAGCTTAGCCAAGCCCGGCGAGTGTCTGTCTGCGACGGAAGCGCACCGCACCCAGCCGATCGGGCCGCATGAAGTCACCATTGCCGATCCGGCGATGCAGCGGATTTACGCGCTGCTCGAACGGCTGGCGAAAAGTCCAATTCCGGTGCTGATTCAGGGTGAAACGGGCACAGGAAAAGAGATCGCAGCGACGGCGCTTCATGTCTGGTCCAAGCGCCCTGGTCGTTTTGTCGCCCTCAACTGCGCGGCGCTGCCCGAAACACTCGCGGAAAGTGAACTGTTTGGGCACGAAAAGGGAGCGTTCACCGGGGCGGTCAGTCAGAAGCTCGGGCTGCTCGAACAGGCGGCGCAGGGAACGCTGTTTCTGGACGAAGTGGGCGAGCTGCCACTGTCGCTTCAGGCCAAGCTGCTCCGCGCGCTGGAAAGCCAGAAGATCACGCGCGTCGGTGGATCACGGGAACTTCCGATTGATGTTCGCGTCGTCTGTGCGACCCATCGCGATCTCGAACACGAAGTGCAGCAGGGACGATTTCGCCAAGACCTGTTTTTCCGCTTGGTCGCGGCCCGCGTGATGCTGCCTCCGCTGCGCGATCGAAGGCGAGAGATCCCTTTGCTTTTGCGACAGTTTTTGCGCCGCGCCGCCGATCATTTGGGGCGATCGGTTCCCGCGTTTTCTGACGGTGCACTGACGCTGCTGCTTTCGCACACCTGGCCGGGAAACATTCGCGAGCTACGCAACTTCTGTGATTATCTGGCAGCGACGAGCAGCGACGGCATCATCACCAGCACCGAAGTGTCGTCGCTTTTGCGGCAAGAGCCCCGCGACCGAAACCAAGCATCAACGCCGGCTGTGGCCGATCAAATTGGACTCAGTCCAAACCCGACGTTTCGCAGCCTAGAAGACGAGATTCGCGAACTAGAACAGCGTCGAATGATGGAAGCGCTGGCCAAAGCACAAGGGGTGCAAGTTCGTGCCGCTGAGCTGCTCGGGATGCCGATCCGAACCTTTTCGTACAAGATGAAGCAGTACGGGATTTCAGCGACGGGAAAAAGCACCAAATAGGATCGCTTTGGTCAGCCAATCCGCCGCGCGCTCGAACTTGTCACTGCGCGGTGAGCAGATCGGTGCGGACATCGCGGGTGCCGTCGGGATTTTGTACTGTCACTTCGAGCGGACCTGCGGCAACGGCGTTCGGGATGCGAACCACCATTTCGACGGGCGAAAGCCACTGCTTGTCGGTCACGGACTGGCCGCCTATCGAAATCGCCGCCTCAGGGGAAAAACCCCAGCCGTACATCGTGACGGTGCGACCGGCCAAAGCGGACGCGGGCGCAAACTTGGCGACTTGCAGGGGGAGCAGTCGCGCATCGCTGACTTCGACGAGCGTGATCGAGTAGACGGCATCATTGAACAGCGCAAGCTGTCCCCCACCGACGGCGACGAGCTGCTGTTTGTCGTCAAAAAAACGGGTAACTGGCGCGACCCGACTTGCCACATCTGCGGAGCTCACCCGCAGCAAAAGCGACACCTGATCGCGCTTGGTAAGCCCCGCCAAGCTGGCCGCAGCAATCGGCGAAGATGCCTTCCACTTCGTCGAGTACGGATCTTCCACCCAGACCTGCGGTTCCACGAACATCGCCGTCGCTGGCACGGGGCTGGATTGCAGCTTCAGCTGATAGACCAGTTGGGCACCAGCCAGATCCCCCGCGCAGCCGACAACAGATGCGGCCAGGACCAAACCGAGGAATGCGCGCTTCATGTTTCGGTTATGCCACGCGCCGGTACAGAATGCGCCAAATCGGGTTGCCATCCTCGGTGACGCGCTCCTCGCGCAGCGAAACCGCCGGATACGGATTTTGCTTTTGGAACGCCCACTCACCGCCGACGTTGGCAAGCCCTGGCGTCGTTTCGAACACTTCCATCGCCGAAATCCCCAGCTCCCAGATGTCACTTTGGAAAAAGAGCTCGCCGCCGGGAACCAACAGCGACGTCAAGGTCTTGGCCAGATCGGGATTTACGATCCGTCGGTTGTGGTGCGCGCGCTTAAACCACGGGTCGGGAAAATTGATGAAAAACCGACGGATGCGATGGCCCACAAACAGCGTCGGCAGATCCAAGTTGATGTGCGCAAAAATCGCGCGCAGGTTCGGCAGTCCCTCGGTCGCAGCTCGACGATTGACATCTTCAACGTGCGCTTTGCGGATTTCGACGCCGACGTAGCTGCCCAAGGGGTCCCGTCGCGCAAGCTGAAACAGAAACTGCGCATCGGCACACCCCAGCTCGATTTGCAGTTCGGGATCTCTACCCGGCGGGGCCGAAAGCCGATCCGGCGCAATGTCGAGGAACTGGAGATGGAACGGATTGACGTGATGACGAACGCGCACCGGCATAGGCGGCGCAGGATAGCAAAACTGTTACGGCAGAAGCGCCGCGCCGATCACTCCGGCACTATCGCCAAGCTGGTGCTTTGCGATCGGCGTGGTGAGTTCGTCGCTGAAAACCCACTTGGCGGCTTCGGTCACGCCGTCGGTGTATAGCCAAGGCAAGTTCGATACCCCACCGCCGAGCACGATCACATCTGGGTCGACAATGTTGATGACCGTCGCGATGGCCCGGCCAAACATCGCGACGTGGGCGTCACAGACTTGCCGGGCGACCGCATCGACAGCGACTCGTTCAGCGATCTGCGGCAGCGAAAGCGGACTGCCGCAACGTTCGACGTAGCGCGACTCGATGGCGGGACCGCAGAGGAACGTTTCGATGCAGCCACGTCGACCGCAATAGCAAGCCGGGCCGGTCTTCGGTTCGAGGCTGACGTGACCCCACTCGCCGGCAATGCCCTGCGGTCCGTCCCACGCATCGGCACGCCCGTCAGCGCCAGGAAAAACCAAGCCGCCGCCGACGCCCGTGCCGAGGATGACACCGAAGACAACGCGATGGCCACGACCGGCGCCAAAGCGTGCTTCCGACAGCGCGAAACAGTTGGCGTCGTTGGCAAAACGCACAGGTTGGCCGAGCTTGGCGATGACATCGGCGCGAAACGGTCTGCCGTTCAGGCAGGTTGTGTTCGAATTTTTGGTAAGACCGCTGCGGCGGCTGATGCTGCCTGGCATTCCGATCCCGATCGGAGGAAGCTCCGCCAAGCCGGCCTGCGCCGCGGTGTCATGGATGAGTCCACACAGCGCATCGATGATGTGGTCGTAGCCAAGCGCTCGGTCGGTCGGTCGGCGCAAGCGAGCCAGCACTTCGAACGATTCACCGTCGAGCCGCAGCACCACCGCTTCCATTTTGGTGCCGCCCAGATCGACCCCAAGCCGCAGATTGCCACCTTTTGTCATCGCCCAGAGCTTATCAGCAACCATCGCGGCCCAAGACGCATCTTCCCGTCTGAAAAAACGTCCGAAGCTTGCGAGCTTTTTTGGCTTCGCAAAGAAATATGGCTCATCCGTTGCCCCCAAAAGGCAACTCGAGCTTAAATCGATAAATCATGCCGCACGGGTCGCCGACGCTGTTTCAACCGATTTCCCTCTTCCCACTCAAAAGTTAGGGCAAGTTGATACATGGGTCGCCCGTTCCCATATCGGTTGTTTCTGTTTGCGTTTCTGGGCTGGACCTTCGACTTTTACGATCTCGTCCTGTTTGCCTACATAAAGGACGCGGTAAGTCACGAGTTCCACCTGTCCCACCAAGTCGAATCATGGCTTCTGGGCGTCGCGCTTTCGACTTCCGGACTTGGCGGAATCCTCGCCGGGTATCTGGCGGACAGGTACGGCAAACGATCGATTTTGGCGCTGACGGTGTTTGTCTATTCGCTGGGATCGGCAGTCTGCGGTCTGGCGCCGTCACTCACGGTGTTTTTGATAGGCCGCGGTCTGGTCGGAATTGGCGTGGGTGGGGAATGGGCGATTGGCCATGGCTTGGTCGCCGAAGCCGTGGAGTCGCGCTATCGCGGTCGAGCCGCCGCCCTCCTCCAAGCGGGTGAACCACTGGGCGCCGCACTGGCCGCCGTTGCCGGGTTTTTGCTGCTGCCGTTGTTCGGTTGGCGCGCCATCTTGCTGGCGTCGAGTGCCACCGCGCTGCTCGCGGTTGCCATGCGCCGATCGATGGTGCTTCCCAACGAGAGAGCCCACCACCACGTTCCCATTTCGGAAGTCTTTCGCTCTGCCGGCATCGGTCGTCGCTTCGTGCTGGCGTGGGTGCTCGCGGTGCTAAAAATCGGCACGTACTGGACTTGTTACACCTGGCTGCCGTCGTTTTTGCTCCATGAAATGGGTCAGCGCGTCGGCAAGAGCATGCTGTGGGTGCTGACCGCACAGGCTGGGCAGTTTGTCGGCATGCTGCTGTTTGGCAACTTGGCGGATCGAGCGGGACGGCGTCCGGCGTTCTGCGTGTATTCACTGCTGACGGCATCGGCGCTGGGACTTTTGGCGTTCAACTGGAAGTGGCTCAATCAACATCCGCCGCTGTTTTGGATGACGATGCTGGCGCTCGGCTTTGGTTCGGGTTGCACAGCAGGCTTTGGCGCACTTTTGGCCGAGCTTTTCCCGACGGAAATTCGTGGAGCAGCAATGGGAGCGACCTACAACTTGGCGCGCTCCGTCCAGCTTTTGGCGCCCGTGGTCGTCGCTGCGATGAAAGTTCGATACGGTCTGCCGGGCGCGCTGACTGTGCCGATGGTGCTGGCGCTGGCCACGGCGAGCTGGGTGTGGATGCTGCCGGAAACGCGCGGGATCACCTTGCCTCGGATGTTTATGTCGCCACGCACCGGATCTGGTAGTCACCCGAGGCGTCGCCCAGGTTGATGGCCGCCCGCGAACAAGTGCTCGTGCTTGCTCGTTGAGTCAAGCCAGCGTTGTGTCATACGCTGGTAACGTGACTCTAGTCGCGTTGGGGATTGGGATTGTGGACCCTCGCGGTACGTCAAGGAGGCGGCATGCAAGCGCGCATTAGGCTTCTGTCTCGGTCCGCGGAGGTTCGGCAGATCGCACTGGGACAGCTCGACGAACAGGACGCGGCGGATGTGTATTCGGCACGTCGGGCGCTCCTCGAAGACAGTGATGGACGGGTGCGCGCGTTGGCCGCTCGTTTTCTCGGTCGCGCCCAAGCGGTGTCACCGGTGCCCTGGCTACACGATGCGACGTATGACGATTTGCCAAGTGTTCGCGAGGCCGCAGCGCGCGCGCTCGGTCAGCTCGGCGGTCTGCCGGCACAACGAACGCTGCCACGACTGACCCGGTTGGCCCTGCTCGATTCGGTGTGGTGGGTGCGCAGGACCGCGACCGTTGCGCTGGCCCGGATTGGCCAGGCGAGTGCCATTCCGACGCTGAAAGCAGTGCTCGGTGATCCGTTCTGGCGGGTTCGTCACGCCGGCATCGAAGCGCTGGCTCTTTTGTGGCAAGCACTTCCCGATGAACGCGAACAGATTCTGCAAGTCTCGGCGACGATGAACGAGGCGTGTCAAAGCGCCCACCTGGAACTTCAGTCGCGCGTCGAACCGCAGCTTGCGGCCTACAAAGCACCGGCACCACCGGCTTTGGATCAGTCGCTCGCGAATCCCGATCCGGCGGTCACCACGGCCCGACTGCGCGTGCGCCCACCGTCGGATGTGCCACCGGCAGAGCTGCTGCCGCTTTTGGCCGATCCGCATACCGCGCTGCGCACGCTGGCCATCGAACGACTGGCGCGACAGATCAAAGCGACCGAGCTGGAAGAAGTGCTGCCGCACATGGTCATTCCGGGTCTGCCGCACGCGCTGGAAAGTGCGTGTGAGCTTTTGGACCGGACGGGACGACGGGGGCAAGCGCTGATTGGCCGGATTCTGTCGGACAATGAATCACCCGTCGGGGCGGTCAAGTGGGCCTGTCAGTCGCTGATGCGAACGGGCGGTCGACGGGCTCCCTTGCGTGCGACGCTTTTGCATCCCCATCCACTCGCACGACTGGCGGCGTTGCGTGCGCTCGATGAACTGGGCGAAACCGATGTGACGCTGTTCGAGCGGCTGGTCGAAGACGAAGATGCGGAAGTCCGCAGCGCGGCCCTGCAAGCGCTCGTCGTGCGGGTTCCTGACGCCGACTTGGGACGTTATCTGCCCGAACTGTTGGGCCCGGACAGTCGACCGCTGTGTCTTTTGTCGCTGCTCGGACGGGCGGCGCTATCGAAAGACCGCGTGCTTTTGCAGCGACTTGCCGACGATGAACATCCGCTGTTGCGCGCCCGTGCGCTGCGCGCCCTTGGCCAGATGGGACGTCTGGGCGATGCAACAGGACACGCCCATCATCCCGATCC
>DAORGN010000230.1:0-7396 GCA_035340095.1 Pseudomonadota bacterium | reverse complement strand
GCCCGCGAACTGTACTTTCAGCGCAGCCTCAAGCTCGGTGTGCTGCGGCTGCTCCAGATGTTTTCGCGCGAACAGCCCAGCGTCGATGAACGCGCCCAGCTTGCCGAGTTTTGCCACCGTGCGCTCGAAAAGATTGCCGCACCGATTCAGCGCATCGGCTTTGATTTCGTCGCGATTTCGTCGGGAACCGGGCGAGCGCTGGCCGAAATCTGTACGCCGCTTGTGCCACGCAGCGACGCGCCATCGAGCAAAGACAAAGCCGAGCGAAGCAAAGTCGTGCGCTTTTCCGACATCTTCGCGCTGGAGCAGCGGCTGTTTGCGATGACGCCGGCGGAACGGCAAAAAATGCCTGGCCTCGACCCCCGCCGCGCCGATTCGATTCTGCCCGGCGTCGTGCTGGTGCGGTCGCTGCTCGAAGTGTTCCACGCGGACGAATACGTGCTGTGTGAAGCCGGTCTGCGCGAAGGGCTGATCTTCGACTACGCCCAAAAACACCGCCCTGACATTCAACTGTCCGACGAGTTTCCCGATCTGCGTCGCCGCTCGGTGGTAAGCCTTATGCGTCGCTGCCAGGTTCGCGAACCGCACGCCAAGCAGGTGGCCAGGCTCGCGCTCGACATCTTTCGTGGGCTGCGACCGCTGCACGGCCTGGCCAATTACGACGGAGAGCTGCTGGAATTTGCCGCGCTTTTGCACGACGCCGGCTTTTACATCGCAGCGTCGAAACACCACAAGCACGGCCAGTACCTGATCGAAAACGTCGGCCTGTCGGGTTTTTCAAGCGAGGAGATCAAGATCCTCAGCCACTGCGTGCGCTACCACCGCAAGTCGACGCCGAAAGACACCCACGAAAGCTTTGTCGCGCTCGGTGAGCCGCTGCGCCGCAAAGTCCGTCTTTTGTCGTCGATTTTGCGCGTTGCCGACGGGCTCGATCGAACCAATCGCCAGGTGATTGAATCGGTCCGCTGCCGCACCCAAAGCAAAGAAATCGAACTGACGATCGCCGTCCCTGAGGGCACCGACCTCGAACTAGAGCTGTGGTCGACGCGCCGCAAAGCCGACCTGATCGAAGAAGTGTTCCGCCGCAAGCTGCGCTTTGGCATCGTGCCGACGCAAAAAGGCACAAGCGAAGAAGACGCAACCACCGCCCGCGAAGACTTCTGGCAGACTGCGCAGGCGCACCCTCGTGAGAACGCCTCCTGAACAGCTATCGCTGACTTTGCATGCTGCGCCGCTTTTGCTTGTCGCGGTGCTGTGGGGTGGCACAACTGCACGCCCAGCGACGATGGTGGTGGCGGGTCTGTGTGGACTTCTTTCGATGTGGCGAGGGCTTGCGCTGCGCACCGTGCCGGTGTCGCTGTATTCGCTGTGGCTCTTGTTGGCTGCCGGAATTGCAGCGATCCAGTGCGTGCCACTTCCCGCAGCGCTGCGCAGCATGCTGCCACTCGCGAGCGAGCCGCTTTTGCGCCAGACGCTGGCGGACATCGGTGGATATCCGCACAAGCCGCTGCCGCTTTCGCTCGATCCGGCTGAAACGGCCAATGAAGCCGTGCGATTGCTAGGCTATGTCTGCGCGCTGGGCGTTTTTTCGACGCTGCGCACCCGTCACGGCGACAGCTATCGCTTGGCCGGGATGGTGGTGATGGTCGGATCGCTCGTCGCGGGTCTTGGATCGTTGGCGGCGCTGGGCGTGACGCTGCCTGGGACACTCGCGGTGACGACGGAAGGCCAGAGCCGCGCGCTGTGGCCGGCGGTGCTGCAAAACGCCAATCACATGGCGGCGCTGCTTTCGCTGACGGCCATTTTGGCGCTGGGGATGCTGCTTCAGACGGATCGGCAGGCGCGTCCGCAGCGCTTTGGGGCACTGTGCGCCGTGCTTGGGCTTGTGAACCTGGCGCTGCTGTTTTCGCTGTCGCGAGCCGGCATTTTGTGTGGTCTTTTTGGCCAGCTTCTGACGCTGCTGTCTGCCGATTCACCTGTGCCCAAGACAAAAAGACAGCGGCTCTGGTGGGTGGTTTTGCCGTCGCTGGGTCTGCTTTTGGCGATGCTGTTTGGACCGGCAGCCCCGCTCGTCGGACGCTGGCGCGAGCTTTCACACGGACTGTCGCCGGCGGGCAGCAAAGTCTGGCTGTGGCAGACGGCGTGGCCGCTTTTGAAAGCGCATCCGCTGACCGGCATCGGACGAGGCGCGCTGGAAACTGCGCTGCAAGCCCCCACAGCGATTGCGACGACGACCCGCTTTACCCATCTGGAAAACGAGTGGCTGCAGGCGCTGCTCGACCACGGGCTGCCGCTCGGGTTTGTGCTGTGGGGACTTTTGTTTTGTGCGACGGCGCAAGCGGCCCGGCAGCTGTTTCGCAGCTCAGGGGAATCGCCGACGCCGGTTCGACGGGCGGCACTTTGGGCGCTGCTCTGTTTGGGACTGCACAACCTGTTTGACTTCAACCTACAGACGGGAGCGGTGGCGCTGTCGGCACTTTTGGTGACGTCGCTTGTGCAAAAGCCTCTCTTTTCGCTGTCGGCACGCTGGCTGGCCGGTCTGGGGGCGCTGGTGCTGCTGTTGGCCGCGGTGGTGCAGCTCAAGCTGCCGAGCCACGACGAAGACGGACGACGGCTAGCGATCTTGGCGCAAGACCCGACGGTTTCGCCCTCCGTGCTCAAGCAGGCTGCGAGCGAAGCGCTGTTTCGGCATCCTCTCGATTCCTATCTTTCGGCGGTGGTTGCGGCGCGGCTTTTCGAAGACGATGACCCCGAAGCGATGGCGTGGACAAACCGCAGCCTGCGACAAAATCCCGCCGATCTGCTGGCCCGCGCGACCGCGGTCAGGCTGCTTGGTCGCCACGGGCACCAACGGCAAGCGCTGGCGATGCTGGGGCCCCTGATTGGCGAAGCCGACGCGGAAAAACGCCGCTATTTGTTTGGTCTTCTGCTTTCACTGTCCCCAAAAGGAACAGAGCTTGTGGCGGCGCTGCCAAATGACGAACCGCTCCGCTTGGCGCTGCTGGAATTTCTGGGCACCCAAAGCCAGCCCAATTGGCCGCTTCTTCTGTCGGTGGCGTCCGAAAGTGTGTCTCGTGGCGATCAGGCAGCGCTGACATGGCTTGGACGGGCTGCGCTTTCGACCGCACAGCCCGATGCTGCCGAAACGGCACTGCGCGGACTGCTCACAAGGCCGCAGCTTGAGCCTTTGCTTATCGGTGGACTCTTGGAAGTGCTGCTGCGCGGACAAAAGCTCGTGCTCGCGAAAGACCTGGCCGAAGTCGCGCTGCGTCGACAAAAAGCCCCCGAAATCAGCATCGCCCACGCGCAGATTCTGGCGATGGCTGGCGACCTCGACGGTGCCCGACAGTCCTTGGCGCAGGCGGTCATGCAGACCAGTGACCGACTGCTTTTGGCCCGGCTCCACGAAGTTCGCGCCGATCTGGAACAGCGCCAGGGCCACGTTCACCGCGCAGAAACCGAACGCGCAGAAGCCCAGCGGCTCCGCCGAGACGCCGGACAGCCGTGATAGATTGCGAGCAGATTCGGTCGCCCGATGCACATCCTTCACGTCATCCAGTCTGCCAGCCAAATTTATGGGGCAGAGCGCTGCGTTCTCGACGAAACACTCGCGCTTGTGCAGCGTGGCCATCAGGTTTCGGTCCTGCTGTGCCATGAAACCCGGCTCGGCGACGATCAGGACAGACTACAGCACGAGCTGACGACGCGAGGGATTCCGACGCTGCGTGTCGAGGCGGCATCCCAGCTGAGTCCGCAGCTTGTCCTCGCGTGGCTTCGCGCGCTGCGCAGGATACATCCCGACGTGGTGCACTCGCACTCGCTCAAGACCGATGTGCTGTCGGCGCCACTGTGTCGGCTGATTGGCCTGCCGCTGGTCATCGAAGTCCACGGCTACCTGCGACCCGATGATCTGCGGGTCCGCTTCTACGAAAAGCTCGATCGGCTGTCGCTGCGGCTGGCGTCGGCGGTTCTGACGCTGAGCCAGGAATACCGCGCCGAAGTCATCGCAAGCGGGGTGTCGCCCGAACGGACGTATCTGCTGCCGAGCGGCATCGACCTCGACCGGCTGCGCGCACAAATCGGCGAGCGCGATCTGCGAAGCGAGCTGCGCAAAACCAGCCGGTCCGACGATGAAGTGGTGCTCGGCATGGTGGCGCGGCTGTCGCCGGAAAAAGGCCACGAACAGTTCTTGACCGCGTTTGCCAAGCTTTCGTCGCTGGGCCTGCCGGTGCGCGGCGTCCTGTATGGCGAAGGACCGCTTGCGGAATCGCTGCGCAGACGGATTGTCGACGAAAAACTCAACATCACGATGCTTGGGTATGCGCCCCAAATCGCCGATGCCTATCGCTCATGCGATGTGCTGGTGTCGTGTTCACACAACGAAGGTCTGCCGCTCAACTTGATTGAAGCGATGGCACTCGGAGTTCCGACGGTGGCGATGGCGACCGGCGGCTGCGCCGAAATCGTCGAGGATGGCCAAACTGGTCTGCTGGTGGCGCGCGGGGACGTCGCTGCGCTGACGCAGGCGCTTTTGCAGCTGGTGGCCGACCCGTCGCTGCGGCAGCGGATGGGCCAGGCCGCGATGCAGTCTGCCGATGCTCGGTTTTCTCTTTCGACCTGGGCGGCGCGGGTCGAGGCGGTTTATCAAAAAGCCCAGCCAAAGACAGGTCGAGGATGAAATACCTCGTCGCGGCACTCGCTTCGATCGGGCTTTTTTTGCCAAGCGCGCGCGCCGATCGCATCGACTTTCTCGGCGAGCTTCGCTCATCGTCGATGGTCGGTTTCGCCAATGCCGGCCAGTTCGGTACTGGCGACGACCGCGGCCCGTGTGGTGTAAGCCCGCGCTTTGACTTCGGCCAAGAAGTCAGCGGCACCGCGACGATGCTTGCGACCAGCCGTCGCTATCGCCACCAGCTCTCGCTGTCGGTGGGCTACATTGCGCAGTACTGTACCCCGATCCTCCGTCGCCCCGTGTTTGGTCTCGATTACAAAGCCGAGCACGCGCTGACGAGCCGAACCCGCCTGTCCGGACAAGCGCGGGCCACCGTCGATGTGTTCGATCGCACGCTCGATGTCCGCAGCGGATCGGGCGCGATGGTGGACCCCAACTTGCCGACGACCACCCAGTCCGCATCGGGTCAGTTTTTCATCACCCCGAGCGCCAGCATCGAGCTGTCCCACGCTTTTTCCGAACAGTACGGCCTGCGCGTCGGTCTGTCGTGGAAAGCGCTGGAGCTTCTGGAAGCGGTCGACACGCTGCCAACGTATTCGACGCTGGGGCCGATGGAATCCGTCGAAGTATCGGTGCTCGCGCTGCGCAACTTCGATCGCCATCGCTTCGATCTGCCGCTGCGTTACCGTCTGAGCGCGCTGTATTCCGGCACCTTGCGCGACATTTTGCCCCGCAGCGACGTAAAGCCCGCCCACGACGTGTTTGTCGGCGCCGCTTGGGAATACAAGCTGGACCAGCGATTCACCGTCCGTACCGAAACCGGACTTATCGCCGCGGCGCAGCCTCACCTGTGTACCCGGCTTGATCCACTGCTCGTCGCTGGCAATCGCTGTTCGATCGACGGTCGGGTGCAAGGCATTCGCGGCAACGAAAATCCGCCGCCGCTCGAAGTGGCGATCGGAACCGTCGAAACGCTCAGTTTTGGCGGCGAAGTCAGCTTGGGTTACGTCGGTCCGCGACGGCGCTTCGACGTGCGATTGGCGCGCGGCTACGAACCCGATCCCTACGCCGGTGCACTGTCGCTCTGGGATCGGCTCGGCGGCGACTTTCTGATTCGACCATTTTGGGAATTGGCGATCTATGGATCGGCGCAGCTTATGCACGGGACGCAGACCAGCCCAGGCCGCGTAAGTCCGCCGTCTGAAGATCCCTTTTTGCAGCTTGTCTCGCCGCAGAACCGCACCATGTATTTGCTGATAAGCAGCGTCGGTGGAAGCTATCGCGTCGTCGGACCCCTGTCGGTGTTTGCCGAAGGGAATGTCTTTGCGATGGCGATTCGCGGCGAGCGTGTCCCCGAATATCCGGCGCTCGGGCAGCCGGTCAAAGCCGAAGTTTCGCGCTTTCCGACCGATCCGACGCAGAGCACGCAAAACTCGTCGCGCTTTGCGCTGCAGCTCGGCATTCGGGTGCAGTTTGATACGCTGCCGGTCCCCAGACGAGAAAGCGAGCTGCTGCGCGACGCCCGCGCCCTGCCCTGACCGCAGCTACAGCGGCGGCAGACAAATCTTGCCGAGCACCGCTTGGCCGCGCGCGCCCGTAACGCTGGGCAGGTTCGCCGGTTCACCGTGCAAGGTCTGCAGCGCCAGGATCGCAAACGCGACCGCTTCTTTGTTGTCGATGTCGATGCCTTGCGCGTCGAGCTTGGACAGCTTCGTTGGTGCAATCAGCCGCTCGAGCTGCCCCATCAGCGTGCGGTTATACGCCCCACCGCCAGACACAAGCAGCTCGTCGAGCCGAAAATCGCGCAGGCTGTCGGCTATCGCATGGGCGGTAAACGCCACCACCGTCGCCAGCAAATCGACAGGTTCACGATCGGCATGCCGACGGAGCAGCGCTTCCGCAAAGCCGACCCCATAGCGTTCCCGTCCCGTCGACTTGGGTGGTTTTCGCCGCAGATAATCATCGTCGAGCAGTGTCGAAAGCACCGTCGGAAGCACCTGACCTCGCGCGGACAGCCCTCCGTCTTGATCGATGTCGAGCATTCCGTGCGACACCACCTGCGCCAGCGCATCGATCAGCATGTTGCCCGGCCCATTGTCGAACGCGATCACGGAATCGGGTGAATCGCCCAGCACGCTGACGTTGGCAATTCCGCCGATGTTTTGCAGCGCCCGCCTCTGCCCTGGCTGTCGAAACAGCAAGTAATCAAAATACGGCACAAGCGGCGCCCCTTCCCCGCCCAGCGCGACATCAGCGACGCGAAAGTCCCCGATTGTCACCACGCCGGTTTTGGCCGCAATCACCGCCGGCTCGCCGATTTGAAGCGTTGACGGAACTTCGCCGCGCAGACACGCCGACGGCGGCTGATGCCACACTGTCTGTCCGTGACTGCCGATGAGGTCCACATCACGCGGGGAAATCCCCAGCTCGGCACAAAAATCGATCACGCCCTGCGCAAAACGATCCCCCAGCCGAAACGACGCCTGACAGAGCGTGCGCGAATCGACATCGGGCTCGAACAGCGAGTGAATGAAGGACTTTTCAGCCGGCTGATAGGGGAAAGTCAGAGAACGAACGCCATGAATTTCGACGGAAAGTCCATGGCCGGAAAGATCGACAAGCGCGCAATCGAGCCCGTCACCTGATGTTCCTGACATCAGACCGAGTACCTGCTTGCGCTGCTTCCCGAGCAGCTTCAGCAGCGACTGGCTCACCGCGACACCT
>DAORGN010000229.1:0-7429 GCA_035340095.1 Pseudomonadota bacterium | reverse complement strand
GTGCGAAAGGAGGGAGTTGAACCCTCACGAGTGTTACCTCACAGGAACCTGAATCCTGCGCGTCTGCCAATTCCGCCACTTTCGCGAGCGAGGTGAGGACGTTTCTAGCGCGCCTTCCCCACCGCTGTCAATGCCTAAAATTTCGCGTAGTTAGCCACTTTGTGGCGATCGCCAGCAGATCCTCGCGCGTGTTTCGGCTTGGCTCGTCGAGAACTTGCAAAAGCAGCTCCCGCTGAAGCTCGCCAACCCAGGGCCCAGGCGGAAGCTGGCACGCCGCGATCAGGTCTTTGCCGCCCACCGCCAGCTCAGCAATCGACAGCGGCGGCTTGCGGGCACGTTCCTCGGCGATGCGGTCCATCAGAAGCGGCAGCTGCACGCTCGCGGCTTCGTCGCGCGCCGCTTTCCCCGCCGCCCACTGAAGGGCAAGCAGCGCATCGATCACCGGTTCGGGATGTTCAGCCAAAAAACGACGGAGCTGCGGGCCGGACAGATGCAATGCAAGCTCGCTTGGCACAAGTGGCACCGTCAGAATCGACACCAAAAACTGCCGATCGCTCGCCGGCAGCTTGAGCCGTTCGTCGAGAAGCTCACCAAGCGCGCGCGGCAGCTTCGCCACTTGCGCCCCAAGGCCTTGCAGCCACTCGCGCAGCGGCCACAGAAACGCCGCCAGACGCAGCGGCCTCTGCACCTGTTCGATCAGATTGCACCACGACGCCAGAGACGACAAATCCGTCACCATGTGCGAAAGCTCGGGGAACACGACGCGCAGGATGTTGCCGTCCGTCCCCCAATCAAACGATGGATTTGCGTCGCTGCGCAGGCACATAAGCCGAAGACCGCGACGCGGCGCGGGCGAAGCCAGCAGCTTCAGCAGTTCATCCCGAATCCGTTCGCGACTGACTTTGCGCAGCGTCGGCAGTGCCCCCGCAAAAGCCGCGCGCGTGTACACATCCACTTCAAAGCCAAGCTGGGCGGAAAAGCGCACCGCGCGCATCACCCGCAGGCCGTCCTCGGCAAAGCGTTCCACTGGATCACCGACGGCACGAATCGTCTGGCTACCCAAATCACCCTGCCCATCAAACGGATCGACCAGTCTTTGCGACACCGGATCGAACGCGATCGCATTGACCGTGAAGTCGCGGCGGCGCAGGTCTTCGGTTAGATCGGTGATGAACTCGACGCGATCGGGACGACGGCCATCGCTAAAGCCGGTTTCGCCGCGAAACGTCGTGATCTCGACGGGATGTGGCTTTCCTGCGGCCCGCTCACACAGCACTGTGACCGTTCCATGCGCGATCCCGGTCGGAATGACCTTGCGGCGACCGAACACCGCGATCACTTCATCGGGCGTCGCGGACGTGGTGAGATCAAAGTCTTTGGCTTTGTCATCGTCTGGCGACAGCAGCAGATCGCGAACGGCCCCACCGACGACATAAGCGGCGAAACCTGTTTCTTGTAAGCGGCGACAAGCAGCGATGACTTCAGAGGGAATGCGACCGGCCCAGCGCATGGTGGTCGCATGGTGGTCCAAGCAAGCGGCGTAGGTGAAGAAAAATTCGCCGTGGATGTGGATGAAGAAGGAAAGAACCGCGAAGGTGAAGAAGCGGAAGCTATTCTCCGGCGGGCTTGAACACGAACGGATAGGTCACAGTGACGGGTCCGCTCGGCGGCTTCGGGAACTCCCAGCGGCGCACCGCTTCCGCCACACACTGCTCTGTACCGGCGTTGCGCAAAGAGGAAGACTCAATCAGACTCGTCGCCACTTTGCCCATCGGACCGATCAGGAACTTCACTTGCACGCGGCCTTCCAATTCCTTGTGCGCCATCAGTTCCTTTTCGTAGCAGTACTTCACTTCCTTCATGTGGCTGCGAATCACGCGGCGGATGACTTCGCGATCCATCGTTCCGGCGCTGACTTCCACTTTGCCGACTTCCGTGACGGGTGCGTGCGCGATGTAGCGCTTTAGGCCCGGACCCGCTGGACCGCGCCGACCGCCAGGCCCCCCCGGACCAAAGGGAAGCCCGGTTCCGATGGTTCCGTCTCCCCCCCCACCACCGATCGGGCCAGTCCCGACGATGTTTCCGCCACTGCTGTATCCGTCGACTCCCTCCGCCCCGACGACGTTGTCCATCGCTTCTTTGGCATCACTCCCAAACACCGATTCGCGCGAAAAGACAGTCATCGCCATCGAACCACGCATCGCAACAAAGATTCCCGCGTTTGCCGCTGCGTTGCGCGCCGTTTCTTGCTTTTCCTCTCTGCTGCGCGGACCCGGATTCTTCACCACATACGTCTGTGGAACCGGAGTCGTGGTGCGCACCTTGGCATGGTTGTCTTTGCTCGGAGACGCCGCTTTTTCCGTCGTCTGTTTTTCCTGCTTCTGTGGCTTCAGCCACGCGGGATCTTCCTCTGCTTCTGGCTTTGCGTTTAGCTTGACGAGCCGCACCATGTCAAAGCCATCCAAAGACAGCGAGCGCGCGTCGGGAGGCAGCGCAAACATCATTCCCACAAACGCTGCCGCTCCCGCCATCACCGCACCCGTATAGGACTGCGTTGCCCAGTCGATCCGCAGCGGAACCGGATAGTGCCGCGGCTTGGCCACCGACTGCACAAGGAATGTCGCTCCGCCATGCTCAATCGAAAAACGGACTCCATCGGGAATCGCAAGGACCGATGAATCTGCAAGCTGACCATCACGGGCGCTGCGCTCACTTTTCGCATACTCATGAAGATCCATCTGCTTTCCGTCGCGGGTTACGGTTCCTTTCATCGCATCCGCAACGACCAGCTCGAACGCATTTCCAGTGCTGCGCACCAAGGGAAAGCGAACACTTGGAAGACCTTCTGTACTGACTTTGTAGCTTGCGCGCGGATCAATTCCTACGCTGTATTCACGCTCGCCGCGCTCACTGCCGAGCCGCTGAATTCCGTACAGAAGTCCCGCCGTTCCCAGGAAAAGGAGTCCGCCCGCCGCCGCATCCCGTGCTCGTTCTTTGCTGTGGTTTTTCGTCGGAGTTTTCTTCTGCGAAAGCTCCTCTGTGGCCTTCTCCGCCCGCACCTCTGCATAGGCCGAACCAAACAGCGCGACCACTGTTCCCAGCGATACCGCAGACAGAGCCAGGACACCTTTGGTAAACGCCGAGATCGTTCCTGCATGTGGATTGGCAAGATGGCAGACATCCTGTACTGCACCATCAAACAGAGCCGTTATTTCGACGGCACGAGCGCCGGATTGATCATCGGTCTGGGCTGCAAGCTGGTTCGCAACCGGGTTCGTCTGTCCGCTCATGACCATGCTGTTGGGAAGGCGATTTGCGGCTGTCATGGGAGTTCTCCTTCAATCTTCCTAAGTCGTCCGTCTTCGCAACTAGAGACAAAAGGAGAGAGCGGAGGTTCCAAGCGATCGCACAAAAAGGAAGGCATCCATATTTGCCGATCGACAGCCCAGAAAAAGACAGCAAAATCAGCCACTTTTCGACGAGAAATCTTTAGTATAAAAGTTTGGGAACCTGCGCGATGAAACGGTCTCTTAATGGGTCGATTTAGCGCGCTTTGGCAGTCCCAATCGCAAAGTCGCTGCCTCCGCGATCATCGCGCAACACCACGACAAAGTGCGTTCTGTCATCGGGTGATTCTTGCATCGCCCGCAGAGCCGGTGGCTGCCACAGATAGGTGGTTTGTAGTCGCTGCGGACAGTCGGTTTTGCAGTCGAGATCGATGAAATTCCCACGTCCCGAATCCACGTTCCCACTTGTCACAAACAGAGATGTTGTTAGAAGTTCGGCGCGCGTTTGGCTCTGATCTTTTGGATCGGGTTCCTGCTCTTCCGAATCTGCACTCCGTTCGACAACCAGATGGAAAAACGGTCGATCAGAATCGGCCACATCACTTCCCAGCTTGGGATAAGTCGCGTTTCCGGTCGCCAGATCGACCAAGCTTGCATCGTCGCTGCCCAGAGAAACGGCGCGCAGCTTGGGATTGTGATTGGGACTGTCTGATCGACTGACTTTGACTCTCTTTATGGCGATGACACAGTGATTGGGAATCGGCGACACACCACCGTTTTGCGCAGCCGACTCTGCACAGCCATTGGCGCCACCATCAAAAGAAGAATCCGCAGCGATCAACGTCACGACGATTTGGTACGGATTCCCAAACGCGAGCGGAACCGGAAACTGGGCAAACGGAATGTCAAGCACCGTCGGAACATCCGTTCGATTTGGCAGCGGCACAAAGTCCTGTGTCTGCGGAAACAGACCGCATGGCAAAGGCGAAGCAAGCTGCGCGTCCAGCACACAGAAGCGATACAGCACCGACAGCCCACGCGGTCGCAAGGTCGCCTGCGGAACGCCACCATCTGACCCGATTTCTCCATAGCGAGGATGCGTGGCAACGAGCGCCGCAATGCGGACCGACTGCCCCGGCGCGACCTCGGGAGGTTCTGCCGTGAGCGCCAAGATGCGCAGCTGCCCGTTGGGATCAAGGTTGCCGCTCGCGTCAGACGGCTCCGATGACAACTGCCAATAGGGCGGAAAGCTTGGTCCACAGCCAAGTCCCACGCATTCAAGGAGTACAGCCGCGCCAAGTCCGAAAAGCCGACGACGGAAGCGTCTGTAACTGTCATCCCAAAGTCGCTGGAACATCGTGGCCTCGTGTTTTGCCGATTGACAGCGTATAGGGAGTGCTGGTCTGCTTTTAGGCAAAATGTTGCCCAATTTTCGCGCTCTGGGATCGAGTCGAGAATCCGGTTCGCTGCGTTTTTTCCGCCCTGGCATGTGGTGGCTTTTGGCCGCGCTGATTGGCTTTTCGTCGCTGCCTGCGCACGCCGCACCGCTGATTTTGGTGCTCGGGATAAAGCGCGAAGGTCAGTCTTCCGCAAAATCGCGCTCGGTGGTGGCGCAGCACCTTTTGCGGATGGGGGAACCGGCGGTGTCGCCCAGTCTCCAGTCGTCGGAGCTGCTGTGTACCGAAAAACCCTGCCTGACCCGACTGGGCAAGGCGTTTTCCGCGCGGCGGCTCATCGGTGGTGAAGTCTTCCCAAACGATCGCAGCTATCTGGTGCGACTGTGGCTTTACGATCTGGATGCGGAACAGCCGACACTCGTTGAGGAACGCTGCACCGACTGTTCGGAAGAACTGCTGCAAGAGTCAGTTTCGCGCGCCGCAGGTCGACTGGTCGATGCGCTCGCAGCCCAGGCAGCGCTGGTTCCTGTCGCCCCGGCGCCCTCTGCTCCGTCGCCCCAGCTTGTGCCGGTGCCGGTGGCGCCTCCGCCGGTGGGAAGCTCGGGTGGCTCTTTTGCGACGACACCAGGCCAACCGGCGCGAACTGAATCGCCCGCCGCAACAAACGCCAGCGAACCGCAGAGCACCGAACCAGGGCTCGACCTGGAGCCGGCCAAGCTGCGCTGTCTACCCCGGATCTACACGTTTAAGCGCGGTCTGTTTGCGGGTGCACTGTCGGCGGTGGGTCTGGTCGGCTTGGCCAGCGCGATCGCACTGTCGGCCAAAGACGGCGATGTCTATCTGCCTGCCGACGGAGACCTGTACCCAACCGATATGCTCAACAACTTTGGTCGCACCGCACGCTCGCTGTATGGCGTGGCGGCGCTTGGCATCGTCGGTGGAGCGGCGGCCCTGGCCCCGTGGGAACGCTGGACAACAAGTGGCGTGCCGGCTTGCCCGGAAACCGCCCAAGATCGCTGGACCTTCCGTCGCGGACTTGCCGTCGGTGCGTTTGGCAGCTTGACAGTGGCTGGTCTTGTGGTGTCTGGAGCGATGGCTGGTCTCGACGGAAAAACCTGGGGATTTAACCAAATCGGCACTCCGGTTCCGTACCAAATGCACACCGCCACCCAGGCTGGCTTCGGCACGACCGCCGGTATGGCCATCGGCCTGGCACTGTCGCTGCTGATTCCGTAGGCTTTCAAGATGTCCCAAGCAGACAGCGCGACCCCGGCGCTTCGGCCCGGTGATCTCGTCTCCGCGCGCTATCGTGTCGAGCGTTTCCTCGACCGAATCGGTGCGGAGGAGAGCTATGCCGTGCGCGCCGTCGAAGATGGCCGACCGCTGCTGCTCAAGCTGCTGATCTGGCCGGGCGGACCCCCCGAGCTGCCACAGGACGAGCTGCTTGATTGGAAGTCCGGTGTCCAGCGACTCGCGAGCTTCCGGCATCCGTCGCTGTCACAGACCCACGCGCTGATTCCGTTTGATGAAGAAGGCCGCACCTGTCTGCTGCGTGAACCCGTCGAGCTGGAAGGAAAGACGCTGCCCGAACTTTTGCGCTCGCTCGGACGACCGCTGCGCGAAACCGAAGTGCAGGATCTGGCGAGCCAAATCGGCGAAGCGCTGGATGCGGTGCATCGGCTCGATCTGCTGCACTTGGGTTTGTCGCCGCGCCGAATTGTCGTTATCAGCGACGGTGACAACTGGCGGGTGAAGCTGACCGATGTTGGACTGTATCCAAAAACGCTGGCCGCCCGTTTTGCTGAACCAGGCTATTTGGCCCCTGAAGTGCTGAGCGGCCAAGCGTGCGATCCACGCAGTGATCAGTTCAGCTTGGCGGTGATTTTGTACGAGCTGCTCGCTGGACAGCCGGCGTTCGTCGGTGCGCCCGATGAACCGCGCGAGGTCGTGGTGCAGCGAGTGCTCGCCGAAGATCCGCTGCCACTTTTGCTCAGCAAGCGGGTCGAGCTCGCACTTCAGCGAGCGCTCAGTCGGTCGCGTGGTGTGCGCTTTGCCCATCTGCGCGACTTTGTGGCAGCGCTTGGTGGTTCGGTTTCGCGCTTTTCACCACCGACGGAAGGCCGGGTCGCCGCCCTGCCCCGTAGACCGGAATCCACATGGCCAAGGCTGTGGCTGCCGATGGTGCAAGGCGCGCTGTGGGCGGTGTGTGGTCTGGGACTTTTGCTCGGTGCGCGCAAGCTTTTGTTTCCCAAAAAGCCGCGGACGCAGCCACCGCAGATCGTCGCCGCGCCGTCGATTGAAACCGAAACGCCGGACGCAGGCTCGCCGCTCGCGCCGGATGCGGGAATGGAAGTGCTGCTGGCCAAGCTGCCGCCGCTGCGCAGCGCAAGCGATACACCGATTGCCGCCAAAACAGCGACTGCGACAACCACCAAGCCGACAAGTCCGCAGATTCCCAAACCGCAGGGACCGCGACCGCAACAAATCCGTCGCGATGGCGGAATCGGCGCAGGCGACGAGCTGCCGCCGCCCCCCACAGTGGACACGCCCGATCCCGCGGCCAGTGTGCAAGTCGATGTAAGCAGCCAAGACGGCAAGCTCACCGCGGTACAAGAAAGCAAGCTGCGAGCCTGTCTGCGCCTGGTTCGTCGCCCCGCACCACCGTATCGCGTCGTGCTCGAAAACATCAGCGGAACACTTTATGTGTCGCCGCGCGGAACGAGTGACGAGTATCAAACCAGCTCC
>DAORGN010000228.1:0-7442 GCA_035340095.1 Pseudomonadota bacterium | reverse complement strand
GATGTCCATGATGATGACGTCGGGACGAAGTTTTGCGGCTTGCTCGACGGCGGCTCTGCCGTCTTGGGCTTCACCAACGACGACGATGTCTTTTTCGCGGCTTAGCAGCTTGGTCAGCGCGCGCAGATAGGAATCGCTGTCGTCGACCAGCAGCACGCGGCAGATGCGATTTTCGTCGATCTGGCTCATGATGCGGACTCCCCAAGCAGCTGGGTGACGACGTCGATCAAGTGGCCGCGCTCGAAATCGCTCTTGGCGAGATAGGCGCTGGCACCAGCAGCCAGGCCGCGCTGGCGATCTTCTTCGTTGTTGGCGCCGGAAAACAGGACCACGGGGAGCTTGCTGGTGCGGGCGTCGCTGCGCAGCTTGGCCAGCAGGGAAATTCCGTCGAGCCGCGGCATCCGCACGTCGGACACGAGCAGATCAATCGGTTCGCCACGGGCAAGTCGCAGCGCTTCGTCACCGTCGGCAGCCGTGCGCACCCGATAGCCGCCGCTTTCCAGCACACTGCGCAGAAGCGATCGCGTGGTGATCGAATCGTCCGCAACGAGCACGGTTTGTCGACGGCTGCGCACATCCTGAACCTTGCGCAGACTCGCAGCCGCAGAAATCAGCGCTTGGGGCGACAGCACAAACAGCGCCGGTCCGCTGGGCACAATCGCCACCGCCGATAGCAGGGACAGCCGCCGCAGCTCGACGGGCAGCGGTCGCAACACCAAGTCATTTTCGCCGCGCAGCCGATCGCAGGCAATCGCCACACCGCCCGTGCCACGTAGGAGCAGCAGCGGCTGTCGGCTCGGTGCTTCGCCGCTGTACGTCAGTCCAAGCAGCTTCGAAAGACCAATCACCGTATGCGGCTGGTCGTCGATGTAATAAACGGTTTGATTGCCCACTTTGACCAGTTCTTCGCGTCGCGGCAGCGCAATCCGGCTGATCGCTGGCAACGGCAACGCAAAGGTGTGGTCTTGTTCATCGAGCAAAAGCAGCCGCGAGGCCGCGACGGTGAGCGGAACCGAGATCAAAAACGTGGTGCCTTGACCCGGCTGCGACGACATCTGGAGCGAGCCATGCAGCTTGCGCACCGTCGTATTGACGACATCAAGACCGACGCCGCGTCCCGACAGCTCGGTGGCTTCCTCTTTGGTCGAAAAACCGGGACGCAAAAGCAGCGCATACGACTCGTTTTCGTCGAGCCGATTGGCCTCCGCAGCAGACAGCAGGCCTTTTTGCACCGCCACTTCGCGCACGCGCGCCACATCCAGACCACGCCCATCGTCGGTGACAGCGATCTCGACTTGGCTGCCGCGCTGCTCGATGTTCACCGCAATTCGACCCAGCGCCGGCTTGCCTATCGCTTCGCGCACAGCGACATCTTCGATACCGTGGTCGACGGAGTTTCGCACCAAGTGCAGCAGTGGCGTCTTGATCGCTTCGAGCAGCGTGCGATCAAGAAATACGTCTTCGCCAAACAGTCGCAGCGCCGCTTCTTTGCCCGTCGCGCGGCAGGCTTCACGCACCGCTCGATGCAGTGGCTGCTGCAGCAGTGTCGCCGGCAGAAGCTGCATCGCCCGCAGTCCGTCGTCGAGCTCGCTTGTGGTCGCTTGCAGCGCTTCGCTGTCGTCGAGCAGGTCGCGCCGCAGTGCCCGCAGACCGCGCAAAAACTGCGACAGCTCCTCGGTGGTTTTGCGGCTGAGCGGCTCGCCGCCCTTGCTTGCGTGACGGAGCAGCCGCTCGACATTGCGCGCAAGCGTCGTCACGTCGGTATGGTGCCGTTCCAGCTGACCCCGCAGTCGCCGCAAATCGTCGGTGTGCTGCACCAGTTGAGCGAGCTTGTCGATTGACACCCGCACCGTGTCGGGTGCGTCGGTCGCTGGCGCGTGGGTCGCTGTGGGATCGCTTTCTTGCGGCGATTGGACTGGTTCGCCGACTTCATCGACGGAAACAAGCGGCACCGGCACTTCGCGCGCTTCCGTCGCTGCACCGGATGGACTGGCGCTTGGCTGCTCTGCGGCCAGCCGTTCGAGGCGATCGGTTAGCGCCCGTACTTCGGCAAGTCCGACGTCGCTATCGGCTTGCAGTCCGACCACGCGCAGCTTGGCCGCATCCATCGCCTTCAGTCCCAGATCGACCATCTCGGCGGTGAGCGGCGCGCGATGACGC
The DNA here is from genome assembly GCA_035340095.1 of Pseudomonadota bacterium. GTDB lineage: Bacteria > Myxococcota_A > Polyangia > Palsa-1104 > JAEUJZ01 > JAEUKA01. The sequence goes on along the minus strand of DAORGN010000228.1, from coordinate 5,282 downwards.
CGCACCGGCAGTAGCGCGCTCTCGAAGTGGTGGGCCAACAGCGACAGCTCCTCGACCCCAAGAGACGCCGACGAGCCTTTCATGCTGTGCGCTTGCCGATACAGTTCCTCGATTTCCGTCGGAATTTTGCTCGGCTGCTGTTCCATAAGCAGCAGCGCTTGGGCAATGCGATCCGCCTGCTCGCGTACTTCAGCGACGAAAATGTCGATGACTTCGCGGAGCAGTTCATCCATGGGCTAGTGCTTCTCCTCGGACAGGCGAGGGTCGAGCAGCAGCTTCTGCAAATCGAGGATCAAAAACCGCTGGGTTTCGAGGGTGGCAATCTGCCCCACTGCACCATGCACGCTGGCCCACGGCAGAATCGACGTCGCTGGCAAGTCTTCAATCCCAAGCAAGCGCTCGGCGCACAACCCCAGCTCGCGGCCATCGACGCTGACGACCAGACAGCAGGCCACGTCTTGGAGCCCGCGATGGCGCAGTTCCAAAAACGCCGCGACGTCGAGCACCGACACCAAATGCCCAGCCAGCGCGCAGATTCCCAAAAGATACGACGGACCGCCCGGTATCGGCGTAAGGTGACGCAGCCGGCTGGCGTGGACCACGTAGCGCAGCGGCACCGCAAACTGTTCTCCCGCCGACTGAAACGCAACGTGCGGCAAAAGCGCCGATTCCTCTTCGCCCCGTGCGCGTCGCGACAGCTGCGCCGCCCGCTCGTGCAGGAGCAGCTCCAGGTTTTCCACGCCGGCGTCGCTCATCTGCTACTTCTCCAGCCCGACCGACTTCATGATGAGCTTGGCCATCACCGGCACGTCGATGGGCTTGGTCATAAAGTGGCTCGCACCGCAGCGCATCGCCTCGGCTTTGATCTCGGGAGACTTTTGCCCGGTGATCAGGATGATGGGGGTTTTCTGGAGCGCGATGCTCATGCGGGCGCGACGGATAAACGACAGACCATCCATGCCCGGCATCTTGAGGTCGATGATGATGGCGTCAGGTCTTTCGTCGAGAGCGATCCGCATCGCATCAGTGCCGTTGTCGGCTTCCAAAAACAGGAGCGACTGGCCGCTTAGGTAGACTTTGACGACGGCCCGAGTGGTGGCGGAGTCATCCACGATGAGCACTTTTTTCACGATCGTCTCTCCATGTTGGCCAGCCCGGCGGTTGCGAGTCGACGCGCCATCGCGACTTGCAGCGGCTCAGGTCCATTCAAAACTTCATCGTCGGGCCGCTGTGCAAGCAGCGTCATCACGGTCCGAAGGTGCTGCGCGCCACGCCACCTCTGATGCTGCGGCCTTTCCATAAGCCCCAGGCTCAGGTGCGCCAGCACATAGTCTGGATTTTGATTCAGCGCTTCGAGGAGAAGCTGTTCTGCCTCGCTGTGCTTGCCCTGTTCACCGAGGATCATCGCCAAAAGATGCAGCGACTGCGGCGTTCTATCCGACTGGATGAGTCGACGGGCAAGCTGGGACGCCCGCTGCAAATCACCGCTGTCGGCGGCGGCTTTGACCTCGGCTTGGCGCTCTCGGGTGTCATCCGCAATCGACGGGAGCAGAGGCCGCGGCGGTGGTGTCGGCAAAGCCAACAGCTCGCGCAGCGGTGAGCTGTCTCGCCGTGGTGACGCGGGATTCCCCATGGTGCGCGCCACTCCGACCCGACGAAGGATCGGCACACCGTCGATCACTTGCAGTTCGAGCCCCGGCACTTTTTCGCGCTGATCCAGCGCCGACAAAATCAGCACCCCGTCGTCGACAAGCCGACTGCGCAGCAGCTTCAGCACGTCGCGGTTGTGCTCGTGCGTAAAGTAAATCAGCACATTGCGGCAAAAGATAAAATCGAAGCCGCCTGGCACCGTCGCCAAATCGTCGCTGTCCACCAAGTTCACTTGTCGCAGCTCGACGATCGAGCGAATCTCAGGCGAAATTTCGACGCCGCCGTCTGCCGTTGGCAAAAGATACGCACTGGCCAAATGCGGCGGGATCGTCTCTCGCAGCGAGTTCGATCCATACCGACCTTTCGCAGCGACGGCGAGCACCGATTGACTGATGTCGGTGGCAAGGACGCTTAGATCGATCTGCGGCGCCGCATGTCGCAGCACCATCGCGATCGAATACGCCTCTTCACCCGTCGCACAGCCAGCACTCCAAACCCGCAGGTGGCGCTGCCCGGTCGCCAGTCGTTCCGGAATCAGCCGCTGCCCAAGGAGCGCAAGCTGTTCGGGGTGACGAAACAGATAGGTTTCATTGATCGTGACAAACTCAATCGCTTTTTGCCAAAGCTCGCGGCTCGCGTCGCGATCGGCCAGCCGAAGACACAGCACGTCGAGAGACAGCCCCAGCGAATCGGCCAGCCGGCGCAGACCATGTTCGAGCAGATCGACATTGTGGCCCGCAAAGTGAAGCCCATAGCGCCTCGCGAGCTGTTCGGCGAGCGACATCATGCCTCGCCCCCCAACAGCTCGCGCAGCTCGCTTGCCACCTTGGCCCGCGTCACCACCGACAGCAGTTTCACCGGATTTAGCACCAGCGCCCGCTCGTGGCTCGGCAGCTTGATCGAACCGAGCAAAAGACCCGCCAGATGGCGCGGCTCGAAGGCGATTGGCTCGGTCGGCAGCTCGATCAGATCCTGAACATTGTCGACGGCCAGACCCCAGATTCCGCCGGGCAGCTCGATAAAAACAATGTGCCCAAGCGCCAAATCCAGCACGCTCCGCGCCGGACACAAACCCAGCCGCGCCGGCAGGTCGAGCACCGGCACAAGCTGACCGTGAAAATCGACGATGCCGAGCACAAACTTGGGCACCCGCAGAAGCCGTGCGCACGGCGCCACCATCCGCGACACCTCGACGATGTGCTGGACGGGCAGCGCAAGCAGCGCCTGAGCACAGCTTATGATCAGGGTGCCGTGCTTCATCGGGGTGCCAGGTTCCTCGTCACGGCGTTTTTGAGCTGGGTGCGATCGAGTGGCTTGCGCAGAAAATCGGCACAACCCAAATCGAGACAGCGCTCGCGTTTGTGCGGCTCGGTTTCCGACGTCAAAATGATGACAGGGATGCGGCTCGTCGACGGATCGCGCTTGAGATCGGCCAGCCCATCGATGCCATCTTTGACCGGCATGTTCAGATCCATCACGATGAGGTCGGGATGGCTCTGCTTGGCGACGACGTGCGCCTGCTCGCCATTTTCCGCTTCGAGGAAGTCAAAGTCAGCACCCAGCATCGCCCGCGCCAGCTTGCGAATCGTCATCGCGTCGTCGACAAGCAGGATGGTTTTGCGACCGTTTTTCATGCTCCCTCGCTAAAAACTCTGCTTGAGGGCCAGATGCAGACTTGGCCCCAAGGCGGGAAGATCAAAGCCGGCGTGCCCCGGTTCAGCCCAGCGCTTTGGCCCCAGGTTGCGCGCAGTCAAGAGCAGCCGGGTGTCCGCCGTTAGACCAAACGGATGCAGCGCCTGCGTAGACAGCGTGACATCCAGCACGCCATACGCGGGCAGCGTGTAAGGCTCGTCGTTGTTGAGCAGCGTATTGCTCGGCGACGAACCCCGCGGCCCGACCAGACGCGCCTGGGCATTTAGATGAAGCTTGGCTTCGGGCACGTCGAGATCGATACCCAAAATGCCTTGCAGGCTCGGAAACGCCGGCAGTGGATTGCTCACCGCCGCCGCCCCAAATGCAGCGACGCTGTACACCCCGCTCAGCCAACCGTAAGCGGTAAAGCGCCCAAACAGCACCCGCGACAACAGCTCGAAACCGATGACGCTCTGCGGATTGCGGTTTTTGGCGACAAAGTCCCCACCGACGGACACAAACTCGACTTTGTCGACGAGCGACTGATCAAACAGCGACGCTTCGAGCGCCCAGTGTTTGAAGATGACCGCCGACAGAGACAGCTCGATGTTGTAGATGTGCTGCGGCAGAAGCGGTCGCGTGCTGTTGAACTCGTAAGCGCCGATGATGTTGTTGCGGTTGCCAAATCCAGCTTCGGAAAACAAGAGCGTCCCCGACGGCATCTGAAAGGATCGCCCGCTGACCAGCTTGGCGACGATGCGAGGGTTTATCCGATAGGCAATCGCGAAGCGCCAGCTCCACTGCGGATCGTAAGTGATCGGGCCAAACTGGATCTTGTCGACGCGCAAGTCGCCACTGATTCGCAGACCCTTGAGCCGGCGCGTAAACGGCGCGCTGGTGACGGACAGATATCCGGCGCCGCCGAAGTAATCGCGATCGCGGTCGTGACCTTCGATTAGATCAACGGTGTCACCCGGCTGATTGGTGCCTTCTTGGCGACGAAAAATCTGGGTGTAATACGCAACGCGCTCGCGTGCATATTCAAACTCTCCGCCGGCGCGCAGCGACAGTTTTTGCCCAAGCGGGCTGTAGCTTACTTCGGCGCTGCTCGTCGAAGATGTGTAGTCGTAGTTCGGCTTGAAGCTGTAGTTGCTGTTGCCAGCCAGCAAAAGCTCGTATTCACGCAGTGGCTCGCCGTGATTGAGCGACGTCGACAAGTTGAGCGCCGCCTTGGTCCACTTCTTTTCGTAGCGCAGGCCGCTCCAAATGTTCGCAAGTGCGATGCGGTTTCCGTCGGCCAGCAGGCTGTTGATGCGAAACAAGCCGTTTGAATCGAGCCTTTGCAACCCCGTGGACAGCGACAGCTCGCCAAGCTTTTCGCTGCGCAGTCCCGCGCTCAGCGCCATCGACAACGGCTGCGAGATGTCCCCTTGGGTCGCTTTGCCATAGTCGATGTTGCCCTGCGCCGCGGTATCGGGAAGCGTCTGCGGCACCGAAAGCCCCGATCGGTCCAGCCGTCCGCCTCCAACGGCTGCCATGACGTAGCCACGACTGCTGGCGTAGCTGACAAGCGCGGAACCGCTTACGCCTGGGCTGCGCAGATAAGTGAAATTGGCGGTCAGCGCGCCGATGACGCCCTCCTGGCTCCGGCGCGTAATGACGTTGATCGTCGCGAGAAAAGCGTTCGCGCCGTACACCGCTGAAAGTGGGCCTTTGGCGACCTCGATGCGCTCAATTGCGTCGATGGGAATGAATTCCAGTCCCAAGAAGGCCGACTGTTCGGGGCGAAATGCGACGGTGTTTCCGTCGATCATCAGCTTGCACAGACGGGTGCCCGCATACAGCCCGCCGCTCACCCCGCGCACCGACAGAGCCGGCATCACCAAATCGTCGATGACATAGAGCCCCGGCACGCTCGCCAGCGCATCGGCCACCGTCGTGTAACCGCGCTGCAAAATCTCGTCACGGGTGATGGTGTAAATCGTCGCTGCTGCCGTGGC
>DAORGN010000227.1:0-7468 GCA_035340095.1 Pseudomonadota bacterium | reverse complement strand
CACCGACAGTCCGTATGTCGTCGCCAACATGCGCATCATGACCCGCATGGGTCAGGTCGCGCTCGATCACTTGGAGACGTTTGGCGGCGGCTTTGTCAAAGGGCTCCACTCGCTCGGCGATCTGTCCCCGGATCGTCGCTTCATCTGCCATTTCCCCAAGCGGCGCGAGATTTGGAGCATCGGATCGGGTTACGGCGGCAACGCCCTGCTCGGTAAAAAATGTCACGCGCTGCGCATCGCCAGCACCATCGGTCGCGACGAAGGCTGGCTCGCCGAGCACATGCTGATCCTCGGCATCGAAGACAAGCGCGGCGAAACCACATACATCGCGGCGGCGTTCCCGTCGGCGTGCGGCAAGACCAACCTGGCGATGATGGTGCCTTCGCTGGGCGACGAGTTCAAAGTCACCACGGTCGGTGACGACATCTGCTGGATGCACTTTGGTCCCGACGGCAGGCTGTGGGCGATAAATCCCGAAGCTGGCTTTTTTGGCGTCGCACCGGGCACCGGCAAGCGCACCAACTCCAACGCGCTCGCGACCCTGCGCAAAAACAGCATCTTTACCAACGTCGCGCTGACCGCCGACAACGAGCCGTGGTGGGAAGGACTTAGTCCAACACCACCGGCAGGTCTTATCGACTGGCAGGGTCGTCCTTTCAATCCGCAGAGTGGGGAAAAAGCAGCGCATCCGAACTCGCGCTTCACCGCCCCGATAGAGCAGTGTCCGTCGGTCTCGCCGAAGTTCAAAGCGCCCCAAGGTGTGCCGATTTCGGCCATTGTTTTTGGTGGACGACGGGCCAAGCTGGCACCGCTGGTGCTCGAATCACGCAGCTTCCAGCACGGTGTCTACCTGGGCGCGACGATGGCGTCGGAAACCACGGCGGCAGCAGTCGGCCAGGTGGGTGTCGTGCGCAACGATCCATTCGCGATGCTGCCGTTCTGTGGCTACAACATGGGCGATTACTTTGCCCACTGGCTCAACATGGGTCAGCGCGGGACCGCGAGCAGCTTGCCGAAGCTGTTCCAGGTCAACTGGTTCCGTACCGGCGACGATGGCAAGTTCCTGTGGCCGGGCTATGGCGACAACATCCGCGTGCTCAAGTGGATCATCGAGCGGGTGCGTGGCGAAGGCGCGGCGGTCGAATCGCCGATTGGGCTTTTGCCACAACCAGGCGCGCTGGATACCCGTGGGCTGGATCTGCCGAGTGGCGCCATGGATCAGCTGCTGTCCGTCGATGTTGAGGCGTGGCAGAAGGAGGCAGAGCGCAGCACGCAGTTCCTCAGCAAGTTCGGTGCGCACATGCCCGAAGCGCTGTGGGACGAACACCGTCAGCTCAAGGCCCGACTTGGCGTGGCGTAACCGCACAACCGCGGGCCCGTTGTGACCGGATTTCCGTCGATGCGTCTTCGCTTGCTTGCGCTGGGAATCGGCCTTGCGCTTTGTCTCCCGTGGTCCGCGCAAGCGGCGCCGCTGCGCGCGATTGTCGCTTTTTCGGGGCAGCCTGCGCCGTCGCGGCCTCTCGGCTATTTTTTGCGGCCCAATGGCATCTTGCCGATCGCGCCGCCATCGCCTGATCCTCGACGGGAAACCGTGCTGGAAGTGATGCCGCTTGCTGGGTCGCCCAAGCTCTTGCCGGAACGGGCCGGTGTACCGCCGCTGCCGACGGAACAGACGGTGCGCGTGTTCGGCCAGCGGCTGTTGCCTCGGCAGCTGTTGCTTTTGCCCGGCGGTACACTCACGCTGCGAAGCGATGACCAGCGTCCTGTGACCGTCGAGCTTTCGCCAGCGCTTCCGGGGAAGCCGTCTGTCCTGCTTCTGCCCGGCCAAGCCCAGTCGATCCGTCTTTCGTCTGCGGGTGAGCTGTCGCTGTCTCTGCGCGAGCAGCCGTCTTTGCCTGTGCATGTGCTTTTGCCTCTGCACCTGGCGACTCATCTGGAGGTCAGCGAGCAGGGGACGATGGCGGTGGCGACGCTCGATGTGCCGCCGGGACGTTACGTGGTGCGGCTGCGGGTGCCGGGCGGCGAAGTGTGGCAGCAAGAAGTCGATGTGCCAGCGGACGGACGGGAGCTGTCGCTCAAAGCCAGTCTCGGAGAGGAGCGCTAGCCGATGACTTTTACGCGGCTTTGGCTTGTGCTGCTCTCGCTTGTCATCGGTGGGCTTGGGGTCGGCGGGCTTGCGCTTGTGCGCGATGCGGATCAGGAATCGCTGCGGCACAGAGACGAGCGACTGACGCTGAGCCAGCAGCAAATCGAACAGGCGCTGCGACTAGACGCCGCACAGCTCATCGAAACGGCGACGGTGATTGGCAGTGATGCGACGCTGGCCAGCACGATAGAAGATGCCGAGCGCGGACTTGGCGAACCGCGGCTTTTGCAAAAGTCGCTGCAAAAACGTCTGCGACGGCTCTCCGATGGAAAAAAGCTGGCGTTTTTGTGGCTGCTCGGGCGGCAAGGTCAGGTGCTTGCGCGGGTGGGTCTCGACGAAGATCGCAGTGGTGACGCGCTCGATGGCTGGCCATTTGCAGAGCTTGCGCTGCGCGGCTACCGGCTCGATGACCTGTACGAACAAAACGGGCGGATTTTTACCGTCGCTGGTGTGCCGCTGACCGCGCTTTCGCAAAAGGGCTATGCCGGAGCGCTGCTTATCGGTGAACCGCTCGACGAAAAGCTCGGCGAAAAGCTCGGGCTCCAGGCGGTCTGGCGGCATCGCGATAAGCTGCTTGGGGAATCGTCGCTCCGTCCGCCTGCCGATGCCAGGGTTGTCGAAATTCGTCGTCCCGGTTCTGTCGATGGGATCGCTCTTTTGACTTGGCAGCGGGCACATGTCGTGTCGCCCTTTTGGCGCCTGCGCACGCTTTTTTTGGCGCTGCCGATCGGGGTTTTGCTGCGCGGAGCCGGGCTTTCGGCGCTGCTGTTGATGGTCGGTTTCTTGTTGCTGCGTCTCGATCGCTCCGCGCCGACGCCGGTGCCGCCTGGTTTGGCCGGTCTCGAACCGTCGCAGCGTCCGCTTCTGCAAGTGCCCACACCGCCAGTCGACAGCTTTGGCGAGCCCGGTTCACTCGACGCGCTGCCACGGCTTTACGCTGAGTTTGTGTCGACCAAAGTCCGTCACGGCGAATCACTACTCGGGCTCAGTTTCGAGACATTTTGCGACGAGCTGCGCGAAAGCCACGCCCGCATCCAAGTCGATCAAGGATGCCGCGACGTGCTCTTTCGCGTCCACGAAACAGACGGTCGTGCGAGCCTTCGCGCGACACCGGTGTGGTAGTTGCCGCTCTTTGCTGTACGCGGGCGCAGTTTGAAGCTGCGCGGCATCTTCCATGGGAGAGCTTCCCGATGAGCAAGCCCACGCACGAGCAGGACGGTCTCCCCCAGACGTTCGATCGGTTGCCGATTTTCCCGCTGCATCGGGTCCAGCTGTTCCCGCGCGCGATGCTGCCTTTGTATGTCTTTGAACCGCGCTACCGTGAGATGACCGCCGCGTGCCTTGCCGGCGACGGGCTTTTGGCGATAGCGCAGCTCAAACCGGGGTTTGAAAAAGACTACCAAGGGCGGCCTCCGGTGCGGGCGATGGCTGGGCTCGGCAAGATCATTGCGCACAAGCAAAATCCCGACGGAACGTACAACATTCTCCTCGAAGGACTCTGGCGCGTTCGCATCGACGAAGAGCTGCCGCCGGATCGCTCGTACCGCGAAGTGATCGCCCATCGGGTTCGCGATCGCATCGCTGCCGATCTCAACGAAGAGCAAGTGCGCGAAACGCTGCGCTCGCTGGTCGACAAGCTGGCGAGGTTTATTGGCGAGGGCGGTCAGACCTTGCTGCGGCTGTGCGCTGAAACCCGCCGGCTGCCATGTCTTATCGACGTACTTTCGTCGGCGCTGGTGCGGACGCCAGCGCTGCGGCGGCGGCTTTTCGAGTGCCGGGATCTGGCCGTTCGCGCGGATTTGCTGACGGTGTCGCTCGCAAAACTGGTTGCTGGCTTGAACCAGGGCGGCGACTCGTCGCTTAATTAGCCCATGAAACTACGTCGTTTGTTTCCGTCGTCTGCTTTCGTGCTGGCGCTTTTGCTGCTGCCGCTCCTTGGTTGTCCGAAAGCGCCGTCCCAAAGCCCCGCGCCTCCCCCGGATCTCGATGAAGCTCCGTCGCTTGGGCCAGGACAGAGCGGATCGTTTGATTACTACGTGCTGAGCCTGTCGTGGTCGCCGCAGTTTTGCCAGACGCGCAAGTTTCCACCGACGGACCAGCAGTGTGGCGACGGCAAGCGTTTCGGCTTTATCGTCCACGGGCTGTGGCCGCAGTACGAAAAAGGCTATCCCGAGTCGTGCCCGTCGACCTATCAGCTCCCCGATGCCACCGTCGACAAGGTGCTGCGGATGATGCCCAGCCAGAAGCTGATTCGGCACGAATGGGAAAAGCACGGAACCTGCAGCGGGCTGAGCGCCGAGCAGTATTTCCAGCAAGTCGAGACGGTGTTCGCCGGGCTCAAGATCCCTTCGCCGTATCAGTCACCGACGGCACCGGTTGTGACGTCATTGGCCGAGCTGAAAAAGAGCTTCCTCGACGCAAACCCGCAGCTTGCCGAGACCAGCATCACCGCCCAGTGTTCCGGCGTCTATCTGCGCGAGGTGCGCATTTGCCTGCGCAAAGACCTGTCGCCGATGCCGTGTGGTGGCTTTGTTCGCGACTCCTGCAAAGCCCCCGAAGTCCAGCTCCGCCCGCTTCGCTAGCTTCGTTGCCCATCCCGTCGCCCATCCTGCCCTGATCGCCTTTCGCCACTGTGACAAACTGGCACAGTCGGCTGCGCCTACATCGTGTCCTTCGATCGTCGCTGTTTGGTGCGCTTCTAGACGACACGCGCTGAACCGTCGACACGACTGCATTTTTCGACAGCTATTGCGCTGCTTATATAAACGGGGCAATTCTACAAATACTATGGAAGCTGCAAAATCATCGTCCTCTACCGACATCTTGGTCCTTGGGCGGATGAGTGGGGTCATTCCGGCGGTGCCGGCCCCGCCGAAGCTGCCCACGATGAAGGCGCTGGAGCTGCGCGCCTACGACGGAATTTCACTGGTTTTCGTCAGCAACAAGCCGATTCCGCAGCCCGGCCATGGCGAGGTGCTCGTCAAGGTTCAGTCGGCACCGATCACCGTGCACGACGTGCTGTTTCTGCAAGGTCGCTACGGTGCCAATCGGCAGCTGCCGGTGGTGCCGGGCCTGGAATGTTCGGGCATCGTGGTGCAAAGCGGTGGCGGCCTGCTTGCGCGGGCGCTTTTGGGTCGGCGGGTGGTGTGTGGCGCGCCGGAGCGTGGCGATGGCACCTGGGCCGAATACGTCTGCGTGCCGACGTGGCGCTGTGTGCCGCTGCGCAGCTTTATGCCATTTGATCAGGGCGCGACGCTGCTGAGCACGGGCGTGGCGGCGTATGCACTCATCGAAGCAGCGCGGGCCAAAGGCGCTCGGGCGATTGCCAACACCGCGGCGGACACTCCGCTTGGTCGGATGCTGGCGATTTGTGCCGAGCGACGTGGCATTCCAATGCTGCACCTGGTCGAGCGGGCAACCGATGCGGCGGCGCTCAAAGCGCTCGGAGCGCGGCACGTCGTCGATTTGTCGTCGGATGTGTCGGATGCCCAGCTTGTCGCACTGTTCCAAGCGCTCGGCGTCAGCGTGGTGCTGGAATCCCGTCCCGGCGAACGCACCCAGCAGCTTTTGCAAGCGTTGCCGACGGGCGGAACCGTGCTCATGTACGGTCAGCGCGGCGAAGGCAACTGCACCATCGACCCAAGCGAGCTGGTCCGGCACAACAAGTCGCTCGAAGGTTTTCGTCTGCTCGACTGGATGCGCAAGGCCGGCTTTACGCGATCGGTCCAAGCGGCGCTGTTTGCGCAGAAGCAGTGGAATCTGGAATCGCGGGGCAGTGTTCCGGGGGCGGCGCGACTGCCGCTCGACAGCTACCACCAGGCGCTTGATCTGCTTTATCGCGGTCGCATCACCGACGGGCAGATCCAGTTTTCGCTAAGCTAACGCCGTCTGCGGCAGCTCGCGGCGCACGATGTCGCTCAGGTTCAAAAGGTTCACCGTGAAGTGAACGGCGATCGGCGCCAGCAAATCTCCCGTGAGCACAAACAACCCACCGAGCACGACGCCCATCAAGAGCGCCGACACGGTCCACGGCACAAAGCGACTGCCGGGCCCGATGTGCAAAAGCGAAAACAGCAGCGCCGAGCCGATCACTCCGACGAGAAGTCCGGTCGGGCCGGGGATCGCTTGCCACAGGTGCAGCATCAGCGCGCCGCGGAACAGACACTCTTCACCAATGGCCGAAGCCGCCGCCACCACCAAGATGTCTCGCCGACACATCGGCCCAAGCAGATGGCGAAATTCGTTGTGCAGCGTCCGTGCCCAGTCGAAGCGCTCTTGCAGGTAGCGCGTCAAAAGCACGAGCAAAAGACCCATCGATCCACCGAGCGCCACGCTCGACAAAAGGTGCGACAGCCGCAGTCCAGCCGCCGATCCTTCCAGCAGCAAAATGTTGGTGTGCCCGCGCAAGGCACCCCACATGATCGCCAGCAGCGTCACCGCAGCGTAAAACGAGCCCACCCGAATGGCGACGGCAAAGCGAGAAACGGATCGCGAAGAACCAAGCTCCACGGTGCAAGGATAAGTGGCACCAAGGACACAGGAAAATTTTCAGTGAAGCTTACTGCGCAGGCGGGGTTGTTTCGGCGGGCGCAGCCTCGGTGGACGGCTTGGGCGCGGCTTTCGGTTCCGGCTTAGGCGTTTCGGCTTTGGGCGCTTCGGCGGGCTTGGCCGCTTCAGGCTTGTCTGCCGCCGGGGTGGCTTCGGGCTGGGCCGGCTGAGCGACGGGAGCGGTGGCTGGGGCCGGCAGATCGCTGGCCTTGTCCGCTTTGGGCCGCTTGCGGATCTTCTTTTCCGTCTTTTTGGCCGCATCATCGTCGGCTTCCGCTGTCGTGGGCGGGGCTGGATTTGCGGCAGGGTTTGGCTGGGCTGGCGCGGCGACTGGTGCGGCGCTGGCGTCGACAGGTGCCGTCGCCATGTCCGCCGGACGAACCGCAGCATCCGCCGCTGCACCCGCATCGACCACTGTCGGCGGCGGGTTTGCTGGCTCGGCACTTGGCAGCGCTTTGAGCGTCAGACTACACGGCTGGCCTTCGCTCACGTTGACGTGGATCGCTTCCGATCGCTCGCTGCCGTCGTCTGGGCTGCGCAGCACAAAGCGGTGTGGCCCGACGCCCAGCTCGATGGTCATCAGTTCATTTTTGCTGCGGGTCTGGCCGATCGGACCGGCGCCATTGTCGACCCAGACTTGCATGCCCGCTGGCTCGACGGAAACCGCGCACTGCGCTCGCTGCGGCGGACGAATCCGCTTGGGAATGAGCACGATCGCCAGCACCACCAGCGTGATCACCAGCGTAAACAGCGCCAGCCAGACGACAAACGAGA